>CAZGCW010000131.1:0-10747 GCA_964524295.1 uncultured Pseudomonadales bacterium
AAATATTTGATAAACTTTAAATAATTAATGGATAAAATATCTAATTTAAAAAAAATAATTCTTAAAACACTAGATTTAAATAAAGCATTAGACATAATAACAATAGATTTGGCTAATAAATCATCAATTGCTGACTATATGATAATTGCAAGTGGTAATTCTTCAAGGCATATACAAGCTTTATCTGAACAAGTATTAGAACAATTTAAAATCAATGGCATTGTCAATTAGCTTATCGAGTAACTGCTCGATTCGAAAATCGCAGATTTGTGCATGCAGGGCTTTATCTGAGCCTCGGTAATGGAATTCCATCTGGGGGTGCACGACTTTGCAGTTGGCAAGATAGTTTTTGATCAGGTCATGGAGATTGATAATCTCCATCTCTTCTCCAATCAGGGACTCCTCCAGGCTGGCGGCATCAGCCAGGTTCTGAACGATCATCCCAATTCGGTTAACGCCTCTTTTTGCGCTGTCTATATATTTGGTTTTGGCCTCTTCGTCTGGCTGGCTTTCAAGGTTTTGCAGTGAGGTCGATAGCGCATTTAACGGGTTGTTTATTTCATGCCGCAGGGTTCTGGGCATATTTTCAAGAAATTGGTTGTGTTGGTGCAGTCGGGCCAGCATGCCCGATATGCTTCTCGCCAGGTCGCCTATTTCGTCTCCGGAATTCGTTTCTGATGAAATTTTGTTGGTTTTCAGTCGGCCATAGTGATCGATAGCATTATTGGCTTCGGTACCCAGGCGCCTGATTCTTCCGGCTAGCCTGACAGAGAAAGCCAGGATAATGCTGGCAAACAGAATGACGGAAATGAGCGAGAAGTTGACGATTCTTTTGAGAGCATCGCGACGAACTTCAAGGATTCTATTTGTGTTCTGTTTAAGAATGACGGTTCCGATCACTGCATTTTGATCGATAATAGGATGGGCGGCGATGATCATCTCACCCTGTTCATCGGATAACAGGTAGTCAGTACCCGGGTTACCTTCTAGCGCTTCGGTGATGATATTGTCTTCCCGGGCATATTCCTGGTCACGGAGACTGAGATCGACTAATTGATAGACCGGGTTGAGCAGCCAGTTAACCAGTCGCTCGAGGAACGGAAGCGAACTGCCTGGGTCAGAATTTGGCGGTGTCTTGCTGGCATCACGATAGCTACCGACTTCCGCTCGAACTCTTTGTTGCGCATCAATAACTTGAATATTGGCCCCTGAATAGCCCAGGCCTTCAATGATGCGCAGAACCTCCGGTGATTTAAGCAATACCAGCACAAAGGCCTCCCGACCCGCTGATGGCAGGGTACCCGTGATTGACTCGATTGATCGAGATTCCATACTATCGACATCGACAACCGCCAAACCAAAATTCTTGGTTGAGCCTAATAGTTCAAGTGGAATGCGAAATTCAACTGAATAGCCATTGGTGGTTTTTGTCAGTACTCCAGGCACTTTGTTTTCAGCTTCACCTAATAACGCATAACGCCAGTTTTCGTCGACAACATACGCTGTGGTGACCCCTTCTTCAGTCGCTGTGATGACGAGTTTCTGAACTTTGCCATCTTTGCCGGTAAACGTGACTCGAATATGATCAGACAGATCAAGACGAAGGATATTGCGGTTTCTGAAGATGACATTATCGTCAAGCACTTGAACAAACGCATAGACCTGACCATTGTGTTCGCCAAGTACCAGATAGAACTGGTTAACGGGCTGGCTGCGATTATCCGGGACGGACCGGGTGCCAAAGCCGACATTGTAGTCCAGTACATCTTCCCAATCAGACCGTACGCCATCGATTCGGATGGGTTTTTCGAGCGGGTGGGCATAAAGTTGTTCGTAACCATCCGGACTCAGCGGTAACTCATTAAACAGGTCGGACCTGCCATTAAGTAAGGTTGAAATCCCCTCAGCGGTTAACAGTTGTGCATTCGACTGGCTTTCAACGAGGAAATCTTCCATTTCACTGAGGTAGAGATAACTGAACCAGGGTATGACGACAAGTATAAAACTCATCAGAATAAATAATTTTGTACCGAGGTTAGGCCCCTTAAAGGTGGTCGCTTGCATCTAATTATGCTTTTGGTTTTTTCACGCTTGAGTCGACCAGCGATAACCAAAGCCGTATTCGCTTTTTATGCAGTCGAATTCCGGATCGACCGCTTCGAACTTCTTCCTGATATTTCTCATATGAGTATTGATCGTATTGTTGGTGACCAGAGATTGCATGGTTGCGTTCATCAGGGTGTCGTAGGACACGGCATGACCGGGTACCCGGACCAGTTTTGCCAACATTCGAAATTCGGTGCCCGATAGATTAATTGATTGAGATTTCCAGGAAACCAGCAGAGCCTCTTGATCAATTGACATATCGCCTACCAGCTTGGCCTGGGTTGAGCCTTGTACAGTGAGACTCCGGACTTTGTGAATTCGAATCAGTGAGCTGATTTTCTCTGAAAGGTAATCAAGTGAGATTGGTTTTGGTAGATAGTCCCAGGCGCCTAATCTTAACCCGCTTATTTTGTCGATTTCAGCTATCCGCTCCGTCAGGAAAATGACCGGTAGGTTAGGTGACCTGGCTAGCAAGTCGCGACAGAGTTCGAAACCGGCATCGACTTCGTCACCTAGAATAATATCCAGAATCACCAAATCGGGTAGTTCTAAATCAAAACCGGCTAATGCTTCGGTCCTTGAGGCAAATGCCCGGACGTCATAACCTTTTTTAGATATAGCATCGATGTAGTTATTACGCTGATCTGGGTCGTCTTCAACGATGACGATTCGCTTAGCCATATGGGTTCCTCAAAAATTTGACTGCAGGGCCTGAAACTGTAACTTCCTTACTTTAGGCTTCTTTTTACTTAATTACAGGTCTAAAGGCATCTTGATCTGCCCCGCTCATTAATAAAAACAGACATTATTTGTTCTTTCACTATTTTTCCACAATTATCCTTTGATTCTTCATCATTCCTGTGTGGTGATTCCCCTATTCTCGTGTAAAAAGTTAATTGTTAAATCGGTAATAGATTGTGAGTCAGGTTATGAAAGTATTTGTTCCAGTGCCCAATGAATCAAGTTTGAACGCTCGGGAGTTAAAAGGCCAGTTCATGCCCTTCCATCCAGATTACCTGGAGCCATCAGTGACCTCGGAGCCATCCAGGAAACCCCTTAATTGGCCCGAAAAGGACGACTACACGGCGGCCTGTCAAAGGCTGAGTGCCGGCTTTGGTGAGGCCTAGAGCGCGGCAGATTGAAGAAATTCATCAACCTCTTCGGCACTGGGAATGGAGGTTGCAGCGCCAGGCCGGGTCACGCTTAAAGCGGCAGCGGCACTGGCTCTAATCAAGGCATCCTGGGTTGACGCGCCAGCCTGGAGCGCAGCAAAAAAATAGCCGGTAAACGTATCCCCCGCACCCGTTGAGTCGACCATATTGACATCGAAGGCGGTCTGCCTGATTTCTATTTTGGCATCTTTGTACCATGAACCTTGTTCGCCCAGGGTCAGTAGCACTCTGCAGTTGGGATAAAGTTCGAGCAGGCGGCCTGGTACCGCGTCTAGATTCTCGGTTGCCGCTAAAGCGCGCCCCTCATTTTCATTGATGACAAAGTAATCAATTAGGTCAAGCGGCAGCTTAAATACATCGCGGGTCATGGGTGCAACATTGAAACCCACCAGCATGCCTTTATCTTTAGCGAGGCGAATGGCTGTTTCGTTACAACTCACCTCATTTTGTAATAGCAGTAGATCGCCATCGTTTCGATTTGCCAGGAATTGAGTCGTTTCGGTCGCTTGAATTTCCCTGTTGGTTCCGCCGTAAATGATGATGGCATTATTGCCATCTCTGGATATCTGAATGATGGCATGTCCTGTGTTGGTGTTGCTGACCAGGAGATGTTCAAGCTCGACACCCGCATTTAACATCTCGTCTTTTAACCAAAGACCGTCCTTACCAATTTTCCCAGCGTGATGAACTCGACCATTTGCTCTGGCGATGGCTATTGACTGATTCAGGCCCTTGCCTCCAGGGAATACGGCATAGTCCGTACCAGGAAGGGTTTCGCCTGCGGCGACAAAATGTGGCACCTGGTAAACGTGATCGATGCAGCAAGAGCCATAATTTAAAATCGTATTCATTATCTATCCAGTTTATTTGCGTTGTAGCTCATACCTGTTTTTGACTTCAAATATAACAGACGCCGCGGAGTGCAAGCGAACCGGTCAGCAAGAAATTGCCCTCGTTTATCACTGATCCAGGTCAGGCCCGCTGATTGTCATAATATTGGCCCGTAGCAATTATTTAGCGGTTCAACCTGATTTGCACGAATTGGGCTACAGCCATCAAGCGGTGCGAATTCTTCGATTAAGTAACACCAGACAGGTACTAGCAATGATCATGGTGGCCAGGTAAATGGATGCGATCGTCATCAGGCTTATTGCCGGGAGGATAGGCGCCATTAGCGTGAGAATATGAAAGCTCATGAATAAAATCGCTATATTGAAAAAAGCCAGTTCCTTGGCGATCGGTGTCGATAAATCAGGGTCAAGGATTCTGAGTAGTAGCAAACCACTGCCGGTGGATCCGCAGCAACAGCCAAAAGTAGTCAAACCCCGCTCTATGCCCAGGGATTGGAGACGTGAGGCACAGCCAAAGCAGAGCAATGCGGTTGCCAGAGTGACCACCACACACACCAGGAGGATTGGGACGATGAATTCGACCAAGATGCCGAATTGAATGCTGATCAGCGTTGCTGCGACCATCAGATCAACGGAGGAGCCGGTAATTCTCTTTTGGGTTTCATTGTCTATGTAGTGGCCGTAACCGAGCTTGTCTAGAATCTTTCGTAAAATAACGCAGATGATCAGGCCATGAATAAAGAAAAGGTTATGGCTGAATACATTGGCAAACAGAGTCTCTTCCATTAGTACCTGTGTGTGCAGTAGCCATTGGTCAGTTAACAGATAGGCAAACCCCAGTATACCCAGATGGAAAACCAGGCTATCGACATTGGCTGAGTGGGTAATCTGTTTGCCGCTTACCGGACCTTCTCCCTCTGGATAAATACCTTTTTCAAACACGGGATCTAATTGAACTAAAGTACTGGCTTGAAGTTGTCTACGAATCGCCCACCTGGCCATAGGGATACCAACCAAAAAGGCTGAGAGGAACCCCATTGAGGCATAGATCAGGCCAAAATCTACGGCATTAGCGATACCATATTGATGTTGCCAGAGGTCACCCAGAGCAAGGGCTTGTCCAGGACCCTGCGTAAATCCATGGGTCACGATGATGCCCAGAAATTCTGACAGCGGCACATGGGCTGTCACGTTATAGGCCTGGATTACGCCCAGTCCCAGCATAGCCTGCAGGGCCAGGCTGATGACCCAGATTAATGCCAGCCATGAGCCGCCGAGGAATACGGGTGTTTTGGCCTGTTGCGGGTCCGCACCTGTTAGCACCAGTGACATAAAGCTCAATGTGAAGAAATGAAACGTGAATACGATGAAATCTTCCGAATGGTAGCCGAGAGCCAGGTCAGCATTAACAAGAATAAAACCAAGCACCCCGCCAATTAAGCTGGCGGGTATCAGTGTTTTACCCAGAAATTTAATTTTGGCCCTTAGTATGGTTCCTGCGAGGACGAAAGTCGCGAGCAGAGCAAATACCAGAACACCGGAAAAAGAATCAGCCATAAGTTTCTGTAAGTCGTTTGGAAGTTGGAGACATAATGCCTTGAAACAGGGCCGAGTTGAAAGCTTTCCTAAATTTAAAAGCCGAATAGTACGGGTGGCTGCAGGTATGCCAGCGCTGATGGGTTCTGGTTTTGAAACTCGGCAATGGGTCCTAATGAGACGCCGGTGCGGAATGGTAAGTGCAGGGTGATATTTTTTTAGAGAAATTCAAGCGCTTCTCTGGTCCTAAGCCCCCGATCTGACTATTCCTAAGGAGGCGCGATCGGATCCTTTCCGAGCTGGGTTTGGAACAGAATGATGGGCGAGTCCTGGCTTGCTGACTTGACGGATTCAGTCAAATTGGCGTTTTTTTTATTCTCAGGGCTAAATCGCCGCAAACTCAACTGGATTCTGGAGGCGAGGGGGTATAAGATGCGGCGTTTTTTACTGATTTCACTTTAACATACCAACAACGAGCATTTGTTATGACTGATCTGAACCGCTATCGGAATATCGGTATCTTTGCCCATGTAGATGCTGGCAAGACGACAACCACAGAACGCATCTTGAATATTACCGGTAAGATTCACAAAATTGGTGAAGTGCACGACGGTGCGGCAACCACTGATTTTATGGATCAGGAGCAGGAACGGGGCATTACGATTCAATCGGCCGCGACGACCACCTTCTGGAAAGATCATCGGCTGAATATAATTGATACACCCGGTCACGTGGATTTTACGATTGAAGTTTATCGGTCCCTGAAAGTACTCGACGGGGGCGTAGGGGTATTCTGCGGTTCTGGTGGTGTTGAACCCCAATCAGAAACGAATTGGCGATACGCCAACGAGTCTGAAGTTGCCAGGATTATTTTCGTTAATAAGCTGGATCGCCTGGGTGCTGATTTCTATAAAGTGGTTGATCAGGTCAAGAGTGTACTCGGGGCTAACTCGTTGGTCATGACTTTACCCATCGGTACGGAAGAAAACTTCATCGGTGTGGTTGATGTATTAAAGCAAGAGGCTCTGGTATGGGATGAGACAGGTAACCCCATGAATTATGAGGTCAAGGAAATCCCCGAAGACCTGGTTGAAATCGCTGCGGAGTATCGAGAAAAGCTGATCGAGTCAGTGATCGATCAGGATGAAGATTTAATGATGGCTTATCTTGATGAAGGAGAAGAGCCGAGTATTGAAGATCTTAAACGATGTATCAGAGCGGGTACTATTGCGCTTGATTTTTTCCCTACCTTCTGTGGGTCTGCTTTCAAGAACAAGGGCGTACAACTGGTTCTGGATGCGATAGTCGATTACCTGCCTAACCCGACTGAAGTAGAGCCCCAACCGGAAGTTGACCTGGACGGAACCCCGACCGGCGATTTTGCAGTGGTGGATCCTGCGAAACCCCTTCGGTCATTGGCTTTTAAGATTATGGATGATCGCTTTGGCGCGCTTACCTTTACTCGTATCTATACGGGTTCGATTAACAAGGGTGACACAGTACTCAACACCTATACCGGAAAAACCGAGAGAATCGGGCGTATTGTTGAGATGCATGCCGATGAGCGTATTGAACTGGATCGTGCCCAGGCAGGCGATATTGTGGCATTAATTGGTCTTAAGAATACGCAGACAGGACATACCCTGTGTGACCAGAAGGTGCCGGCGACACTAGAACCGATGGTATTTCCTGATCCCGTTATTTATATCGCCATTGCACCCAAAGATAAGGGTGGCGCTGAGAAGATGGGGCTCGCCTTATCGAAGATGATCCAGGAGGACCCTTCCTTCCAGATGGAAACGGATCAGGAGTCAGGTGAGACCATCATTAAAGGAATGGGTGAATTGCACCTGGATATTAAGGTTGACATTCTGAAGCGAACCCATGGCGTGGAAGTCGAAGTGGGTAAACCGCTTGTGGCTTATCGAGAATCTATTACACAAACCATCGAAGACAGCTACACGCACAAAAAGCAGACCGGTGGATCGGGTCAATTTGCCAAGATTGATTACATCATTGAGCCGGCTGAATCAGGCGCAGGTTTCTTGTTTGAGTCCAAGGTGACTGGCGGTAATGTTCCCAGGGAATTCTGGCCAGCAGTAGAAAAAGGCTTCAAGGTCTGCCTGGAAGAAGGTCCTTTGGCCGGTTATCCCTGTCTGGATGTGAAAATGACCCTGGTAGATGGTGCATTCCACGCAGTTGATTCTTCTGCGATTGCCTTTGAGCTTGCATCCAAGGCCGCTTATCGGCAGTCCATGGGTAAGGCAGGTCCGCAGATAATGGAACCCATCATGAAGATCGATGTATTTACACCTGAAGACCATGTTGGTGATGTTATCGGCGACCTGAACCGGCGACGGGCTATGATCCAAGGCCAGGAGCCGCAATCAACTGGCGTACGGGTTAAGGCATCTGCACCGTTATCAGAAATGTTTGGTTACATTGGTGATCTGAGAACCATGACATCAGGACGCGGTCAGTTCTCCATGGAATTCAGTCATTATGATCCTACGCCGCGTAGTGTGGCTGATGTGGTTATTAAAGAGGCGATGGAACGCCGTCAGGCAAAAGGGTAATTTGCTTTGATCGTAAGAAAGGCCGCTGATGCGGCCTTTTTTTATGGAGCCCGGTAAACCCGTTTAGGGTCAACCAAGGTGCGGATATTGCGATTAGCGGCGAAACTCAAGAAAGGCTTCATTGACGCAATTATCCAATCTGTTTGTGCGCAGATACTTTGCCGCTGTGGCTGCGGAAAAGCTTCTGATGTCATGCATACTCTGGGGCGTAAAAAACGCCGAATGAGGGGTAATGATGAGGCGGTGCTGGAGCCAGGCTTCATCTTCGTGCCAGGCTTTAATCAGTTTCTTATTGGTATTGGCTGGCTCTTCGGGCAGCACGTCGAGTCCTGCGGCCAGTACCTGGTCTCTTTTCAAGGCATCATAGAGTGCATCAATATCAACGACAGGGCCTCTTGCTGTATTAATCAGAATCAAGCCCGGTTTTGCTGCCGCAAGTGCATCGGTGCTGATCAGGTTATGTGTTTCTGAATTCAGGGGCGTGTGTAGGGTGACGATATCGCTTTGCGCGAATAATTCTTCCAGGCTATCTGCACGCCTGATGCCCAGTGCGATGTCAGCGCCGTTTGGTTTATAAGGGTCGAAGAAAACAACATCCATATCAAAGGCTTTTAGTCTAAGTGCCGCTGCGGTGCCAATGCGTCCGAGGCCAACGATTCCCACTGTACAGTTGGCCATTCGCTGGCCGAACGGATTCAGCGCTGGGCGCCAGTTCTGAACCGGTGAGGCCCTGAGTTGTTCATTGTGAAAGGCAATACCTTTTGTCAGGGTGAGCATGAGCGCCATAGCATGATCAGCAACTTCTCTGGTGCCGTAATTGGGTGTATTACAGACAGGGATGCCTAGACTGCCCCAGGCCTGTAAATCGACTTCGTCAAAGCCAACCGCAGGCTTGACGTAAATCCGACAGTTTTCAAGGCGCTCCATATATTCGGCAGGTATCTGTGGACCGACCACGGCATCGCAACGCGCCCATTGTTCATCGCTAACCTCGCTGGGGTGTTTGATGAAGTGAGCGGTCATATCGTCACCACTAAGCCCGTGGAGCTCTGGCTCGTGATCATCCTGCCATCGAATCATTGGCCAAAGTACTTCAAACATAGATACCTCTGCATTACGGAATTAATTTTGGGATGTCTTCGGGGTCATTTTGTCTCACCGTCACTCAATCTGCTTTGTGGCGAACTGAAAGTCAAACTATTTCTTCGCCCGCACAGGTTTCACGGTAAAGCTCATTCGATATTCAGTGATTTTCTATCCAGGGGCGCAAGCTTTATGTCGGGATCAAGTGATGGTATCGCGGATAATAGTAGTTTGGTGTAGTCGTGTTTGGGTGACTTGAATAGGTGATCAACGGGTCCTGATTCAACCACGGAGCCGCGATACATCACCAGGGCGTGTTCACAGAAGTGATGTACAACATTCAGGTCATGAGCGACAAAAATATAGGTCAGATTCATTTCCGCCTGTAAATCAGCGAGTAAATTAAGCACCTGAGCCTGTACGGAGACATCCAAGGCGGAGACTGCTTCGTCACAAATGACCAGGCTGGGGTTGAGTATTAATGCCCGTGCAATCCCGATTCGCTGTCGCTGCCCACCGGAAAAAGCATGTGGGAACCGGTGTAGGGAATCCGCCTCCAGGCCGACCCGCTCAAGCATTTTAATGACCTGTTGGCGGTGCTCCAGGTGCTTTTCTGGGTGGTGAATAACCAGGGGTTCAGCAACAATATCAGCGACTTTCATGCGCGGGTTCAGGGAGGCAAATGGATCTTGAAAAATCATTTGCATCTGGGTTCTCAGTGGCATTAATTGTTTGTGCGAGAGCTGACACAGATCCACCGGCCCATTCTGGCCTTGAAATAGTACGGATCCTGAAGTCGGCTCGATTGCTCTTAATATGGCACGAACCAATGTGGTTTTGCCTGAACCTGATTCGCCGACGATACCGAGCACAGAACCCCGCTGGACTGAAAATGAGACCTGATCGACAGCGGTAAACTCACCCACCTGCTTACTTATGAGGCCGCGTTTCAATAGAGGATATTTCACTGAAAGATCTGTCACTTCAAGAAGATTCCGGGTTGTCATGGCTGGTATTCTGCCGGGATTAGTTGCAGCGGCAGGGCGACCTGCCTGTCGTCTTTAACTGCGATGAGTGGATAAGCCGTATTTTGATGGTTGATTGCCTCCTTGTTGATGTGGTTGAGGCGGCCCTGACGATTCATGCCGGGTACAGCGGCAATGAGGCTTTGGCTATAGGGATGAATGGGGTCATTAAGCACCTGACGTACAGTTCCGGTTTCCAGAATATGTCCCTGGTTCATGACGATGACCTGGTCTGCAATTTGGGCTACAACCGCCAGATCGTGGGTAATGAACAGGACACTGATATCGATCGTTTCCTTAAGTTCTTTCAGGAGTGCCAGAATCTCAGCTTGAATCGTGACATCAAGCGCCGTGGTCGGCTCATCGCAAATGAGGATTTGAGGTTGGCAGACGAGCGC
>CAZGCW010000132.1:0-10705 GCA_964524295.1 uncultured Pseudomonadales bacterium
TGGTGGTCGCGGGCAATATGGGCATGGTTTTACCCACCCCGGGCTTTCTAGCCGACCTAAAGCAGTCCTGTGAAGAGTATGGCGCACTCCTAATATTCGATGAAGTCATGACGGGTTTCAGAGTGGGCCTAACAGGAGCACAGGGCGTGTTTTCGGTTCAGCCCGACCTCACCACGCTCGGCAAAGTGATCGGTGGCGGTCTACCCGTGGGTGCATTTGGTGGCCGACGAGAAATCATGGAGTGCGTAGCCCCTTTGGGCCCGGTCTACCAAGCGGGGACCCTGTCAGGAAATCCCCTGGCGATGGCATCGGGAATGGCAACATTGAGCATCATCGAGCAACCTGATTTTTTCCCCGACCTTGAAGCTAAAACCAGCGACTTCATGAACAGACTTGAGGTCCTTGCTGCGGACCGCAATGTACCACTCACCACCACCAGCCTGGGCGGCATGTTCGGTTTCTTTTTCAGTAGTGACAATCCGGTCAGCAATTTTACCCAGGTCCTTAACTCAAATACTGCGCATTTCAATACGTTCTTTCATCACATGCTGACCGCCGGGGTGAACCTGGCCCCCTCGCCTTTTGAGAGCGGTTTCGTCTCCGGCGCGCATACCGAACAAGAGTTTTCGGTCACATTAAACGCGGCCGATGCCGCCTTCCAACAGATTTGATTAATAAAAGGAAAATCCAATGTACGATGTCTATGGTATCGGTAATGCACTGGTAGATTCTGAGTACGAAGTACCGGATTCTTTCTTAGAGCGTAACCACTACCAGAAAGGCTCCATGACACTGGTTGACGCACAACAGAGAGCCGATCTGATTCTCGCCCTTGAAAAAAAACAAAATCGTCACAAAGCCAAATTATCCGGTGGCGGATCGGCGGCCAATTCCATGGTCATTATCGCCCAGCTTGGCGGCAGGGCATTTTACAGCTGCAAAGTCGCCAACGACCCAACCGGGGATTTTTTTGTCAAAGACCTCAGCGACGTGGGGGTTGCAACCAACCTTAAGTTGAATCGGGAGCCTGGTATTACTGGTGAATGTATCTCTATGATTAGCCCTGATGCCGAAAGAACACTGATGACGCACCTTGGAATTAGCGAAAGCTTATCCGTTGCTGACTTGAACCAAACGGCCCTAGCAAGCGCCAAGTTTCTCTATATCGAGGGCTATCTGGTCAGTTCGCCCTCGGGTTTTGACGCCGCCTTAACAGCGCAAGACATCGCAAAACAAGCCGGTGTTGCGGTGTCACTGACCTTATCGGATATGGCAATGGTAGAAAATTTTCGGAGCGAATTTGACACCTTGATTGACCGGGGTGTTGATCTGTTATTCTGCAATGAAGATGAAGCTCGAATATGGACACAAACTAATAACAGGGAAGACATGGCTCGAGCACTCGGCCAGAGTGTCGGTAGTTACGCTTTGACGTGTGGCGGTGATGGTGCCTATGTTGCAGCTTCCAATCAGCAACCCGATTTTATTAAAGCTTCTAAAAAAATTCCTTTGGACACAACCGGTGCCGGAGATATTTTTGCAGGCACACTGCTATACCATCTGGTCAATGGCAAGGCAATCACGACTGCCGCACACTATGCGCACCAGGCAGCCGCCATCCTGGTACAACAATTCGGCGCTCGACTGGGAAACGAGGATATCACTAAGCTAAAGCTCCTCCCTTAACAGAGCTCCGTTATCCTCACTTCACTCAAACAAAAAACCAGACCGATCACTCGTATTAGAGGCCTGCAGCGTCGCCTTTACATTGAAAACGGCTTGAATGGCCGAGGGTGTCAATACATCAGAAGGGGCGCCAAAACCAACAAGCTTGCCCGATTTATCCAACAAAGCGATCAAATCAGCAAATCGCATAGCCAGATTTAAGTCATGAAGCACCACAGAAATGCATAAGCCCCGATCGGCTAATGCCTTCAATAACTGCATAAGCATTAACTGATGCGCTAAATCGAGTGACGTCAAAGGTTCATCGAGGAACAGGCAAGTGCCCTCAGACAAATCCCAGATCTGGGCCAGGACTCGAGCAATCTGGACGCGCTGCCTTTCGCCTCCAGACAGGGTCAGATAATCTCGCTCTGCAACCCCCTCCAGTGCCATTGCTAATAACACTTCGGCAACCACTCGTTTATTGATTTTTTCGTTGCGCATAAATGGCGAACGACCAAAGCCCACGACTTCTTTCACCTTATAAGGAAAGTCGAGCCGATTACCCTGCGGTAAAAATCCCATCCGCATCGCTCGCTGACTTCTGGGCATGGCATAAGGGTCGGAACCAAACTGTCTTACCTCACCCTCTGCGGGTGGGTAATCACCCCCTGCCAGATGCAATAGCGTTGATTTTCCTGCCCCATTGGGTCCCAGAATAATGAGCAGCTGGTTTGCGAAAACCTCAAAGGAAATATCCTCTAACAGGCATTTTTCACCCATGCTATAGCTGACTTCTGCTAGCCGAAGACTCACAATCGATCTCCGCTCTCTTTCTTGACGATAAGGTAAATAAAAAAGGGACCGCCAATTAAAGCCGTCACTATACCAACTGGAATCTGTTGTGGAGAGAATAACTGTCTGCTCAGCGTATCGGCGAGCAATACCAGCATGCCACCCAGGATCATTGATCCCGGTAAAACAATCTCATGCTTTGCCTGGGATGCCATCCTCACCAGGTGTGGAACAATCAGGCCAACGAAGGCAATCACACCACACAGACTCACCGCAATGCCAGTGATCAAAGCCGCCAGCAATATCGCTTCCAGCCGGAGCCTGGGCACCTCGATGCCCAAATGGCCGGCTTCAATATCACCCAGTGTCATAATATCAAGCCTTCTCGCCAGAAACAGAATTCGCATCAAAGCTGGCAACATGCAGAGCGCAATTAATACACTTTGCCAGTCAGCATGGTTGAAACTTCCCAGAGCCCAGAAAGTCACGCTTCTGAGTTGCTGATCCGTCGCCAGCAGAGACAAAATTCCGACGCCAGACAAACTCACCGCGTTCACCGCTATTCCAGCCAGCAGCATACCCGCTATTCTGCCGCCGCGGTCCCCGATCAGCAGCACTAACCAGGTTGCCAGCAGGCTACCAACAAACGCACTCAGGGCAAGTCCAAAGCCATGAAAACCAATTTCTGCCCCTAGCACGATGTAAAGCGATGCAAACAGTGCAGCACCACCGGATACCCCGATCAAAGCGGGATCAGCCAAAGGGTTTCTGAATAATCCTTGGATCAATGCGCCTGAGGTGGCCACACCGGCACCCACCAACACCGACAATAGTACTCTTGGTAATCGTACTTCCGTTAATATCATCCGGGCAACGGCATCTTCCTGCCACAGCATGCTAGTCAGTGACAGTTGGCTCTCACCCAGGTTAAGCGCGAACAATATGAAAAAAACAAGCATTATTATCGCGCTGATCAGGGCCGATTTCATAGCCTTCCTAAAACATGAGTTGCAAATGGCACTTGATGACTAAGCCATCCAAAGGGAGGTCGAAAAGCCGCCTTCATGGCAAAAACTTCCACCCCTTCGGCTACGGCTGAACGAACCGCTTCAGCGTAGGCCGAATCCACCTTATCAGCAAGATAGACCTGCTGAATCCCGGTATGTTGGATACAATACAATAAGACTGACCGGTACCCATTTTGTTTTAACCTCCGCAGTATCTCAATATGCTTCAGACCTCTCTCAGTAACCGCATCAGGGAATAGACCCATCCCAGATGACTCAAGCAAGGTGACACTTTTGACTTCAACAAAACAGGTTTCAGGTGCGCCTGGAGGTAGACATTCTGAATGCAGTTTGAAATCCAGCCGACCGCCTTCTACCTTCACTTCTCTTTCATAACCCGCAAAGCCTCTAAGAGCTGGAATCATACCTCTATTAAGTCCCTCTTCAACTAGATCATTGGCCCTTTGGGTGTTAATACCAATAAATTCACCAGCCCCGGTCCGCAACAGTTCAAAGGTATACTGGGTTTTTCGTGCCGGATTCAAAGAATGACTAAGCCAAACGGGTGCTCCCACTTCCAGACAGTTGGTCATAGCGCCGGTATTAGGGCAATGTGCAACCACCTTTTCCCCATCAGCTAACTCTATATCAGCAAGAAATCGCTTATAGCGCCTAATCAACCGACCTTCTGTCCAGGCGCCCTGCAAAATTTTCACGAATTAAATTTCTCTATTCGTTCCATGGCGTCCACAAGCCTTGCATATTTCTGCGCATAACTTATGCGCACAAACCGTTTTTGTTGTTCCCCACCAAAGTCATCACCAGGCGTCAACCCGACGTAACTTGATTCGAGCAAAGAAGAACAATAGGCCTTTGCATCGTCGAACGGTTCGGGTAACTCAGCATAAAGGTAAAATGCGCCATCAGGATCTCCAGAGATTTTAAACCCCAACTGACGCAAGGCAGACAGCATAAAATGCTTGCGGCGTGCCAGTTCTAACCGATTAGCCTCAATCTCCAGTCTGGATTCTGGACTAAAGGCGGCTAAGGCCGCATGCTGGGCCGGCATTGAAGGACAAATAAACAGGTTCTGAGCCAATCTCATCAACGATTCCCTGGCATTTATCGGCGCCACAAGCCAACCTATTCGCCATCCCGTCATCGCAAAATATTTTGAAAAACTATTGACCGCAAATACGTCGTCTGCGACCGCCAAGGCGCTACCTCTTGCATTGGAACCGTATTCCAAGCCCTGGTAGATTTCGTCAGAAACCAGATAACCACCACGATCCTTAATCACCTGATAAATTGCCTTCAGTTCCGCTAACCTGATTGTGGTTCCAGTTGGGTTAGAGGGCGAGCCAACCAGAACAACCTTGGTATTTCCCTGCCAATGACTAGCAACGAGCTCTGCACTGAGTTGAAACCCGGTTTCAGCGGGAACCCTGACCAGTTGAGGTTCACCGGAGAAAGCGGTCACGAAATTCCGATTCGAAGGATAACCCGGATCCGACAAAATCCAGCCCTGACCAACATCCGTCAGTAAAGCGGACAGCAGGCACAATGCACCTGAGCCTCCTGCGGTGACAAATATACGATCAGGGTCTATAACAAGGCCATAGTCACTGGCATAGAAATCACTGATGGCTTTACGCAGTTCATAGAGGCCATCTGCATTGGAGTAGCCCGTGTGATTTGAATCGAGTGCCTGCTTGCCGGCTGCAATTACGGCGGCGGGGGTGGCAAAATCCGGTTGGCCAACTTCAAGATGAATAACATCACAGCCTTCGGACTCAAGCTGGTTTGCCCTTGCTAGCACATCCATAGCCATGAAAGACTTAATATTCCGGCTTCGAATCGAGTACTCAGAGGACATTAAACTGTCCCTTTATTACAACCTTTATTACAACACCAACCACTGATCTCTCCTACCTTCGCACAACCGTTCTGCCAAGCGTCCTATTTGACCCTCTGGATTACATTTGTGCCAGTTAATCCCTAAAACTTTTATTTATTTCCACAAATTACAAAAGTCGCTTGGCGAAGCGTCCATCATCTGTTATGGTTCGCCGCTACTTTTTTGAACTGTTTAGTTCCCGTTAATTGGACAAGGAACGATTATGGTCGCAACGCGAAAATCAACTACCCAGGCAAAACAAAAAGCTTCCAAGAATCCGGGTAAAGCAACCGTCAATGATGCCGATAAGCCAACAGCCAAGAAAACACCTCAAAAATCGGCGAAAAAGGCACAAAAACCAAACTCAGTGAAGACTGCTGCAACTGACATGACAAAAACCAAAACTAGCAAAGCTAAATCATCAGCCAAGACAACTGCTAGCACCGCGGCTGACAAAAAACTGGCCAGTACCCCGGCGTCAAAAAAAGCCAGTCAGACTTCGGCTAAGAATACCAAAGCCAAATCTGTCAGCAAGCCGTCATCTGTAAAGAAGACAGCCGTAACTAAAACAAAAAAAACCACCCAGAGCGGTAAAAAAAGTAGCGTGCCCAAGCGCGTAAAACGCAAAAAAGACGATGAGGGGCTCTCCTCCTTCAAGCCCTATGTCCTGCGCAAGAACGAAGAATATATGAATGACGGCCAGAAACAGCATTTCAATACCATGCTGTTGGAGTGGCGCAAACAGTTAATGGAAGAAGTCGACCGAACCGTTAGTCATATGAAAGACGAAGCTGCTAACTACCCTGATCCATCGGACCGAGCCAGCCAAGAAGAAGAATTCAGCATCGAGCTGAGGACCCGAGACAGAGAAAGAAAACTCATTCGAAAAATTGAAAAAACCATCGACCTGTTGGATCAGGATGACTATGGTTATTGTGAGTCATGTGGCGTAGAAATAGGCATCAGAAGACTAGAAGCTCGACCAACTGCAACTCAATGTATTGACTGCAAGACTCTGGATGAATTGAAGGAACGCCAGATACACGGATAAACTTTGTCATCATGGATATTTTGACAAAGCGTGAATCAAGCTACATTGGCAGGTTTGCTCCTTCCCCGACAGGTCCATTACATTTTGGCTCCCTTGTTGCAGCCGTTGCCAGTTATCTAGATGCAAGATCTCAACGAGGTTTATGGTACCTGCGCATTGAGGATCTCGATCCAGCCAGGGAATCAGCCTCTGCCCCAAACGTGATAATGCAGCAACTCGCGCTCCATGGCCTGAATTGGGACGGAGCGGTTTTATATCAAAGTGACCGCCTTGACGCTTATCTGCAAGCCCGGGATCAATTAAGCCACGACGAATACCTGTATCCCTGCACCTGCAGTAGAAAAGAGACGCCCCGCGTCTATTCCGGTCACTGCCTGGACAACGGCGTAAATGACCTGAACCAACCTCATTCATTACGCTTTCATATCAAAGAGCCTGAACTTGGTATCCAGGACAGGTTATTTGGACCATTGCAGTGGACAAAGCAACTCGACATGGGTGACTTCATCGTTAGACGAAAAGACGGCCTTAATGCCTACCACCTGGCTGTCGTAGTTGATGATATCTATCAAGGCATTACCGATGTCCTCAGGGGTGCTGATTTAGTCGATTCAACGCCCCTGCAATTGAGCCTTTTTAAGGCACTACAAAAGACCCCGCCCCGTTATTGTCACATACCCGTTGTGCTAGGTACTGATGGTAGGAAACTGAGCAAACAAGCTTTCGCCGAACCCATTTCCAGCAAAACCGCTGCCGAGAATATTCGCCGGGCATTAGTCTTTCTCGACCAGAAAAACATTCAGGGCAATTCCGTCAACGAACTATTGCAAAATGCCGCTAGGTCCTGGGACCTGGAGCGGATACCCCGACTCAGAGGCCGTTCGGAAAGGATGTGAAATCTACACCCTCTCTACCCTAATTCGAAGAAAGATTCCAAGTTAATATCGGCGCAAAGCCCGTCACGGCTATTCCTGAGACGGTGTCACTACTTGAAAATAGGAGGTTGACTTTGATATCCGTCTCATTATTAACTAAACATTAATAAAGCAGGTGATAGAAAGTGACGGAACCAATTCACATTCTGATCATCGAAGACAAAATCGCCTTAAGTGCTCCAATTAAGCGATGTCTGAAAAATAACAATAACAGCCTATCCAGGGCAGACTCTCTTAACGAGGCCATTAAGCAGGGACTTGGCGGTTACTCTTTGATCATCGCGGAGACAAACCAGGATGGGCATCCAGTCGCGGAGCTCATTGAACTGGCCCGTGGCACGCCAGTGATCGCTGTTTCTCAAACTGCTGACCTCAAATTGGCTGTATCGCTGATCAAAAAGGGCGCTGATAACTTCCTGGCGGCCCCCTTTACGGATGAAGAGCTAACAACCACTTTAGAAAAATTCTCCCACAATTTAACGTCGAATTCGCAACCAGAAACCATAATCGGCAGCAGTGAATCAATGAAGGCTCTGTTTTCAAGGATCAACAAAGTTGCTCCTACCAACTCGTCCGTGCTCATCTTAGGTGAATCAGGGACAGGAAAGGAACTCGTCGCCCAGGCTATCCATAGTCAAAGTGACCGCTGCAGGAAACCGCTTGTTTCATTAAACTGTGCTGCTATCCCCGAAACGCTGATCGAGTCTGAATTATTTGGACATGAGCGAGGTGCCTTCACCGGCGCAACCAAAAGTCGCATGGGTCTCATTGAAGCCGCTGACAAAGGCTCCTTGTTTCTCGATGAAATCGGAGAGCTCCCACTGGATGCCCAAGCAAGACTACTCCGTGTTCTACAGGGAGGCGAGGTCAGAAGAATCGGCTCTACCCAAACCGTGAAAGTCGATATCAGGCTTATTGCTGCAACCCATAGAGACCTTTTGCAACTCGTTGAGGAAAAGCTTTTCAGGCTGGATCTGTATTACCGTCTCGATGTCATGCAGCTAAATCTGCCGCCACTACGGGAACGAGGTGAAGATCTACATCTGATAGCGGATCACTGCTTAAAAAAGACCTGTCAGCAAATGAACAAGAACGGCCTGGATTTTTCCGACACGGCCAGACACCTGATGCGTTCTTATAACTGGCCTGGCAACATTAGAGAATTGGAAAACTCAGTCGCAAGGGCTGTAATTCTTTGTGAAACTCAGGTCATTACGCCAGATCTGCTTTGCATACAACTTGACTCGCCTAGTCCAGCCGAAACCAATGAAGCAACTGATTTACGGGAACCTGAAATTCTCTCTCTGGAAAACTATCTTTACAATTTTATCTTAGAAAACCAAAGCACAATGACTGAAACTCAAATGGCACTGGAACTCGGTATCAGCAGGAAAAGCCTGTGGCAAAAAAGGCAAAAGCTCAATTTACCGCGAATTAAATCCAGGGACCGATAGCCTGTTATTTTCAACGCCTCTTCCCAAACGTTACCAAACGAAACAGAATCAGTAACCGAAAGTAACAGTTATCAGAAGAGCCGCTTGGCTCATTTTTAACTAGCTGATTTTTATACAAATTAAATGTGGCATGAATCATGCGACTTGAAGAGTGCAGGTAATAATAATAACAATAAGTTGCCTGCCTAAAAATAAAAATGCCTTACTCGCTTAATGGGAAAAGTCAGCTTTTCCCTTTTTTTTGTGGGCTGCTGGTCTTGACAATAGTCCTGATATTTCTCTGTTTCATTCAATGCTGTCTGCTAAACTGTAACTATCTATCTCAACCACCATTCCCTGCGTAGCAAAATCTGAATGAAAAAGATCAGCCACACCCTTCCTACTAATAAAATCAGTGTGAGCGTGTCCAAGGTAATCCACAGACTCTCTGCCGCCGGGTATGTTGCCTATTTAGTCGGTGGCGGTGTCCGGGATATTCTGTTAAATCGAAACCCGAAAGATTTTGATGTTGCGACCAATGCGCATCCCGAACAAATCAAAGACCTATTTCGAAACTCCCGAGAAGTCGGCCGGCGCTTTCGTATTGTGCACATTCGATTCGGCAGAGAAATCATTGAAGTTTCCACCTTCAGAAAGCAACCCAGCGAACTCCCGTCCAAAACCAGTGGACTGGTCATGGATGACAATGTCTACGGTAGCTTTGAAGAAGATATTCTGCGCCGAGACTTTACCATCAATGCACTCTATTACGACCTCATCAATAATGAGATTTTTGATCTGACAGGGGGAATGTCGGACCTTGAAAACCGTGCTATCCGGATTATCGGTGATCCAACGAGACGCTTTCGAGAAGATCCTGTCCGTATGCTTCGCGCCATTCGCTTCAAGGCAAAGCTAGGCTTCAACCTGGCTGACGATATAACCAAAGAAATTAATCACTCCGGGCGATTACTCGAACAGATCCCCGCTGCCAGACTGTTCGAAGAAACATTAAAACTTTTTATGTCTGGGCATGCAGCAAAAAGCTTTCAAACCCTTCTTCAACATCAGTTGTTCCAATGGTTGTTCCCTCGGGTTGAAAAGCATTTCCTGGTATTTCCCTCAAACCAACACTTAATAGAACTCGCCTTAGAGAGCACCGACCGGCGAATTAAAGCAGAGTTACCGGTCACTATTGCATTTATCCTGGCCGCTTTTCTCTGGGGTGAGTTTCTAAACAAAAAAAATCGTCTGCAATCCAATGGGATGGCCAGTGCCGACGCCATTGCTCAGGCAGGCATGAGCACAGTGGCGGAACAGCAATGTAGCACCTCCATTCCGAAGCGATTCTCTATTCCAATGAGAGAAATCTGGTCTCTGCAATTTCGTCTCACCCTGCGCCGGGGGAAGAAGGCAGAAAAGGTACTTTCACATAGACGATTCAGAGCCGCCTACGACTTCCTGCTTTTGAGAGAAGAGTCTGGAGAAGAATTAAATGGTTTAGGAAAATGGTGGACTCAATATCAGGATGCAAATGAGGAGGAAAAAGTAGCCCTTCGTTCAATGGTCGATAAAAAAATCCCTAAAAAACGCCGCGTGAAGCCAACTATTAACTAAGCGGGGTCCTACAATGCCAGTTGATATCCCTTCCAATATGCTGCCATCCTATATCGTTGTAGAAGGTCCGACCGGGGTCGGTAAAACCTCACTCACCAAAAGACTAGGCGAATCCTTCAATTACGAAACGATATTGGAAATGTCAGACACCAATCCCTTCCTCGATCAATTTTATGAGAACAGGCGAAATTCTGCATTACCCACCCAGCTATTCTTTCTCTTTGACAGGGCCAGGCAAGTCGAAGACTTGCGCCAGGGTGACATATTCAAGCCTGTAAGAGTCGCTGACTTCCTTATTGATAAGG
>CAZGCW010000133.1:0-10352 GCA_964524295.1 uncultured Pseudomonadales bacterium
ACGCCCCGTGTTCATAAACAACCGTTGACCCACCCATCGCCAGGTCATCCTCGAATAGGCAGCCACGTTAATTGTGTTGTTTTTATCGTGTCTCTTATATGACTGCTACACCCGGCTTCAGTTTCGTTTCTATCGTCAAATAGCTGCTTATAGATAATAAGCTTAACCCTCTAATTCAGCCTGCCTGGCTTTTAATACCTGTAGCGCCCGCCTGTTCGCATTTCGAATGGTATCCATTGAAGGCGCCTGTTCACTGATGTCGCCTAATTCTGTCAGCACGATATGCACATCGTCATGCCCTTCAACCTGGCTCATGTCCTTTAACCAACGTTCTACATTGGCGAAGGGCGTCAAGTCAAACACGTTGGTAAACATGGGTTGAAGCTGACCAATTTCCACATAAGCAGCCAGATCAGCTAGCGTCACCTGCTCACCAGCGAGGTATGGGCTTTGCTTTAACCACCCGGAGTCCAACACGGATAAAGCGGTCGTCAAGATTCTCTTGGCTGATTCCTGCACCGCGATGGGAATATTCAGATCTTTTCGGATTTTGGGTGCTACCAGCCCCACTGAAGCATCCCTGATATTGCGATGATGATAATTCAGGTACCAATCCACTCTAGCCCTGAGTCGATAATCATCTGGATAGACATCAACCCAGCCTTGACTGTTGGCCAGATAGGTCATAATGGCATGAGCCTCTCCAACAGTGAAGCCAGTCTCTGGCTCCTCCAGGCACGGAATGGTCCCACCGGGATTTTTCGCAAGGAAGGCAGCACTTCTGCTACCGTTATCTCCAGAGGACCCTGGATTAATGAGGACCATCTCAAAAGGCATACGTTTAAGGAAGAGCAACCACATAACCGCTCTGACTGGCTGGGAAAATGGGACTCCATAAAGAATAGGTGGCGTCATACTATCTCCTTGTTTGCTTGCCTTATCCGACTATCGACTATTTTGTGCGAAGGTCAGACCAAGCTTAATCTCAACAAGCTTCTCGAAAAGTAGCTCAACAATCAATCAAATCGACCCTGTTTCAAGCTTAATTTACTTTTCTTATTATGGGGTATTTTTCATGAAGCTCCGCGACCCGGTCTAACCTCGTTTCAATCTCACCCTATTCTCCAAACTAAACTCGTCTAGCAGGTCCAGAAAGCCTTCCACCAGGGTAATTTCGGGCCTGATTTAGGGGGACTTAATCAATCCTAGCAATTTAACCCTATAAGGTTGGCTTTAATGGCCAATCTGAAGCAAATTATGGTTGACTAGCAAAGTGGAGATGTTTATTGTACGGGCTGCTAATTGATGCGCCTTTTTTTTGTACTTACTAGCCTAGGGATCACCTCTGAAAGTAACCAAGAATCAGTCCTGAAATAGCCTCAATCTAAAGTCAAGAGTTGCTTTCGACTTATTAGTTAAGACGTGCTGAAGGAAATCTTTATGCCTGTTGCTGTTGTAGTAATCCTACTCGTTATTGGTTCCATCATATTTCATTTTGCTAGCCCCTGGTGGTTTACCCCACTGGCGTCAAACTGGGGGACTATTGATGATACGATCAATATTACCTTCTGGGTGACCGGAGCAGTTTTTATTGCTGTTAACCTCTTTATGGCTTACGCGGTCATTCGCTTTCGCAATAAGAAAGATAGCAAACCTGCGAAATATGAACCTGAAAACAAAAAGCTTGAAATCTGGTTAACGGTCGTCACCGCCATCGGCGTGGCCGCAATGCTCGGACCAGGCCTCTATGTATGGAATGACTTTGTGCATGTGCCCGAAGAAGCCTGGGAGGTTGACGTTGTTGGTGAACAATGGCGCTGGTCTTACCGATTACCCGGCGAAGACGGTTTACTGGGCACCTCCGACACACGACTAGTTGGCCCGGAAAATCACTTCGGCATTAACCCCAATGACCCTAACAGTCAGGATGACCTCCTTATTACATCCAATGTATTGCACATCCCAGTCGATAAGCCAGTAAAACTCCTACTACGCTCAAAAGATGTGCTTCATGACTTTGCAGTGGCCGAATTCAGAGTAAAAATGGACCTGGTGCCTGGACTGGTATCCTACATGTGGTTCACGCCAACCAAAGTTGGCAGCTATGAAGTCCTCTGTGAAGAGCTCTGCGGGTTAGCCCACTTTACCATGCGCGGCCGAGTGGTCGTCGATACCCAGGAAGATTTTGAAACCTGGCAAGCCCAGCAAATGACCTATGCCGAATCCCTGCAACAGCGCCCCGCCGACCCTATGATTGGCAGCGCCCTGTATGGTGTCTGTGCGACCTGTCATGGCAGCGAAGGCGAAGGAAACCTGGCATTGAACTCTCCTAAACTTGGTGGTCAACCAGAGTGGTACATCAATCGACAGCTACACAATTTCAAACAAGGATACCGAGGCGCCCACAAAGATGATTTGTTTGGTGCTCAAATGGCGCCCATGGCCGCTATCCTTATTGATGATGCCGCTATCAGTGACGTCACGGCTTATATTGGTACTCTGCCCTTTACCGAGAGTGAACAATCAATTACCGGTGACATTGCTCGCGGAGAAGACATGTACTCAACCTGTGGCGTTTGTCATGGCGAGTCGGGTGAAGGTAACTATGCTACCAATTCCCCTCGGCTGAGTGGACAAGAAGACTGGTACATGAAACGCCAGTTGATGAATTTTAAAGACGGTATAAGAGGCGCGCATCCCGGAGACATTTTTGGCCCACAGATGGCCAGCATGTCTAGGATGCTTCGCACTGAGGATGATATCAACGATATTATCGCTTATATCAACACGCTACCCAATCAACAAGATAATCAGATAGCAGCAATGACGCAGGGGGATCACTAATGGCCTATGTTGCACTAGCAGATAGAGAGCAGGAACTTTCGCATCCCCACTCTTTTATTACCAAATATATTTGGAGTCAGGATCACAAGGTTATTGCGATCCAGTATGGACTAACCGCTATCGCAGTGGGTGTCGTCGCACTGATTCTTTCCGTAATGATGCGGTTACAACTTGGTTTTCCAGATACCTTTTCACTGATTCATCCCAGCGAGTATTACCAGTTCGTCACCATGCACGGCATGATCATGGTGATTTACCTGTTAACCGCCTTGTTTCTAGGCGGCTTCGGTAACTACCTTATTCCGCTCATGGTTGGGGCCCGAGATATGGTGTTCCCTTACCTTAATATGCTGAGCTACTGGTTTTATCTGGTGTCGGTCATCATCCTCATGTCTAGCTTCTTTGTCACAGGAGGCCCGACCGGTGCCGGATGGACGCTCTATCCACCGCAAGCCATTATGAAGGGGACCCCGGGTGCAGATGCCGGCATTATTCTGATGCTGATTTCCCTGGCCGTCTTCATTATCGCTTTCACGATGGGTGGACTCAACTATGTAACCACTGTGCTGCAGGCTCGTACCCGAGGCATGACCCTGATGAGAATGCCACTGTCGGTATGGGGCATTTTTACAGCGACTGTGCTAGGTCTATTGGCATTCCCTGCCCTGCTTGTCAGCGCCATCATGATGGCCTTTGATAAGATCCTGGGCACCAGTTTCTTTATGCCTGCGATTATTTCTCTAGGTGAACAAACAGAATACATGGGCGGTAGCCCAGTGCTTTTCCAGCACCTTTTCTGGTTCTTTGGCCACCCTGAAGTCTACATCGTCGCCCTACCCGCGTTTGGTATCGTGTCTGACCTACTCAGTACCCATGCACGCAAAAATATCTTCGGTTATCGTATGATGGTTTGGGCGATTGTCGGTATTGGTGGCTTGAGCTTCATCGTCTGGGCTCACCATATGTACGTGAGTGGTATGAACCCTTATTTCGGTTTTTTCTTCGCAACGACCACGCTGATCATCGCCGTGCCAACAGCGATCAAGGTATACAACTGGGTACTGACCCTGTGGCAAGGAAATATACACCTCACCGTACCCATGATGTTCTCGATCGGGTTTATTTTTACCTTCATCCACGGTGGTCTGACCGGCATATTCCTGGGTAATGTGGTTGTTGAC
Organism: uncultured Pseudomonadales bacterium; assembly: GCA_964524295.1. Classification (GTDB taxonomy): domain Bacteria; phylum Pseudomonadota; class Gammaproteobacteria; order Pseudomonadales; family Azotimanducaceae; genus UBA9926. The sequence continues at coordinate 4,026 of CAZGCW010000133.1, forward strand.
TTGCCTCTCTCAGATACCTATTTCGTGATCGCGCATTTCCACATGGTCATGGGCGTCTCTCCCATCCTAGTTGTATTTGGTGCTATCTATCACTGGTATCCGAAAATGACCGGCAGGATGTACAATGAAAGATTAGGTCAGGCCCATTTCTGGATGACCTTCCTGGGTACTTACTCAATTTACCTACCGATGCATTACCTTGGCTTCCTGGGTGTACCCCGCCGCTATTTCGCCTACGAAGGTATTGAGTTTATTCCCGAATCTGCCGTTGAATTGAATTCAGCTATCACTATCGCGGCTATTTTTGTGGCACTGACTCAGATTATTTTCTTTGTAAACATGATCTGGAGTCTATTCAAAGGCAAGAAAGCGGATCCTAATCCCTGGAATTGCGCTTCTCTGGAATGGCAAACCCCTGATACCCCACCTATCCATGGAAATTGGGGGCCAGAGTTACCTACCGTCTATCGATGGGCCTATGATTACAGCGTCCCCGGTGCGGATAAAGACTTTATCAGTCAAAATACCGCGCCCAGTGACACTGCACCCGAGACAAACACATGATAGCAGTCCTCATTTTTATGACTGCTGCAGTGGCCATCAGCTACTGGTGGTTATGGAATCAGAAGATCATGGAAGAACCATGGCTGACTGAAGGTGCGGAAGTTGATGTGCGGGAATCTGGAACTGTCCATAAATCTGCAAAAAGCGGCCTAATCGTCTTTCTGGCAGTGGTCAGCAGCATTTTCTCACTGTTCATCAGTGCTTACTTCATGAGAATGAGCCTGAACGACTGGTTGCCAGTTGAAGAACCCCATTTACTCTGGGGTAATACTGCTGTCCTGCTCTTTGGTAGTATCGCCATTCACTGGACAGCACGAGTCGCTAGAAACGACTCAATCACCCGGGTCAGAAATGGTTTATTTGCCACAGGGTTATTTACCAGCCTGTTCTTAATCGGTCAATTGCTCGCTTGGCAGGAACTCGTTGCACAGGGCCAGTACCTGCAAACAAATCCCGCTGCCGCTTTTTTCTATCTAATAACAGGATTACACGCAGTCCACCTCATCGGTGGAATGTGGGTATGGCTGAAAACCACCCTTAGAGTTCTGGCGGGCCAGAATTCCCAACAAACAATACTCAGCGTAGAACTATGCCGAAATTACTGGCATTACCTACTGGTGGTCTGGCTGGGTTTGTTTGCACTATTTTTATCGACCTAACCGCGGACTATTGTTATGGCTGAACAAGCACTATCAAATGAAAACACATTAACCGAAGGCTTTGCTAGCATCGCTGAGGATTGGGCTGCTGATAAGCAGACTTTCCACGTCCCTTGGGGCAAAGCCATGATGTGGATTTTCCTGTTAAGTGATACCTTTATTTTCAGTTGTTTCCTGACCGGTTACATGCACGTGCGTATGAACACCACTATAGCCTGGCCCGAACTTGAACACATCTTTGCATTAACCTTATTTGGTGCCAGCATACCGCTGGTACTTATCGCCATTATGACGTTCATATTGATCAGTAGTAGCGGCACAATGGCCATGGCGGTCAATTTTGGCTATCGCAAAAACAGAAAAGTAACCGCAGCTCTAATGGTCGCCACTGCCCTGTTCGGTCTCTCCTTTGTTGGCATGCAGGCTTTTGAGTGGTCTAAATTAATAGAAGATGGTGTTCGCCCCTGGGGCAACCCATTCGGTGCTGCCCAGTTTGGGTCCGCTTTCTTTATGATCACAGGCTTTCACGGCCTACACGTCTCCATTGGCGTTCTCTATCTAAGTATCGTCGCCTATAAAGTATGGCGCGGAGACTACGATAAAATAGATAACTACGAAGCCGTGGAAATCGCAGGCTTGTATTGGCACTTTGTTGACCTGGTCTGGGTCTTCATTTTTGCCTTCTTTTATCTTTGGTAAGGATTTGACCATGTCAGAAAATACAGAATTACACCCAATCAGCATTTATTTGAAGATCTGGTTGCTATTATTTGTTCTAAGCACCCTCTCCTACATGGTTGAATATTATGGTTTTGAAGGATATTTACGTTGGTCGTTGGTCCTCCTATTCATGTTCCTGAAAGCTGGATTCATCATTGCTATCTTTATGCATATGACCTGGGAGCGCCTGGCCTTAGCCTACGCTATTCTGGCGCCACCCCTCGTCTTATTGGTGCTAATTGGCTTAATGGCTATCGAAGCCGACTATATTTTTGCAGCCCGAAAATTATTTTTTGGGGCATAGTGAAACGACCACTAACCGTGACCAACACATCGCGTCACGGTTAGTATTCAGGTAACGCGAGTCTAGTTGATCGCTTATTCCATCCATTACGCTCACCACTCGATTGCGACTTTTTATTTATCTCAAGATGACTTTTGTTGCATCGGTTTGGCCTTGCGCTGCGGGGATTCACTCAGGTAAAATTTTAGGCCATCTATCGCCCATGACGGTCCTTAAGCACTAGACATGGAAAAAGCCAGACTCAGTCCAATTGACTTCTTTGACGAGGTCCTTTCAGAATCTGATTTCGTCAGATCGTTAAAGCCAGAGGAAGCACGGAATCTTGCGCTTGCCTCTGACTATGTCGATTATCCGACCGATACCCTGATTTTTTCTGAAGGCGACAAAGCCGACGACATGTACTTTATTGTCCTAGGGCTAGTTCAGGTCTTTGTCGAAAAAGGTCAACAGGAGGGGCTCGAAATCAAACGTCTCTCCGAGGGTGACTATTTCGGAGAGCAGGGTTTCCTGGCTATGAATAAAGGACGCCGAACTGCCAGTGTACAAACCCTTGAACCAACCCGGCTACTTAAGGTATCAGGCGAGCTATTTGAAGACCTCATCACCAAGAACAAACCCCTGAAAAACCAATTGGAAACCATTGGCCGTGAACAGCAGGAAATTCGAAAAAAACACCGACAGCAACAGTTACTCAATCGTCTCGTGCAATCAAGAAGCTCCGTTTCCTTAACCCTGCCCCGAGCTTCTGGCAAATTCTCCAGTATCTGTCTTTCCGTTGATGCAGAAAAAAACACCCTGGAACTCGATGAAGTCATATCTGAATACAGGAACCCAATTCAACCAGGAGATATCCTCAAAGTCACTGGCAGTATCAGTGGTACACCACTGAACTTTGATACCGAAGTACTCGAAATTGTCCGCAAAGACAACAGGCCCTTATACGTATGTTCTTTCCCAGAAGTGCTGGTTTATGTACAGCAACGTCACCAGTTCAGGCTGGGACTTGGGGTCGCCAGTCGGGCTGAAGTCGTCATTTCTATCGACAACAAAAGATTTCGAGGCGCTATGATCGACATATCTGAAGGTGGACTTTGCTTCAGGCTGCCTGCAAGCGCGCCGGTGAAAAAAGGCGATGTGATTGAAGGCGTTAAACTCAATCTCGATACCATCACTAAGTTACAACAATCAATAGAAGTTCTGAACACACATGCCATCGTACATTCGCCGAACACCAAACAAATTGGGGCCAGATTCAAAGGCATTTCAACCGAGCAGACCGTCAAACTTAGAGACTACATAAAGGAAGCCGAGCGCAGACGACTCCGCAACGTAAAAAACGCATAGCACAAGGGATTAACGAGGATCTAAAGTGTCCCCTTATAGGCCAGTAAGATCTTTAGTCTGTCTAACATCAGTTTGAATTTACGTTCACCTTGATGCAGTCATAGCCGCAGCGATCTACAATCGCTGCACTGTTACCGGAAGTCGCGAATAACCCCTGATAAAATTCGAAGCGACCCGTTCTGGATCACCGACTAATTCTATCGTTTTAAACCGCTTAAGCAGCTCTTCCCAAAGTACCCTTAGCTGCATTTCAGCCAAGCGATTGCCCATGCATCGATGAATACCGTACCCAAAGGATAGATGGTGGCGTGGGTTTGGCCTGTCAATAACGAACTGCTGGGCATCCTCAATCACCGACTCATCGCGATTACCGGATAAGTACCACATGACCACCTTATCTCCCCGTCTGATGGTTTTACCGTGCATCTCAACATCGCGTTTCGCAATTCGCCGCATATGCGTCAAGGGTGTTTGCCATCGAATAATTTCAGGCACCATAGTTGGTACTAATTCCGGATTCTGGCGCAGCTTTTGATATTCAGCAGGATACAAATTCAGGGCGTATACCCCACCGGATATGGAGTTTCGAGTCGTATCATTACCACCAATGATCAGCAGCAACAGATTGCCCAAATATTCCATCGGGTCCAGTTGGTTGGTTGCTGGGCTATGTGCCATCAGCGTAATCAGGTCATTGTGTTCCCGGGGATCCCAGTTCAACCGTTCCTTCCTGAGCTCAGTAAAGTATTCCAGACACTCCATGAGTCCTTCACGTCTCACCTCATCCGGGAGAACCCCGCCCAATGCACTTGACGAAGTCGCTAAATCAGACCAATCAGTCAGTTTGCGGCGTTCAGCGAAGGGAAAATCAAAGATGGTTGCCAGCATTTGAGTGGTCAGTTCGATGGACACTTTTTCCACCCAGTTAAATTCCTCATTCTCGGGAAGATGATCGACGATCTGTATCACTCGCTCACGAATAACCGCTTCTAATTTAGCCAGATTCATTGGCGCAACGACACCAGTGACGGCCTTACGTTGACTCGCATGCACAGGCGGGTCCATGGAAATAAAATTAGGCGCTTCAAAATCCGGACTCCGGTTACCGATACTGACGCCACCCATTGACGAAAAATCATGATGGTTCTTATCCACCGCCATAATGTCATGAAAGCGGGTTATCGACCAATAAGGCCCAAAATTGCTGTCTGCACAGTAATGAACAGGTGCCTCATCCCTAAGCCTCTGGAAATAAGGCCAGCATGAATCATTCTTAAACAATAGGGGATCAGACACATCGATATCTTCTACTGAAATCTCATAGGCATCCATCTTGCTGGCTTCTCTCATCCGTTTTCCTCCCAAAATTCAGCCGAGTAAGCAGACGCTGCTTCTTTGAACCGAATTAAACCTTTCATCACAGTGATGACCCTTCCCAGGAACCGACACAAGCTGTTAGCTCGATCGACCGGTGTCCTCCCCAACTCGCATCTGTAGCTGTTCGAGCAGTTGGCCCGGCGTTTCTGTGCCGACAATATAAGTCGTGGTGACCGTCACGGCGCCTTCCGCATGCAGGCTTCCACGCGGAATTTCCAGTTTATCGCCCGGGTTTAATTCGTGCCGAGCACCCTCCTCATCTAACAGATAGGTGCCCCCGGTCATAACATAACCAGTGACATCGAGGTCATGCCAATGTAAGGGTAACTCGGGTGATTCCTTGGAAACATAGGTACTCGGCCAATGGCCAGTTTTCTTCAAGTCATCGAGCACTTCATCACGAGTGGAAAAGAAGTTTTTATATATTTTAAATCCCATCTCAATAGTTGACCACAACTCAAGAATTTATAAAAGTTATTTAGTTGGGACGCAGTTATAGACTCTACCTGAGCTAATTTTCGATAGGAAAGCAGAACCAATCGGTTTATTCTATGTCAGACGAAAACTTATCGGGGCCACCGGCTAATTTCCCAGTCGAACCCAAAACAGACCGACTGCCCTAACAAGCGCAATAACCATCATACAAGGATGACCTTCATGACCACTTATATACCACCCACAATTGATTCGGTACGCAAGCAAGTTGAACTGTATGAAAGCAGCGAAGGGACAAAGGGTGCGACCCTGCTGGACTCCGGCATGCCGTGTATTCTTGTCACCCATAAGGGAAACAAGACCGGCGGGATCAGGAAAATCCCGCTCATGCGAGTCAAGGTAGATGATAGCTATGTGTTGGTCGGGTCGATGGGCGGACAGCCCAAGAATCCGGTCTGGGTTTATAATCTGCGCGCTGATCCCACCGTCGAAATTCGAGATGCAACGGTTGTCTATAATATGCGAGTAAGAGAAATCACTGACGATGAAGAAAGAGCTCTCCTATGGGAAGCCAGTGCTGCCGCTTATCCGCCGTACAACGATTACCAGGCCAAAACGACGCGGAAAATTCCAGTGTTCCTTGCTGAGCCAATTTAGCTGGTCGCGGTACAATCAAATCCACTGAAACCGTTACCTTACAACAACCCGGCATCTCCGTTGACACATCGAAGACAAGGGCGGTTTCAGTCTCGCTAAACTCGAACCCGTACTTCAATGGTGCCAATCAATCGAAATCTGCCGCACTATGCCGTTCTACCACCCGTTCCTCTTCTGGTCCCCAGGGCCGGTTAACACGGCGCCCGCGACCTACTGCAGGACGCTGCTCAATTTCCGTAGCCCACCGAATCACATTCGTATAGCTTT
>CAZGCW010000134.1:0-10284 GCA_964524295.1 uncultured Pseudomonadales bacterium
AAGTATTTTTATATTTAACTGGCGGAGAGAGAGGGATTCGAACCCTCGATGAGCTATAAACCCATACACGCTTTCCAGGCGTGCTCCTTCGACCGCTCGGACACCTCTCCGTGAATAACCAGCTTTGCTTGGGCCGCTTAGGGGAGCAGACATTAGCCGAGATGGAATGATTATTCAATTTAAATTGTTACAGGATTGTATTTGCCTATAGAAATCAGTTGAGCCTGTTAACCAAGCAGTGATAGAGGCGTTAATGATGACCAAGACTAACGGCTGTTTCTTAGCTTTCTTCTTTCTAGTTCCCTTATAAAGACTCTTAATGTTGCCCGCTCGTTCTGGCTGATCTTGTCAAACTGAGTGCCGATCTGGATCATACCGGGTGCCTGGACTACGCTATAGACGCTCAGGACCCGTAACGTTGGTTTAATGATGAATGAGTCGTCGAGTTGCAGTTTAACCGAGGTTAAGACATCGCCAGCTTCTATGGCAACGCCTTGTCTGAGCCGGAAGCAGGTGCCATCACCGGATAAATCAACGATTCTGCCGCTGTGTAGTTTGCCTTCTAACAACACTGATGCCCTCGAGCGAGTGGCAGCACCCAGTTCGAGCCTGAATTGATCGCGCTGCTGCTGGTATAAAATTGTCTCAGGTAGAGAACAGGCATAGATAGGCGTGGTGGGGGTCAGTCTGATTTCCTTGAGGGTGGTTTCAAACTTGAGCGGTGTTCCTTTAATACTACCGGTGACAGCTAAAACGGTACCTGGTTTGACTGCAGTTTTCGTGTTTGGGAGGTAGGCAGAAGCCCCACTAGGAAAGGGCTGGTCAAGATCTATTGTTTCGTTTTTAGTGTCAAATGAAACGAAAGCACTGGAGAATTTGCCTTCCAGACCGGCTATTTCCAGCGTTAATAGGCTGCGTGACTGAAGCAACCGAGTCAGCAACTGGGCTTTTCTGGGGTTTTCAATGATTTCTTGTGTATTCTCGTTCACTTCCTTGCCTACTCCAACCACGCTAACCGCCTCTACACAGGACCCTTTGCCTTTAAAGTGCAAACAAGCTAGCTGTCACCGATGTTATCGCCGGTTAAACGATCTTATCCTTCTAAAACAGGCTTCTCAATATGGACTAAATGGGGTCTCTGCCAGGCCGACGGCATTGATCCCTCGAATCCGAAAAAGCCCCCCCGAGTCATATTCTTCGTTACGCCGGTTGCCTGAATCACTGATTGAGGTTATGTATAACTCATCTAGGTTCGGGCCGCCAAACATAACGGAGCTAGGTAAAGGTATCGGCATTTTGATCCGGTTCTTTAATTTGCCTTGTGAGGACAGACAGCCGATTTCGCCTGATCCCGTCAATGCGGTCCAGATATTCCCCTCGGTATCGACCGTGGCGCCATCAGAAGAAGTCTGATGGTGGTTGCCATCAAAGATCTGCCTCTTTTTTTTCAGGGGGCCTGTGGGTGTGTAATCATAGGCCAGAATGCGTCGACGACCGTCATTAAAGTACAGGGTGTGGCCGTCAGGGCTAAAGCAAGGGCCATTGGCAACAATAACGTCCGGTTCAAGAAGATCCAGGCTAAGGTCCGAGCGAAGCCGATAAAGTCCCCCGAGCGCTCTGTCACGGATCGTGATGCCCATGGTGCCAGCAACAAAATTGCCAAAGCGGTCGGTCTTGCCATCGTTAAAACGCGTCGCGGGTTGTTCTGACTCTGGATCGCTAATTAAGGTGAGTTCATTGGACTGGAGATTAAAAAAGTGCAGTCCATTTTGTAATGCGACTACAAGTGTGTGTTCTGTCACGACTGCCAGGCTGCCGATCATATGGGGTAACTGCCAGCGGGTTAATTCCTCAGTTTGGTCAAGGCAAAAGATATGGCCCTTAAGCGAATCGACCCAGAATAATCGCTGCTGTTGATGGTCCCATAGCGGTCCTTCCCCAAGCGCATTTTTGATGCTGCCGATGCGTTCGATTTCCATGGTTTTTGTTAGGCCTGACAATTATTCATAGCTATCCAGCATAAAAGTGTATGCTTAACCCACAGTTTGCTCAAGGAGTTCCATTGAGATCAGGAGATTTACTCGATAGCCGTATTGAAACCATTATCATTCAGGCAAATGGGATCAATTTTGAGGTCGATACCTGCGGTGAAGGTGACTGTCTGGCGCTATGTCTGCATGGTTTCCCAGAACATAGTGTTTCCTGGCGTTTTCAGATGCCGATGCTGGCCGAGCTTGGGTACACGGTGTGGGCGCCCAACCTGCGGGGTTATGGCAATAGCGACGCGCCCCGTGAACTTGAGGCTTACTCGCTGGAAGTCCTGATGCAGGATGTCTCATCCTTAATCGAGGTATCAGGTTGTAACGATGTGGTTTTGATCGCTCATGATTGGGGTGCGGTCATTGCCTGGCATTTTGCCATGAGAGAGCCTGATCGGTTGAAAAAACTGATTATTTGTAATGTGCCTCACCCGGTACCGGCATCAGCAGCCCTCTCTAATGGTTTGGAGCAGCTTAAAAAATCCTGGTATATATTCTTTTTCCAGTTGCCATGGTTCCCAGAATGGTTGATGACGCAGAATAAAGACGGTATGGGGCAGATGATTTCAAATTCGGCGACCCATCCGGAGAATTTTTCTGCTGATGTTATTGATCTTTACAATGAAAATGCATCTCGGCCGAAGAATTTAACAGCGATGCTGAATTACTATCGCGCGCTGGTTCGTGGCGGTGGGGCGGCACGGCAGCGGCGCCTGGGCTATCCTGTCATCAGCTTGCCAACTCTGATGGTTTGGGGTGAGGCTGATATGGCCTTGACGGTTGAGACCACTTACGGAACTGATGCCCAGGTCTCAAACCTGACTATGCGGTACCTGCCAGGGATTTCTCACTGGGTGCAACAGGATGCCCCGGATTCAGTTAATGCCATGATTTCAGCATTCCTGCAGGATTTACCGGTACCCGAATATGAGATCTGAAAACCGCTGGTAATCCTGCAGCCCCAGTCAGTTGGGATCGTTTCGATTCAGGTGCTGATCAAAGATATCCTGCAGCGTGCCATCAGACTGGCGGAGGTCCAGCCAGAGATCGATATAATTCAGCAGGATCGTATCCTGGTGCATAAGGATTGCTTTTTCCTGGTAAGTCAAGGTTTCGCCCGGCATGGCGGGGCAAAGTTCCGGGTGTTTGTTTGATTGTAAGGTGACCTCGATGGCATCGGTAATCATCACATCGGCACGACCATTTATTATTTCGTTAAATATGACTCTGTTGTCGGCAAACAGAATCTTTTCCGCCTGTTTTATATTGGCATCCAGATACAGTTCATTGGTACCGCCGGGGTTGACGATAATTCGGTTACCAGTTTGGTCGATATCACTCAGGGACTGCAGTCGCCTGCGATCCGTGCAGCGGATGATGGGGGTTTTTCCACCTGTGTGGTAGGCCTTGCTGAAGAAGCCATGTTGCTGCCTTTGCAGCGTCCGGGAAATACCGCTCATGGCGATATCGAAATGATTGTTCGATAGGTCAGTGATCAGGCTCGGCCAACTGGTGGCGACCAGGTTAACCTTCACGCCCAGGGAATCAGCAAGGTTATGTGCGAGATCGATGTCGATTCCGGTGTAGTGGTCGACTAAATGGGACTCTGAAAAAGGGGCATAATCGCCGGTGGTTCCAACCCGTAGTATTCCAGAATCGAGGACCTGAGTCAGTCGGTCAGGGTAGTACTCCAGCGCCAACAATTGTTCAAATATGGCTTCCTGGGACGGTCTAGTCAGGCCTTCGATCTGCGTTTGCTCTAAAAACAGGGCGCGGTGCTGCTGAGTCACGGGGGTTCTCAAAAGCGAGATGATGTCCTCGCCTAGCGAGGTCAGCCGGGGCCTGATGACATTGACCAGGTTATCGGCTGATCGGGGTCCGGAATGATCGCGCCAGTATCTAAACCAATAGCGCTGAATTGATTTGGCAGCGCTGATTTGAGCGCGGTAAAACCCTTCATTGCTGGCAACTGTGATACCCATTTCCAGGCCGGTATAGCGACTTTGTTGTAATACGATTGCCTCTCGATTTTTGTCTTCAATAGCTTTGCTTGTCAGCCATTTGTCCGCGGCTACTGCCTTCATTAAGCTAAGCCGTTCTGCGATCTTTGCAAACAGCAAGGTCTGATTGTCGTCCGCCTTGCTCACCGAGGATGCTAGGATTAATACGAGACTGATGATGGGGAGTAAAGCTGGCATGAGTAGATGGTAACATTGTTTGGAAAGTGATAGTGTGCCGAAAAATTCCCTAGCGAGATTAATATGTCCGATCCTGTACTGTATGAAAAACAGGGCCATGTGGCCATCATAACCCTGAATAAACATGAGACCCGGAATGCCATATCCGAAGATATCATGGTCGATGCTATTGTTGATATTTGCGCCAATATTAACGCGGACCAGAGTGTGCGAGTGGTAGTATTAACCGGTGCGGGTTCGGCATTCAGTAGTGGCGGTAATGTTAAGGATATGCAAGATAAAACCGGCATGTTCGCTGGCAGTGCCACTGAAATCAGAGATGGTTACCGGCGCGGGATTCAGCGTATTCCTCTGGCTCTGGATAGGCTTGAAGTACCCATTATTGCTGCTGTTAATGGCGCTGCCATTGGCGCAGGCTGTGATCTTGCCATGATGTGCGACCTGCGCATCGCATCCGAGAAAGCATTTTTTGCGGAAAGTTTTGTCAAGGTAGGGCTGATTCCAGGTGATGGTGGGGCCTGGTTTCTGCCAAGGGTTATTGGCCAGGCGCGAGCGAACGAGATGTCTTATACCGGTGAACCCGTCAGCGCAGAGACGGCGCTATCATGGGGTATGGTCTCTGAAGTGGTTGCCGCCGATGAACTGCTCGCAGCCGCCATGAAACTGGCGCAGCGCGTTGCCGCCAATCCGCCTCATGCATTGCGCATGACCAAAAGGCTCCTGAAAGAGAGCGATCATGCCAGTCTGGCAAGTCTGCTAGAGTCCTCAGCCTCTCTGCAGGCGGTTGCTCATAAGACCCGGGACCATGCCGAAGCGGTTGATGCGATCATTGCAAAACGAGCGCCGCAGTTTATCGGTGAATAGATTCCCGAGCGGGTTATAACAGCTGGTACTTCTTCAGATAGCCTCGCAATTGGTGGTAGGTGACTCCAAGGGCATCGGCTGCCTTTTTTTGGTTGTATTGCCCCTGTTTTAAGGCCGCCTTAATCTGCTTGATTTCGAAGTCCTGTACCAGTTGACGAAAATCAACTGGGAACCGCGGCTCGGTTGGATCCATAACAGGGCTTGCTTGTTCTACGTCAATTGGGGTAGCCGGGGCCGCATCTGGTTTAGCCGGGTTCTTAGGCCGGTAGGGCGAACCAAACGGATCGAGGATAATTTCATCGATTGGACGGTCAGGCTGTTCATGTCGATACAGGCTTCTTTCAATCGCATTTTTAAGCTCCCGGACATTACCTGGCCAGGCATGGCTGAGTAGCGTATCCACTGCCGTGTTAGTAAAGCCAGGGAAATAGTCCAGTTCCAGTTCGGTTGCCATACGTACGCCGAAGTGTTCCGCCAGTAGCAGAATGTCCTCTTGCCTGGCGCGCAGGGGTGGCAGGGTAATGACATCAAAGGCGAGGCGATCGAGTAGGTCGTCCCTGAATTTGCCTGCTGAGGCCAGGCCGGGGAGGTCAAGGTTGGTGGCCGCAATCAGTCGGACGTCGGCTGTCATCATTTTATTGCCACCGACTCTTTCGTATTCCCCGTATTCAATTACCCTGAGCAGTTTTTCCTGCACCATGGAGGAAGTCGTCGCGAGTTCATCGAGAAATAGCGTCCCGCCATGAGCCCGTTCAAAGCGGCCGCTGTGACGTTTCTGGGCACCGGTAAATGCCCCAGCTTCATGGCCGAATAATTCTGTTTCGAGGAGTGTATCGTTGATGGCGGCGCAGTTAAGCTTGATGAATTCCTGATCCCAGCGCTGGGACAGATAGTGGATCCGGGCGGCGATCAATTCCTTACCGGTTCCTCTCTCACCTACCACCAGTACTGGTTTGTCCAAGGGGGCTATTTTTGAGACCCAATCGAGTGTTTCCAGGAATTCGGGTGATTCGCCCAGCAGACGATCGTTTAAATTAGCTTCTTGCTGCATGGCTTGTCTCAATCAAACTGATGTTGGTTATTTTGGCTTATTTGTTAGTGAAATTCGCCAATTAATTAGTAAATTTTTTTCGAAGTTCTAAAAATATAGCTTGATAACGAAAAATATGAATATAAATCAAGGGGTTAGCTAAAATACAAAAGCTGGCATGCTTTGTGTAACAGTAGTCAGTGAAGTTGGCGTTTTGCTGGGGTGGTTCTCCGATAGGGGCGGCAGAGTCGTCAAGACTAAAATACGAGTGCGGAATATAGTGCGGAATGAATACTATAAAAACAGCATCAAAACTTCCGCGATTGATACAGGCTTTTGAAGCGTCAGTAACAGGAGAGACACAATGGGTATATTTTCAAGGTTCACAGATATTATTAATGCCAATATAAATTCTATATTGGATAAAGCAGAAGACCCGGAAAAGATGGTGAAGTTAATCATCCAGGAAATGGAAGAGACTTTGGTAGAAGTCAGGACTCAATCGGCAAAGATGATCGCTGACAAAAAGGAGTTGGAGCGAAAATCAGCAAGGTGGGGTGGCGAAATCGTTGAGTGGGAAAGAAAAGCTGAGGTTGCTATTTCAAAGGAACGTGAAGATCTGGCAAGAGCCGCGTTGAAAGAAAAACGTAATTGTGAGGAAGCGTCAATTACTTTGCAGGGCGAATTGCAGCAGGTCAGCGATAGTCTTGAAAAACTCAGCGGTGATGTCAGCCAGTTACAACAAAAACTCAAGGATGCAAAGCAGCGGCAGAAAGCGTTAATCTTGAGAGGTGATACGGCGAAATCCAGGATGGGCGTGAAACGGCAGCTACATACCGTTAATATAGATGAGGCATTAACGAAGTTTGATCGATTTGAGAGACGAATTGATGACTTGGAAGGCGAAGTGGAAGCGTTTGACCTTGGGCAGAAGAGTTTGTCTGATGAAATTGCGGAGTTGGAACGTGATGAACAGGTCAATGCCGATCTTGCCGCATTAAAGGCCAAGATGAATCACGTAGATGAATCGCAGGGCAAGGAATAGGACCTAGTTAGCCAGACCCGTCGAGCCGAGTCAGAACTGAGGAAAGCATGGATATTATTGAAGCCACATTTATTATAACGATCGTATTTATGACCGTGGTCGTCCCCATGTGGGTCTGGATGCATTATCGATATAAAACAAAACAGGTGCATGGTCTGAGTATCGATGAACAGGCTGACTTGGAAGAGATGATGGAGACGGCTAATAAAATGGCACAACGCATCCAGTCTCTGGAATCAATCCTGGATGCAGAGCATCCCCATTGGCGTCGGAGATAACGCTGGCTATGGCATGGGCTTGACTCATTGATAGTGAAAACTGCGCTAGGTGAGTTAATGCGTCCTCGCAGAATATAGTAGTCCAGAGCAGAGAATAATTAAGAAGAACAGTTTGAGTCGGTACGGTTATGGTTATTAGAACATCATCAGAAAAGCACAGACGGCGGGCGAATCGAAATAGTCGCGGCGATCGTGATCTCGGAGATCGACCGAAAACCGAGACTTCCAATTTGGAAGATCGATTAGATGACTTTTTGGGTGGTTTTATCATGGGCATGCAGGACTGGCTCGATCGGGAGAAAGGCAAGCGAGCCTATGGGAGGCGAAGCAGGCGGGCATCCAGTTGGCGGGAGCATGACGCTTCAGCATCAAGGGATCATTATGAGTATAGCGGCGAAGCCGGCCGCTCTAGATCCAGACAGGACGAAGGAGCAATTGAGGCAGAGACGGGAGAAGACGTTAGAGATCGAGGGAGGTACCATTCGCGTAAACGGGGTTCAAGAGGATATCCCCGTCATTTTCGCCGGCGAAGGGGCCATCTGTATCGTGATAGATCGCAAAAGAAGATAGCCGGGGTCTGTGCGGGCATCGCCGGCTATCTGGATAAAGAGGTCTGGAAAGTCAGATTCATGGCGTTGATCGGACTGTTCGTGATCCCAACGGTAGTGTTTACATCCTATTGGATCCTGTATTTTATATTGGATGATAAGCCGTTTTATAAGCAGGTAACCGATTCTTATCCGGACCCTTCTGTCGCTGTAACCGGAGCATCTAAGCAAGAGAAAGGCGCCGCTGAAGCAAAACAACCATTAAATCATGCCCATACATTGCGCCGGGTCAAACAGTTGTTCGCTGCGAATGAAGAAAAACTGCAGACGTTGGAAGCCTTCATTACATCACCGCGTTTTGAACTCAATCGAGCCTTTCAGGAAATGGATACAAAGGAATAAGTAGTTGATCTAATATTTAGATTAGATCCAGTTTACACATTATCTTTAATCAGATTGTCTTTAGTTAGATTTTAATCAGGAGTTTGTCATGAGTTGGAGTTTATGGGCTTTCCTCGGTATTTGTGGGGTTACCGCAATTTTGATGGATGGGGTAGTCAAGATTATTAGAGCGTCCAAGGGCAGAGGAACAAAGGAACTGGAAGGGCAGCTACAGGAATTTATTGAAATCGCGAATGAGTTGAGAAGTGAGTTGGTCCAGATAGAGGCCCGACTGGAAACCCTTGAAAAAATTGTGACTGATCCTGAATTGGAGTTAAAACAGGAACTGAACAAACTGTAAGCGATTTAGGGACGAGCCTGCGCCGCTTGAGCTTAGCCATGCGGGCCCCAGCTGCTAATTAGCTGGCAATCTTTCAGATACCGGCTTTGTACTGTGACATGAAATTCGACGAGGCTCTCAATCGGACTTGAGCCAGTAGACATGCTCTGGCCTGGTTTTATGGTTTCTTGGGTCGGTACCGGATGGATGTTCTTTGGTGATTCCTGCCACTGATTTTAATACGCTTTCCCAGAAAGCACAGCCGACTTGATTGGCTTTTAAAACAGAGATACGCCAGACACCGGGATGGAGGTTAAGCAGTTGGTTAAGTACGACCTCACCCATACCCTGCCGGCGGTAGGGTTTTTCGATAAACAACTCAGCAAGTTCCTTATACTTTAAACCCTGGACCGGATCCTGGTCATCACGAACCAGGCAAAAGCCAGCGAGATGTTCCAAGGTAAAAACGAGATAAGGGTGACGGTCGCTGGACTGCCAATAGTGATCGAGATAGCGATAGGCGAACTGACCGTCTTTATCGACTTCAACCTCAGTAAATTTCGCGAATTCACCTAGATAGCGCTGCATCATCAACTTGATTAGATCCGATTGTTCTATCTTGGCGGATACTAAACGCACAGATTTCATTTTTTTTGGTTATCCATAACACGATCGGGGAAATCGCTGAATACACCGTCGACTCCCCAGCTTCTGAGTTGCTCTATATCTTGAGGTTCATTAACGGTATAGACATAAATCTGGAGTCCCGCCTGATGAGCTAGGCTAACTAACTCCGGGTCTACCATACGCAGTGAGACATTTAAAGAATAGGCCCCTAACTGCATAGAGCGACTGATTATGTCGGCTGCAGGTTGGCCGAACAGTGCGCCGCGGCGGAACTCTGAGTTTGCCCGGGCAAGTTCATCATGTTTAAACGAAGAAATCAGGAACTGGTCCGGGTGCCACTCCCGCTGACAGGCATTAGAGAGCAGTTCAGATACAGGCTCGGCTGTGCCAGGCCCTTTTAATTCAACGTTGATATTCATCCCGGTATCGACTAGATCAAGCACTTCCTGCAAGGTCGGGATCTGTTCACCCTGACCGGCATCAAGTGAGCGAAGGTAGTCAAAGCTGGAATCCATCACCAGGCCGGTCCCATCCGTAGTTCTGGCCAAGTCGTCATCATGGATCACGATAAGTTGACCCTGTACGAAATAGACGTCGAGTTCTATCCAGGGGCAGCCAAGCAGAGCAGCATAACGAAAAGAAGCCAGGGTGTTCTCTGGCCTGTAACCACAGGCGCCCCGATGACCAATAGCAAGCATGACCTATCCCTTTAATGTTGGTGCGGTCAATGTACCTGCCTCCTCAATCCACGTAAAGTCCCGATCATTGGTTTGTTGACGGCCTAGTGATGGTGGAAATGTCGGTTTTTTAACTCAGGCTCGCCCCTTTCCGGATGGATAGGCTACAATGAGTTTTCTTCGGAAGTGCTTATGTCATATCAAGTAATAGCTAGAAAATATCGAGTAGACTATCGAGTAAAATACCATAAATAGTA
>CAZGCW010000135.1:0-10007 GCA_964524295.1 uncultured Pseudomonadales bacterium
AATGTCTTTTCTTTGCGATGGGGTAGCTTTCAGGGTCTTCAACAGTGCCTATTACAGCGATCTGTTCGGCCTGAATTTCGACGCTCTGACCTTTGCCCTGGGACGCAACCAGCGTTCCCTGGACACGGACTGAACAACCTGTACTGATATCGAGAATTTCGGATCGATAATTAGGCAAGGTGTCAGGGGCAATGACCTGGATGGGATCAAAAACGGAGCCATCGTGTACAGCAATAAATGAAAATCCTGCTTTTGAATCGCGCTTGGTTCTAACCCAGCCTTCGATTGAAACAGCCTGACCCGTGAGCGAGTCGGATTGTAAAAGTTCGGAGATGGAATAGGGCTTCATATTCTGGTTATCGAGCTAAATAGTATGGGATATAGTATCAAAAATTGCCGGTGTTATATTGCTATTCCATCTAGGTAAATAGAGATTCCTTGAGTTTAAGTATCGGTTATGATTTCCCAGCACAAATTCAGGCTGTGCCGAGGGTTTCGACGACGGCTGTCCTGAGTTCGCGCTTGTTTATTTTGCCTGAGGCTATTCTGGGCAAAGGCTTGTTTGAAAATGAGATATAACGTGGAATTTTAAAACGGGCCACTTGCGTCGACATAAATTCACGCACGGTGGTCTCGTCGATGGCTGAACGGCAGTATAGAGTAGCTCCAACCTCTTCTCCCAGTCGGTCATCGGGTACGGCGTAAACACTGGCTTCAACAATAGCTTCATGGCTGAGTAGGGCGGCTTCTACTTCTGCACAACCAATGTTCTCGCCACCACGAATCACCAGGTCCTTTATTCGGTCAACGATAAATAGGAACCCCTCGTCATCGAGCAGGGCCACGTCACCGGTTTTCAGCCAGTCCTGGTGAAATGATTCAGCATTGGCTTCAGGTCGCTGCCAGTACCCTCGGATCACCGACGAGCCACGAACCCATAATTCCCCCGCTGTATTTGGCGGCAGTGGTTTGCCTTGCTCATCTACTACCCGTAGATCAAGTACGGCTGAGCAGCGGCCTGAACTTGTGGGTCTTTGTAAATAATCTTCGCCGCCAATGCCGGTGCCAATCGCATTGGTTTCAGTCATACCCCAGCCCGTGCTAGGGAGTGCTTGGGCAAATGTCCCGGGAATGTTTTTAACCTGTTCTGGTGCTCTGGGGGCACCACCACCGCCGACAGAAAGGAGTGAACTCAGGTCTCGCTGGCTTGACCTGGCCTGCTCCAAGAGGTCGCCGGTCATCGCTGCTGGAGCGATAAATGAAGAGATTTGCTCTTCTTCAATCAATGCTGCCGCTTCGCTGGGGTCCCATTTGTACATGGATACAATTTTACGTTGAGCTCGGTAAGACTGCAGATATACAGCGTGGGAACCGGTTGCATGAAACAGGGGTACAGCAAGCAGGGTTGCCGGCTGCTGGGCTTGTTTTGGCGGTACTTCAAGGCCGCTTTCGAGTTGTCGAGCAGCGAGATCCAACTCCCAGGAAAAGAGTGCGCTGATAATATTCCGATGGCAAGAAACAGCGCCTTTAGGGTGTCCAGTTGACCCGGAAGTATAAAATATAGTGGCATCATCATCCGGTGATAGAGGCACCTGTGGCATATCCAGACCAGTTGTTTTAGCAAGGAGGTCTTCGAATTCAGTAATTTGGTTATTATTCAGGTTTGATCGAACCGATATGATCGCTAGACCGAGTTTTTCCGAAACGGGCAGGGCCCGCATGATTCTTTCATGATCCGCAATCAGCAGTTTGGAGCCGCTGTGAGATAAGCCATACTCAATCTCGTCGGTTTGCCACAGGGCATTCATTGCCACTGCAATGGCACCAATGGAAGTGACTGCCATAAAGGAAATAATCCATTCCGGATAATTTCGCATGGATATGGAGACCCGGTCACCCTTGGCGATATTGAATTCGGTGGTCAGTATCTGGGCCAGGCTTGCCGAGCGTCTGTAAATTTCCTCAAAGCTATAGCGCTCACCCTCATAGACGAAGAAAGTCAGGTCACTTCGGTTATCTTCAAATAAGTCGCGCAGCGTTGCCGGTGCTTGAGTGAATATTTTACAGGGACGATTGTTGATCTGGCCTTGCTCTAGCGCATAAGGCAACCCTGGCGCTGTTAGTTTTTCGATAGCCTGTTTTCTGTTCATTGGCATGGTTGTTCTGTAGCCCTTCTAATCTTCTTTAACGGAGGGCAGGAATTTGCCCTGTATTGTTTTCTATGGATTTTCAGTCAGCACCCCAGGACGGTTAATTCCCGGGAAGCGTTACCGGAAACGGCAGGGTTGCCTGCTGTAACCATTGCAGCGCCTCGCCTTCGAGTAAGGGCGCCAGCTTTTCAAAAACCTGTTGGTGATATTGGTTTAACCAGGCAATTTCCGAGTCCGTCATTAAAGTCTGGCAAATCAGCGTTTGGTCAAATGGGGCGAAAGTGATCGTCTCAAATTCGAGCATACCACTGAGTTGTTCCTTAACGATCATTAGATTTTCACAACGGATGCCGTAACTGTTTTCTTTGTAAAAACCGGGTTCATTAGATAGCACCATGCCCGGTAGCAGGGCAGCAGATGGGCCAGCAGTTTTAGCAATTCTCTGGGGTCCCTCGTGTACACTGAGAAAGCAGCCGACACCGTGGCCAGTGCCATGATCGAAATCCAGTCCGACTTCCCATAGAAACTGTCGTGCCAATGCATCTAACTGATTGCCGGCGGTCCCCCTTGGAAAGACTGCCTTGGCCAGGGCAATGTGGCCTTTCAGTACGCGGGTGAACATTTTCCTGTGTTCTACAGTCGGTTCACCGATGGCAACCGTGCGGGTAATATCAGTGGTTCCATCCAGGTACTGACCACCGGAATCCACCAGATATAAACTGCGGTCTGATAGCGCAGCGGGGGTTCCATTTGTATGACTGTAATGTGCCATCGCTGCATTTGAGCCGGCGGCAGAAATAGTTGAAAACGAAAGGTCAATGAGCTCGGGTAAATCTCGTCTGAACTGTTCAAGGCGATCGGATAAAAACCCTTCATCGTGAAAGCGCGATGCATTCACTTCAGTTTCGATCCAGTGCAGGAAACGGCTGACAGCAGATCCATCACGGATATGACATTGGCGCATGCCGTTGAGCTCAGCGTCATTTTTTTGTGCCTTTGGCAGCAGGACGGGGTCTGTTCCCGAGATGATTTCGCACTGTTGTTCAAGACACCTGAGTACCGCATAGGTGTTGCTGTTATTTGCATCAATAATAATTTTCTGATGGTTCCTTCCCAGATCTTGAATGAGTTCCTCGAAAGTTTCTTCTGCCAATGTTTGTACACCTTCACCGACATGATGGTCGAAGTCATCCGGGATTTTTTGTAGATCGGTACAAAAGGCCATTTCTCCGGATTGGTACAGAATTGCCCTGCCCATAACGACGGGTAGGTGAGGAACATCGTTTCCCCTGATATTGAGTAGCCAGGCGATAGAATCCAATTGCGATATGAGTGCGGCATCGGCACCCAACTGACGAATTTTATGACCGATGCGCTTCCTTTTATCCAGACTGCTTTCACCCGTGAACTGCTCTTTTAGTAGGCGCGCTATTTCGATTTCAGCGCAGGGTCGATCAGCCCAATTCAAGTCAATGGGGTTTTCTGCAAGTTCGATGAGCTCGATATGCTTTACAGAGAGTTTTTCATGCGCATGTTCGTAAAACTGGTAGCTGTGCAGGCGGCTATCAAAACCCACGGTATTGCCTTCATTGAGGTTATCGGTCAGCCATTGTAAGGGTGGATTGTCGATGAGATGCTCATATTCAAATAGTTCAGGTGAACATTGTTGCTGTACCTGGATGGTATATCGACCATCAACGAACATAACGGCTTTGTCCATCGTGATGATGAGCATTCCAGCTGATCCCGTAAAGCCGCTGATCCAGGCGAGTCTTTCGTTATGTTCGGGAACGTATTCACCGAGATATTCATCTGCCCTGGGGATGAGGATGGCCGTGAGTTTCTTATCTGCCAGGTACTGTCTAATGGTAGAGATCTTGTCGGTGAGATGCATGGTTTTACTCTTCTATTCAATTGAACCGGGTAGTAACAAACGATTGTCAATATGACCTGGCAAGCATCCGGTTAGGTCGTGTAGCTGGATAGGTCAGGTTGATTAAATAACAGCACCTAGACTAGCGCACTTTGAGCTGCCTTGGCAAAGTAGGAGTCGCTATTTCAAGCGCCTAAATGGAGATAACCTGGGCGATGGTGGTCGCGTCAGACCGGGTCTTAGTTAACATCGAAGATTTATTCTATGGGTTCTTCCAGGAACTGGAAACACGGTCCCATTTCATGCATGCTCAGTGGCTTGTGATCAGCATTGGAATATTTTATGGGGACCTACACTTATATAGAAAAACACGACGGATGGGCGGAAATCGTTCTTAATCGCCCGGAGCGACGTAATGCGTTAATACCACCCATGGCGGGTGAGATTACCCAAGCCGTTGATGGCCTGCAAGCCGATAAGGAGATTGCTTCTATCCTGATTCGCGGTGAAGGAGGCTATCTTTGTTCTGGTATTGATTTAAAAGCGCTGCAGGCAGATCCCGCGCCTGAGTGGCAGGGAAAAGAGGTTGGCGATGTTAGATCCATGCACATGGCACTCTACCGGTGCAGGAAGCCGTTACTCTGTGCGCTTGAAAGATTCGCTATTAATGCAGGCGCAGCATTAGTGTTTGCCTGCGATTTGACTATTGCCAGCGACACTTCGTTTTTACAGATAGGCGAAATACAACAAGGCGCTGATATACCCATGAATGCAGGATGGTTAAAATTAAAGTATACGGAGCAAGTATTGCTCAGGTTATCCCTGGTTGGGGATCGGGTTTTAGGCCCGGAACTGGTTTCCCTGGGTCTCGCATTGCAATCGGTTGATGAGGATCAGGTGGTGCAAACCTTAAGAGCGCTGGCAAAGCGAATAGCTAGCTTCCCGGAAGGTGCCTCGGAAACGATTATACAAAGAATCCGGGGTATGCGACCAGAGGATGCGGAGAGCGTGTTCCCGCATTCCGATAATCAGGCGCTATTGACTGCGAGCCAGGTAAGGAGCTGATACGGATGACTGAAATGGCAATGGAATCGCGTTGGATAGGTCATCCGCGCGGCTTGTTCATCCTCTTTATGACCGAGATGTGGGAGCGATTCAGCTACTATGGCATGCGCGCACTGCTGATTTTGTACTTAACCAAGCATTGGTTATATGACGATGGCAAAGCTGGGTTGATCTACGGCAGTTATGCAGCGTTAGTTTATGCTATGCCGGTATTGGGTGGCATGATTGCAGATCGTTACCTCGGTCTGAAAAAAGCCATCGTATTCGGAGCTTGCCTGTTAGTTCTTGGCCATTTTGGTATGGCCTTTGAAGGACCCGCTGCCATGATCAGCGATGGTGTGCTGATTCGAGAAGGCATCTATGAAAAGATATTTTATCTTTCTTTAGCATTCATTGTCGTCGGCGTAGGTTTTCTCAAGGCCAATATTTCCACGATTGTCGGTAGCCTCTATGGGCAAGATGATCCCAGGCGTGATGGTGGATTCACTATTTTCTATATGGGGATTAATCTGGGAGCATTCTCTGCAACCATTATCTGCGCCTATCTCGGTGAAAATTTTGGTTGGCGGTATGGTTTTGGGCTGGCAGGTGTTGGTATGCTGCTGGGCCTGCTGACCTTCCTACGGGGTCAGAAATACCTGTCGGGTCTCGGTCTACCGCCGAATCCACAGGTGCTAACAACCAAATGGATGGGTATATCTACAGAAAAGTTGATTTATTTGTCCAGTCTGTTGCTGGTTGCGGGTATATGGGTGGCTTTGCAGTATACCGGTGAGTTGGGGCTGGCGCTGCTTGTTTTCAGTGGCGTCGTGTTTTCATATATTATCTGGTTTTCATTATCCAGTTGTACTCCGAGAGAGCGTGACCGTATGCTGGTCATGTTGTTCTTAATGATTATGTCAGTATTATTCTGGGCACTGTTTGAACAGGCAGGATCGTCTTTGACCCTATTCACCGACCGTAATATTGATAAGGGTATTTTTACCGCAGGGATGTTTCAGTCTCTCAACCCGGCATTCATTATTATTCTGGCACCGCTGTTCGCGTATATCTGGGTGAAGTTGTCGCAGAAGGATAGGGAGCCATCAACCCCTGTTAAGTTTGCACTGGCTATATTCCAGGTTGGCCTGGGCTTTGCGGTACTTGTATTGGGTATTTCCCAGGCCGGTGAAGATGGTCAAGTGGCGGTGATCTGGCTCGTCTTGATGTATCTGTTGCATACCACCGGTGAGCTATGCTTGTCTCCGGTCGGTTTGTCTATGGTCACTAAATTGTCAGTCCAGAAGGTGGCAGCCATGATGATGGGGGTCTGGTTCCTATCCAGTGCATTGGCTGCTTATGCGGGAGGAATGATCGCTGGATTAATGGCGATTGAAGACTCGCCCGGGTCTACAGTATCACCTCTGGACTCATTGGCTGTTTACTCGAATGTTTTTGAGTCCCTGGCCTGGTTAGCGGTTCTGATGGGAGTGGGTCTGTTTTTGGTATCTCCATGGCTGAGCAGGAAGATGCATTGAGGTCGATCCATCTGCAGGGGCAAACAGGCTCGTGGCCGTGATTACACATTCACTCTGCAGGGGCTGTGTCAGAGCTTGCTAGCCGGTAGGTCATGCCTTCGCTCTTTTTGCACGAGGTCACCCCTATCGCTTTTGATTGGATGCCTAGCAGGCGTTTCGAAATGTACGAGGACAGAATATGTTTGTCTGCCTACCAGGATGGTCTTGATGCTAACGACCTTACACAGGTGCCTTACGAGATAGTAGTGGCTCTGTCAGGCTGGGCAGTTCTGATTCGATTTGGGCTCTAAAATGTTGCCTTATTTCTTCCTGTGCCGGATTAGCCCATAAATTATTAAATTGTTCAGGATCTGAGTTCATATCATAGAGCTCACCTTCATCCCCCTGGTACAAGCTGCTGGATTCGTATTGGGTGTACAGCCAGCCATCCGCGTGATAAAGACTGCGCAGGTGCAGGTCAACATCGCCATGTTGCGAATCCCATTGGGTAAACACCTGGGATCGGTTCTGTTTTTTGGAGTCCGTTTGACGGGTAGGCAGCGGCTCGCCTTCGACATAATCAGGAATATCAATTCCGGCAATTTCACAGAAGGTGGCGGCCAGGTCAAGATGACCCACAGGGTCTCGAATTTCATCTGGCCGAGTGTTGGCAACTTTGGCTGGTCGCCAGATCAACGGGACGTGCATGAGCGCATCGATGTGGTAGGGTCCTTTGAACATTAGGCCAAAGTCTCCCTGCAGTTCACCGTGGTCGGTAGTGAAGAATATATCGGTATGGTCATAGCTCGCGGTTGCTTTAAGGTGGGCAATGACACGCGCGCAGGCTTCATCAATGAGTTCGTTTTCGATGTGGGTCATGGCGTTTATTTCACGCACCTGGTCTGCACTCATGTTTGCGGGAATGAATTCCCGGGGAGATTCCAGATTAGTCCACATTGAACCATGATAGTAACCTAGCCAGTGCTCGGGTTTCGCTCCAAGGATCTGCTTCGCTTGCTCAGGGTTACAATAAAGCGGTGGTAGTTCGAGGTCGCGCCAGGGGATCCGCGATAATTCTGACTGAGGTATATCCCAGGGATGATGAGGATCAGGAAAGCTCATCCAGCAAAACCAAGGGGCTACGGATGTTTGCTGGCGTTTAAGCCAGTTGATTGTACGGTCAGCAACCCACTGCGTGTGATACAGGGCCGTTGGGACATCCATCGGCCAGACCTGGGTGGCATGGGTGTCGCCAGCCCCCACGGTATTCTGACCTTGCTCGGTTATCATGGGATAAAAGCGTGCTTTTTCACGCGGGTATTGGTTCATCCAAAGATCGTAATGGCTGTGTCCTTCAAAAAAATGGTTCGCCAGTTCCATATGGTCAAACCCCCGATGGGGACCTGTGTTATTAAGTGAGGCCATTTTGTTTTCGAAAAAGTCTTCTGGCGAGCCAAGCCAGGGTTCAAAGTGGGCTTTACCGAGTAAGGCTGTCTGATAGCCGTGATCCTGCAGATGGTGAGCGATCGTATGAGTGTCTTCCGGTAATGCGACACCATTCATCCATACGCCATGAGAGCCAACGTGCTGGCCGGTTATAATGGTTGCCCGGGCGGGCATGCAGACGACATTTTGATTGTGAGCTCTGGCGTAATTTAAACCGGTGCTGGCGAGTGCATCAATGGTCGGTGTCCTGGCTACGTTGCCACCATTGCAACCCAGGGCATCAAAACGCATTTGATCCGTCGTGATGAGTAAAATATTGCGCTTTTTAGGCGGTGATACAGCGGGTTCAGCCCCGATCGTATTTTTTTTAGAACTTACCATAGGCTGATCTGCTTGGATTGATTGAAATATAGGTGGCCGGCTGACGCGGTGTTGAGATCCCTGGCAGCCAGTTCCATTCTCTGAGGTGGGTATCGAGGCGCCACTCCAATCGGTAGTGATGGCTGAATTTTGGGGTTTTCAGTGCAGACAGTGAAGGCCCTGACAGCGCCTGGTACCAGCGTAGATTGAAGCATTAGATTCACTTTAAGTAGTTGATGGACCCCTTCAAGTTGGTGATCGGTCATAACGACTAACGCATAGGTAGTAGGGCCTGATTTTTTTCACATCTGGGTCCAAATAGGAATACGATTATTACTGGTTCGGGATAACGGTTGTGCGCGCGCGCAGCCAACGTTATGTCCTGGTCCAGTCATGAAGATCATGGTTTTGAATCATTGCCTGGCGTGAATTTCATGGATACAGAATTGACGCAGTGACGCGTGTTTTTTGCGGTGATTTGTTCGCCCGTGAATACATGACCTAAATGTCCATCACAGTTAGCGCAGAGTATTTCAACTCGAAAACCATCGCTATCCCGCTCCTTCCTGATGGCGCCAGGTATTTCATCGTCGAAAGCTGGCCAGCCACAATGGGCCTGAAATTTATCTTCCGAGCGATATAGGGGGGTATCACATTGTCTGCATAAGTACAGGCCCTGCTCAAACAGGTTGTCATATTCACCGGAAAAAGGACGTTCCGTACCTTTTTGAAGTATGACCCAGGCTTCTTCCTGGGTTAAGGTGTTTCTATGTTCGGTCATGGTCTAGCCTTGGTCGCGGGAGAAATTAGTCTGTGTCGGCTAATTATGCATACGAAAGGGCCAACTTAATACTACCCCGGTGTTTTAGGGTCCTGATGTTCATATGAGCCTGGAGTAGGCGTAATGAACGAAGTCAGGCCGAAAACAGGGGTTAGGGCTTGTGGGAGTGGCCGGTGAGTCTGAACAGTAAATACTGACAACCCGCTCATAGCCTTCGGCAAATCTTTCAGAAAAAGCGTTACGCATTCTCTCTCCAAGGTCTCCCCCCTTCTGAATAAAAGTATTTATAGATAGGGAAGGATCCAGGCGTTCAAAATATCCTGAAAGACTTGACGGGTAAATACCGACAAAGCAGTCTGCGGACTCCACAGCGCATACCTTACTAAGAATGTCAGAGAGGAAACAGGTATACAAATCACAGGTTGTTTGCAAATCCAGAAACGGATTGAGACGGGTTTTGACCTGACCCACCATAGGATCGCGGGCAAAAACAATCAGAGCACTGTCACTTAGTTTACTCATAAAGAACTCTACATGAATAGACGAGCCATATACCGTGGGAGGCTTTCCAACCACAAATCGTTTGACTACCTCTTTTAAACCCAATAAGATTTAGACCAACACGAATCGTCACTAAAATTTTCAAGGAGATCAAGCCATTCTTTCCGAGTTGGACATTTCGTTATTCTACTGGATCAACACACATTTTCAATCTCGAACATTCCAAAAGTTCATGCAGTTCATTTCCATAAAGCAAAATTTTCTATGGCCTGGGGCTATTTCCCTGATAGTCTTTCTTTGGTTTAAGAAGATGCGAGGATTAGCATTGGTTTTGG
>CAZGCW010000135.1:10050-10263 GCA_964524295.1 uncultured Pseudomonadales bacterium
ACAGTGTTAGCAGTATCGGTCTCCGACTTTTTAGGAGCAACAATAAAAGAACTGGTTGGGCGCGATAGGCCCTGTCATGTTCTCGCTAATGTGAGAGACATTGCTAATTGTTCGAACAGTTTTTCGTTTCCTTCTAACCACGCGATAAACTCATTCACATTTTCTACGATCATCACTCTTGCCTATAAAAATCTCGCATTTTTTTTGTATATT
>CAZGCW010000136.1:0-10252 GCA_964524295.1 uncultured Pseudomonadales bacterium
AATTCCACCACTTCGGCATATCGACCTTATTCTACTGGTACTTCTGGTATTTCTGAATCAAAATTTTCTATTTCAGGACCCACGGGTACTTCCACAGGAATCACTTCCTCTAACGTTTGCACTTGAGGCATCCCTAATGCAGTGGTTTGGTCCGATCGTTGTTTAGCAACATAGGCAAGTGAAAAACTGGTCAGGAAAAAAGCAATCGCAATCCAGGTGGTGAGCCGCGTGAGAAAATTACCCGCTCCGCCACTTCCGAACACGGTTCCAGACGCGCCCGAACCGAATCCCGCTCCCATGTCAGAACCTTTTCCATGCTGAATCAGCACAAGTCCAATCACTGCAACGGCAGCGATAATGTGAACAATCAATACCAACGATTCAAATAAGTCTAAATCCATTATTTATCAACCCAGTGTATTTTCAGTTTGCAACTGCTGCTGCATTACAAATCTGTAAGAATTCATTTTTATCAAGCGAAGCACCCCCTACCAGAACCCCATTAATATCGGGTTGGGCCAGTAGTTCCTTCACCGTACCTGCGCGCACACTGCCACCATACAACAATCTAATATCCGGGCACGCCTGGCCATAATGGCCTGACAAGGTACCGCGCATTTCGGCATGGATCTCCTGAGCATCATCCGCAGAAGCGACCTCACCGGTGCCTATAGCCCAAATGGGCTCATAGGCGATGACAACGGCCGCCATCTGAGTCGCCGTTAACGCTTCCATCACCCTGCCAATTTGACTTGAGACAATCTGTTTTGCCAAACCTGCCTGTCTTTCTTCAAGTGTTTCACCGACACAAACCAAAGGTTGTATCCCGTGATCTATACAGACTTTGGTTTTGCTGACCACATCAGCATCAGTCTCACCAAAAATCTGTCTTCTTTCCGAGTGCCCTACAAGGCAAATCCTACAATCAATATCTTCTAACATGGAAGCATCAATTTCACCCGTTAGTGCTCCCGGTGGTTGCCCGCTTACATTCTGACCACCCACCCTGACGCCGGTGGTGTCAAACTGTTGTTTCGCAAATTCCACAAAAACGGCTGGTACCAGCAACCAGGTATCACACGCATCAGGCTGCCCTTTTCGAAATGCCGTTGCCATCTCAACCAGCAATGATTTCGAGCCGTTCATTTTCCAATTACCAGCGACTAACGGTCTAGGCATCACAATCTTCCTGTATAGCCGTTGTGTCCAGCCAGCAAGGGCTCCGCATATTAACGGCTTTGCTATTAAGTTTCAATCTTATGGTACCGTGCGATGCACGGCATCGGCGATTTCCTGTGCTAATTCCGTGACCTGATTCCTTTCCTGCCCTTCGACCATGACGCGAACAACCGGCTCGGTGCCCGAAGGCCTCAATAGCACCCTTCCTAAATCTCCCAACTGAGTTTCGGCTGAATGCACAGCTTGCAATATCGATTCACATTGCAAATCTGGAACTTCGGCGCAGCGAACATTAACCAGTTCTTGTGGAAATTTGGTCATTCCTTGCTTTAGTCGATTAAGGGTCAGTGCCTGACTAACAACCGCTGCCAGGACATGAAGTGCAGAGATAATGCCATCGCCAGTTGAAGCGGAATCCAGGCACAAAATATGACCTGAACCTTCTCCGCCAATTCTCCAACCCCTTTGCTCCAACATTGCCATAACATGACGGTCTCCGACTGCCGATCGTGCAAATGGAATATTCCGTTGCTCTAGCGCTCGTTGTAAGCCCAAATTACTCATCTGGGTACCCACAACACCACCGGTTAATTCATTTCTGGCATTTTTATACTGAGTAATCACAAATAGTAACTCATCACCATCCACAATTTCACCCAAGTGATCTACCATGATGAGACGATCACCATCGCCATCCAGGGCAATTCCCAAATCAGCAGCCGCTGCCAACACAGCTTCAGACAGAGCACCCGGACTGGTCGCGCCGACCCCTTCATTGATATTCAATCCATTCGGAGCGGTTCCTATTTCAATGACTTCAGCGCCCAGCTCCCTGAACACACTGGGTGCAATCCGATAAGCTGCACCATGTGCGCCATCAACCACGATCTTAAGACCTTTAAGCGTCAATTCTGCAGGAAAGCAACTTTTACAGAATTCCACGTATCTTCCCGCCGCATCGTCAATACGGCTCGCCTTCCCCAGGTTATCCGAGGACACCGTCACCATTTCCTCATCCATCATCTGTTCGATGGCCAACTCCTGATTATCGGAAAGTTTCTGCCCCACCGGGTTAAAAAATTTAATGCCATTATCATGATAAGAATTGTGTGAAGCACTAACGACGATACCTGCAGACGCTGAAAATGTTCGAGTTAAATAAGCAACTGCTGGCGTCGGCATCGGTCCCAAAAGCAAGACGTCGACCCCAGCAGATGCCAGGCCGGCTTCCAATGCTGACTCAAACAGATAACCGGAATTACGGGTGTCTTTGCCTATCATCATGCGACTACCGGACCCTTCCGCTAACACCTTGCCAGCTGCCCAACCTAGCTTAAGCACAAAATCTGCGGTAATAGGATAAGTGCCCACAGCGCCCCTGATACCGTCAGTACCAAAATATTGTTTAGTTTTCATCTGCCTCGCCACTCTTCAAAATTTCAGTCACCACCCGCAGGGCACTTATGGTCTGTTCAACATCATGTACCCTAAGAATTTTTGCACCTGAGAGAAACGCCATAATATTACCACCTACAGACCCGGCAATCACATTATCAGCTATACGGGACAAGGTGCTTTTTCTGGACAACCCGACCATGACAGGCAAGCCATGGACTTTAAATTCAGACAACCGGTTAATCAAACATAGATTATGCTGATAGGTTTTCCCAAAACCAAACCCGGGATCGACGATCAAGCGGTTGCGACTAATCCCCGCCAGGCAGCAGCGTTGCACGGTCTTTTCAAAGAAACAGTTAATATCATCGACTACGTCAGCATAGCGCGGATCATCCTGCATGCTATCCGGTTCTCCCTGCATGTGCATAAGACAAGCGTGTACATCATGTGCCGCTACTAATTCCATGGCACCTTCACGCGCTAACGCGCGCACATCGTTAATCATGGCGATGCCCATCGAGGCGGCTTCACTGATAACTTCGGGTGAGCTGGTATCCACAGAAATAGGCACGCCTGAATGGCGCTTAATTTTTTCAATGACCGGAATGACCCGATGGAGCTCTTCAGAAACAGAAACTGGTGCGGCACCGGGTCGAGTCGATTCACCACCAATATCGATAATGTCAGCGCCCTGCTTTACCATTTCCAGGGTCCGTGACAAGGCCTGGTCAACGCTGAGGTGAGCCCCCCCATCTGAAAACGAATCCGGCGTCACATTCAGGATGCCCATGACCAAAGGTTCGGGTCTTTGCAGTAGTCCAGTTAAGTCTTGCATTGACGAACTTACAGATCGGCCGCTGGATCCCCAATCGGTTTGCCTGGCTCAGTCTGGTCATTATCAACAGAACCTGAACCCGTTGTGGGATCCATAGGCGAACCGTCATCATTCCAATCCGAAGGCGGTTTCGGCTTTCGGCCTGCCATGATGTCATCTATCTGGCTCTTATCTATTGTTTCATATTCGAGCAGCGCCTCTGCCATGGCATCCAGCTTGTCTCGATTCTCCTTTAGTAAATCTCGAGCAGTGCTATAACAATCATCTATGATGGCTTTTATTTCTTCATCAATCAGTTTGGCGGTCTCCGCAGAAACATGTGCGTGAGTGGTACCGGCCGATTTACCTAAAAATACTTCTGTATCCTCTTCTTCATACTGCATCGGCCCTAATTTTTCAGATAATCCCCATTTAGTCACCATCGACCGTGCCATACGAGTCGCCCTTTCTATATCGTTAGAAGCACCTGTGGTGACACCGTCAAACCCCAAGGTCAACTCCTCAGCAATTCGACCCCCAAACAGACCACAGATCTGACTATGGATTAGCCGTTTACTCATCGAATAGCGGTCTTCCTCTGGTAAAAACATAGTGACACCCAAGGCTCTACCTCTGGGAATGATGGATACCTTATAGGAAGGATCATGTTCCGGTACCAGGTATCCAACGACGCAGTGACCGGCTTCGTGATAGGCAGTATTACGCTTTTCCTTATCCGACATGACCATGGTTTTACGCTCAGCTCCCATCATGATCTTGTCTTTGGCCTGCTCAAAATGATACATGGCTACCAGACGTTGATCCTGGCGGGCAGCAAAAAGAGCGGCTTCGTTAACCACATTAGCCAGATCAGCACCAGAAAATCCGGGCGTACCCCTGGCAATATCCAGCGGAACCACATCCGCCGCAACCGGAACCTTCCTCATATGAACTTTTAGAATCTGCTCGCGACCGCGAAGATCTGGCAATGACACGACAACCTGTCTGTCGAACCTCCCAGGCCTTAGTAGTGCCGGGTCAAGAACATCCGGACGGTTAGTAGAAGCAATCACAATAATACCCTCGTTGCCTTCGAACCCATCCATTTCAACCAGCAGTTGATTCAAGGTCTGCTCTCTTTCATCATGGCCGCCGCCTAATCCGGCACCGCGATGACGACCTACGGCATCAATCTCATCGATAAAGATAATACAAGGCGTCTGTTTCTTAGCTTGCTCAAACATATCCCTGACTCTGGAGGCACCCACACCAACAAACATTTCAACAAAATCCGAACCAGATATGGAGAAAAAAGGCACCTTTGCCTCACCGGCGATCGCCTTGGCAAGCAGCGTTTTACCTGTTCCTGGCGGTCCTACCATCAAAGTACCGCTGGGGATTTTACCGCCCAGCTTCTGGAATTTGCTGGGTTCACGCAGAAACTCAACCAATTCCTGCACATCCTCTTTAGCTTCATCAACACCAGCGACATCAGCAAAAGTCGTTTTAATCTGGTCTTCTCCGAGCAGTTTGGCTTTACTCTTTCCAAACGACAGGGGTCCGCCTTTTCCGCCCGTCCCACCTTGCATCTGGCGCATGAAGAACATAAAGACTGCAATGATCACTAAAATAGGGAAGCTTGCTACCAGCAGTTGCATCCAGATACTTTGCTGTTCGGGTCGCTCTCCTTTGAAGTCGACTTTATGGTCCACCAGATCATCTATGAGCGCCTTATCAACGATCTGTGGTTGAATCGTTTCAAACCGGACCCCATCGGAACGTTCGCCTCGTATGGTCAAACCATCGACCTCAACCGTCTTCACCTGATTTCGATTAACCAATTCCAGAAAAGTCGAATACTCAACTTCTTCAGGGCTTCTATCAACACTGAAATTCTGAAAAACGGTGAGCAGGACCGCTGCGATCACCAGCCAGAGCAGGAGGTTTTTACCCATATCATTCACGATTCGAATCCTCTTCTAAACTACTCAACGCCTAAAGCGCTTTTACGGGATCAGTGAGCCCACTGCCTTTTATAATCCCAAACCAATCACATCACGCTATCTGTTCTCTCAAGTTCCTGGCCTAATACGGGAACTAAATCACTTATGACCCATTCCCACCAGATATAACTCTCTTGAGCGCCCTCTCGATGCCCTGGGCTTTATGTTCACTAACTTTGCATAACGACCGCGAATCAGATTTCTTAAGTCATCAATGCCTTCGCCTTCAAAAGCCTTGGTTACTACAATACCACCCTTTGACAGGACTTTATCGGCAAATTCTAACGCTAACTCCACCAAAAACACCGATCTTGGTAAATCGATATGCTTCATACCACTTAGATTGGGGGCCATATCAGAAATTACAAGGTCAACTGCATCACTCTGTAAAGTTTCCTCAAGACCCTCACAAACAGCATCGCTGGTAAAATCACCACAGATTATCTCTACCCCAGGTAGGCCTTCCATGGCCAAAATATCAAGCGCAACCACCCGCCCCCCAGGACGGGTGCATTTTTCTGCTACCTGAGACCACCCTCCCGGCGCCGCACCAAGGTCAACAATAACCTGTCCGGGCTTAAACAAACCCAATCGATCATTCATTTCCAGGAGCTTATAGCTTGCACGCGAACGATAACCTTCCGCCCGGGCCATTTTCACATAGGGGTCCTGCTCATGTTGCTTAAGCCAGCGTTGACTTGCCTTTGATCTTTTCATATACAATTAGGTTTAGGATCATTAGTAACGTAGAATACCGCCCTTTAGACTATGACGCCTCATGTTAAACCAGCAAGACAAAAAAAAATTCAGAGCTATCGGCCATCATTTGAACCCAGTGGTTACGATTTCAGGTAACGGCCTGTCCGAGTCAGTGCTTGCTGAAATAAACAGGGCACTGGCAGACCACGAACTCATTAAAATACGAATCAATGGAGATCGTGAACAAAGAGTCTCTGTACTGACTGCGATAGTGGAAAATACAACGGCGATCAAAGTTCAAGCCACGGGTGGAACCGCTGTGGTCTACAAGAAAGCCCTTGACCCCAAGCCCCATCTTTCCAACGTGACCCGCCACGGTTGAAACACAATCTGCTCAGATATGTTCAACTTGACATATCTCGTATTCAATGACGCCTGAGGGCGTCTTGACTACAGCCACATCTCCGATCTCTTTGCCGATCAAACTCCGGGCAACCGGTGAGTACACCGAGATTTTGTTTTCCTTAATATCAGACTCATCATCACCGACGATCTGATAAACAACTTCGGTATCGGAATCCAAATTAAGCAAGGTTACCGTCACACCAAACATGACCTTGCCAGAGGGCGCAATATCAGCAATATCAATAATCTGCGCCGCACCTAGCTTTCCAGCAATCTCAGCTATTCTCCCTTCGATAAAGGATTGTTCTTCCTTCGCATACTGGAATTCCGCATTTTCTCGCAGGTCTCCCTGCTCCAATGCCTCGGAGATAGCTTGGACAATGCGGGGCCGCTCAGTGGACATTAATCGAGCCAGCTCTGTCCTGAGCGCTTCGGCACCTGCTACCGTCATCGGTATCTTGTCCATACTGAGATCTCTTCGTTTAACTAACCTATCCGAGGTTTAATTTCCAGCCAGCTAAAATGTTTGGTGCAATTCCTGCAAACAGTATACTTCCATTTCAGCATCATGACGCAGGGCTTCTATACTGGCTCGCCCACCAGCCATGGTGGTCGTATAACAGACCTTATGCTGCAGCGCCTCCCTCCTTATAGTAAATGAATCTGCAATGGCTTGCTTACCTTCGGTTGTATTAATAATAAAGTCGATTTCACCATTTTTAATGGATTCCGTAATATCGGGACGACCTTCTATGACTTTATTCACTGTTTTTACGGGTAAACCGGCTTCCTCAAGGGTTTTAGCTGTCCCTCTAGTGGCAATTAGCTTAAACCCCAGGCTCAATAATTGCTCCGCCATATCGGCCAATTGGTCCTTATCCGGGTCCCTAATACTCAAAAAAACCTGGCCGGAAGACGGGATCTTATCATCTGCCGCTATCTGGGCTTTACCATAGGCTTCAGCGAACGTTTTGCCTATACCCATGACTTCTCCGGTTGATTTCATCTCAGGACCCAGAATGGGATCAACTCCCGGGAACTTCCCAAAAGGAAATACGGCCTCTTTTACATTGAAATACCCAGGTAAAATCTCTTCTGAAAAGCCTTGGGATTCAAGACTGATTCCCGCCATACATCGAGCTGCAATTTTCGCCAATGATCGACCAATCGACTTTGAAACGAACGGGACTGTCCGTGATGCCCTGGGATTCACTTCCAGGATAAATATCTGGTCTCCCTGCAGTGCAAGCTGCACATTCATTAAACCAATGACACCCAACTCCCTGGCCATCGCCTTTACCTGCTCAGACATTTCCTGAATCACTTGTGGTTCAAGACTATAGGGAGGAAGCGAACACGCCGAATCACCGGAATGAACACCCGCCTGCTCGATGTGCTCCATAACCGCACCAATGACCACATGTTCGCCATCACACACCGCATCCACATCAACCTCAATCGCCTGATCCAGAAAACGATCCAGCAGTACAGGAGAGTCATCGGAGACAATCACCGCTTGTTTTAGGTATTTTTCGAGCTCGCTGGGCTGATAGACAATATCCATAGCGCGACCACCGAGTACATAAGATGGCCGAACCACCAGTGGATAGCCAATTTCAGCTGCCGCTGCTAAGCCTTCATCAACATTCCTGATAATCTGGTTAGCAGGTTGGCGCAGGTCCAGTTTATGAATCATCTGCTGAAATCTTTCGCGATCTTCCGCTCGGTCAATCGCATCCGGTGAAGTACCAATAATCGGTACACCCGCAGCAGATAATGAGGCAGCCAACTTCAATGGTGTCTGCCCACCAAATTGCACAATCACCCCAGCAGGTTTCTCAATATCAACAATCGAGAGAACATCTTCAAGCGTCAGAGGTTCAAAATACAGCCGGTCAGAGGTATCAAAATCCGTTGACACTGTCTCCGGATTACAATTGACCATAATGGTTTCATAGCCATCTTCACGCATCGCCAACGCAGCATGAACACAGCAATAATCAAATTCAATACCCTGACCAATGCGATTCGGCCCACCACCGAGCACCATGATCTTTTCCCGGTCTGAGGGTAATGCCTCACACTCCTTCTCGTAAGTCGAATACATATAAGCAGTAGAAGAAGCAAACTCCGCCGCACAACTATCCACCCGCTTATAAACTGGCTTAACGTCCTGGGCCAGTCGATACTGCCTCATTTCGTCCTCAGAAACCTCCAACAATTGGGCCAGCCGCAGGTCAGAAAATCCACTTCGTTTCAACTGAAACAATGCTTGTGCTGACAACGCCTGTAAATCTGTCCCAACCAAATTATTTTCTCTAATAATTAGATCTTCGATCTGAGCTAGAAACCACATGTCAATGCCACTCAAACTACTGATGTCCTGAATACTCAGTCCCAGCCGGAGGGCATCACCAACAAACAAAATCCGTTCTGCGCCAGGAACCCGTAATTCCTTCTGAATTACCGCCTTTACATCGGAATCTTCCAGATTAATGGCCGGCGTAAAACCGCAGATACCAATTTCCAGACCGCGCAGTGCTTTCTGTAATGACTCCTGAAAAGTCCGCCCTATCGCCATCACTTCACCCACAGACTTCATTTGGGTAGTGAGGGTATTATCTGCCTGGGGGAATTTCTCGAAGGTGAATCGCGGAATCTTCGTTACGATGTAATCAATCGACGGTTCAAAAGAAGCCGGCGTGACACCACCGGTGATTTCATTTGATAACTCATCCAAGGTATAGCCTACCGCCAACTTAGTCGCAACCCGGGCGATAGGAAACCCGGTGGCCTTGGACGCCAGTGCCGACGATCTCGACACCCTCGGGTTCATTTCAATCACAACCAGCCTGCCTGTCTCCGGCTCCACAGCAAACTGAACGTTGGACCCGCCTGTTTCCACACCAATCGCTCGCAAAACCTCAACTGAGGCGTTTCGCATGATCTGATATTCTTTATCGGTCAAAGTCTGAGCTGGCGCAACGGTGATTGAATCACCGGTATGGACACCCATGGGATCGAAATTCTCGATGGAGCAGATAATGATGCAATTATCATGCTTATCCCTAACCACCTCCATCTCAAATTCTTTCCAACCCAGCAGAGATTCATCTATCAACAATTCGTTCGTGGGTGATAAATCGAGCCCCCGGGCACAAATTTCCGCAAATTCTTCCTGATTATAGGCGACTCCGCCGCCGCTTCCGCCCATGGTAAAACTGGGCCGGATGACACAGGGAAACCCCAACTGGCCCTGAACTTGCCGAGCCTCTTCCATGGAGTGGGCTATTGCGCTACGAGGCGTCTCAAGACCAATGGACTTCATGACCTGATCAAACAGCTGCCTATCTTCAGCCTTGTCGATCGCCTCCTTGGTCGCGCCAATTAACTCAACGTCATATTTCTCTAAAATCCCTTCCCTGGCTAGATCCAAGGCACAGTTGAGCGCTGTTTGACCTCCCATGGTGGGTAGTAAAGCATCCGGATTTTCCTTTGCTATAATCTGCTCGATTGACTCCCAGACAATGGGCTCAACGTAGGTCGCATCCGCCATACTGGGGTCAGTCATAATGGTAGCTGGGTTAGAATTAACCAGGATCACCCGATAGCCTTCTTCCTTAAGGGCCTTGCAGGCCTGGGCTCCTGAATAATCGAATTCACAAGCCTGACCAATGACAATAGGCCCGGCTCCTATAATCATTACACTGGTGATATCATGGCGTTTTGGCATCTAACTAGCTCTCTCCATCAA
>CAZGCW010000137.1:0-9986 GCA_964524295.1 uncultured Pseudomonadales bacterium
GACAGCGGGCCTGGCTAGAGATGTAATTCTGGTGGGTGAGGGCCAAAGTGAGCTTGAAACTGATCTTGCCAGGGCAGCCGAATCCCAGGGACGTACGGTGACCCCAGAGAGTCTGCCAGAGAACGGTTTGTTTTTCCGAGCTGATCATTTTTCGCTGGCCAAAGTAGGCGTGCCAGTACTGCTGCTGATGGGAATAGCCGGTGGCGCTGACCTGATTGAAGGGGGACGCGCCGCCGGTGACCAATGGGTAAGCGATTACATCAGGGGTTGCTATCATCAAACCTGCGACGTCTGGGACCCTTCCTGGGATCTCAGCGGTGCGGCTCAGGATGTTGAATTGTTTCAATTGATCATAGATGACCTGGCAAATTCCAGGCGTTGGCCGGAATGGCAGGATGGGTCTGAATTTAAGGCCATACGCCAGCAAAGCAGTCACCAGCGCCAGTAGTGGTTTCCTAAAAAAATTGGCTATGGGCCAACTGCCCGCGCGATTAATTAGCCATTAAGTGTATCGTATCATCAGATTTGCGAAGCCTGCTGCCTGCTTGTTTGGCCATCTGAACGTCTGACTAGTTTGCCGGGTAAGGCACCAGTGTGCGCTCCCTTCTGGAAAATAATTTCCCCTGATTTGATCGTGATGTCATACCCCTCAGCCCGTTGCACGAGTCGACGACCTTTGGCGGGTAAATCAAAGATCGCTTCAGGGCGGTGCAAGCGTAAGGATTCGAAGTCGATGATGTTGATGTCGGCGATCATGCCTTCCTTGATCTGACCGCGGTCGAACATCCCAAAGGCGGTTGCTGTATTGGAGGTCAGGGATTTAACGATAAATTCAAGTTCAAGCTTGTCACCTTTGGTACGATCCCTTCCCCAATGGGTCATGATGAAAGTGGGCATGCCCGCATCGGCAATGACGCCACAATGTGCGCCACCATCACTGAGACCAAACAGGACATTAGGGTGCTCAAGCAGTTTTTTCTGGGAGTCCAGGGTAAAATTCTGGTAGCCTCCCAGGGGCTGGTAGAAGAGCTCTTTTCCGTCGTTGGCAATGAGTAAATCGTACATGACTTCCATGGCATCCATGCCACGCGCTTTGGCTATGCCTGTGATGCTGGCTTCAGCATCTGGCTCGTAATCCGGATTTTCACCAAGGGGAAAGACCTGGTTCATTAGGCTGTTAAGATGCTGCATCAGTCCACCTTTGATCACGGATTCTTCAGATAGCAGCTGTTTTTTCATGTCTGGTTCATTCAGCCGCTGAAGCAGAGTCGGGTGATCCAGTCCGGCTAGCTCCCTGCGCCAGGTTGGGTGACCAATAAAGGCATGGAAGCTGGATTGAAGTCCATGCAGTACCCCGGTCGGTCGACCGGCGGCCTGGGGTCTGATTTCCCGGCCTTCTTTTCTGGCTTGCTCAGCTAATTTATACATTTTCCCGTTTTCGTAAGCAGGTGCCGTGGTGGCAATCAGGGTCACGGTCAGTCCGGTTTGTTTCTGGAATTCAGTAACCCAGGC
This sequence comes from uncultured Pseudomonadales bacterium, assembly GCA_964524295.1. Classification (GTDB taxonomy): domain Bacteria; phylum Pseudomonadota; class Gammaproteobacteria; order Pseudomonadales; family Azotimanducaceae; genus UBA9926. The sequence goes on from CAZGCW010000137.1 coordinate 1,513, forward strand.
CCACTCTTTGTCATCACCGAGGTGGTCTGATACCAGTTCGAATACGGAATTATTTAAGCCCTTCATCGCCAGGCCTAATGCCAGCATTTCCTCATTACCCGAAAACGTACCCGGCATGTACTCGCCGTGAATATCTTTATGTAAGAGTGTTTTTGAGCTTGAAAACCCGAGGGCGCCTGCTTCAACCCCCTGTCGAACCAGCGTGGCCATTTCATCAACCTCAGCTCTGGATGGTGCATAGTCGGTATTGCATCGCTCGCCCATAACATAAGCGCGGATGGCGCCATGGGGAACTTGTGTCGCTACATCAATGGCCCGGGGGACGGTTTCCAGAGCATCCAAATACTCAGGAAAACTTTCCCACTGCCAGTTGATACCCTCAGAGAGAGCCGCCCCTGGGATATCTTCTACTCCCTCCATGAGCTCAATCAGGAATTGGCGATCGTCTTTTTTAACGGGGGCGAAACCAACACCGCAATTACCCATAACTACCGTGGTGACCCCATGCCAGCTGGAGGGCGCCAGCAGCGGGTCCCAGGTTGCCTGACCGTCATAGTGGGTATGAATATCGACCCATCCGGGAGTAACCAGTTTGCCCTCGGCATCGATCTCGCGATGCGCAGTGTCAGTAATTTGCCCGACTCTGGCAATCTTGCCCTCTTTTATTGCTATATCGCTGATAAATCGGTCTTCGCCACTGCCATCAATGATCGTGCCGTTGCGGATGATCAGGTCATACATGATGATTACCTCTTGTCGTTTATTTTGAAACCAGATGCCTGCTGAGGTGCTGGTTACCCTAATCGGATGCTTCGTTGAGCTAGAATAAACCACTTTATGGTCCATTCAGCAAGGGTTGTCGGGTACTTTGGCATCGGTACCAGCGGGTTTTGATTGCTTTACTACTCTAAGGTGAGGGGCCCAACGACTGGAATCGGTTTCGCAGGGCCTGGATGCCATCTTATCGCCAGGCAAGGGTGAGGCAGGGGTGAGCGAAGAATGGCTCGCGTTCTGGATAGGCTCAGTTTCTCCTCCAGTGGGGTCTTTGGGTCAGTTTAACTGCCCGTCATCGGGTTTTAGGCCAAGATCATTACAGGTATTTGAATAAGGCGTTTTAACTTAGCGTGTTTGTTGCTGGCAGTATCCCTGCACGCGCAGAGATGCCCAGCGCTGTCAGTAGCGACGATGGGATCTTTGCCAGTAGTCTTTGAGCAAGTCATCGTCGTATAGTTCACGATAAAATGAGTCCGGATCGCATAGCGAGGGGAAGCGTATTTTGCTGTCAGTCTCTTTTCTCCATCGCGCCCGCTTGACCATGGGTTCTCTGTAGTTTTCAGGGTCATGAATCGTCAGAACACCGACCAGGCGGCCTTTTTCATCGATGGAGTAATGCTCTATGGCAGTGGCGTTTTCAGAAATTGGATCCCCCATCCATTCACGAACGGTGGGTTGCAGGTGGGTGGTTTCGATCACCAGCGTACTACCTTGCCACTGTCCTGAAGAAAAACCCATGGGGTACCAGTCGGTATATTCGGGTGGTTGTCGCCCATCAAGGTAAATTCTTCGCAGGGTAGAGCCGAGTGCGATCGTAATTTTGCTGCTACTTTGGAAAATCTCCGGCTCGTTGCCCCTGAACCCCCAGCTCAGAACCAGGCCTGAGGGTTGGCAGCGTTGGGCGGGCAGGTCCATGACCACATTAAAATCGGCTTTCCAGTCTTTAGCGGATTGGGTTAAATCGGCTGTCCATCGCCTGATTCCTCCGACATCGATCACCCAGCTTCCAGATAGGTCCACGGGTTTGGGTGTCGCTTCCAGCTGAGTGCCTGTATGGGGCGTTGCGGTCCAGGTCCCAGTCGGTGCGGGACAGGCGAGCGGTAGCCTTTTGCATAGGGACTTGACTTCTGCGCTTGACTCAGTGCGAGGGCCAAATTCACCTGACATTGACCCATCCTCCAGCTTGCCTCGAAGCGTTCGCTCGAAAGGCATGCCAGCGGCAGTTCGGTCGTCGATGCCCATTTCTATCTCTTGTCCACTGATAGCCAGGCGAACCGGCCCACCTTCAGCAAAAGCGATTAATCCATTTTCAGTTTCTCGCAGTTCTAGCAGGCCTTCCATGGCAAAGCCTCGCTGTACAATGGTCAGGTCCCACTTCCCTGCAAAGTTGTTGGCAGCTTCAATTTGCAAGGACAAGGAAAGCAGCAGGCTGAAAGTGACTAAGCGTTTCATTAGCGTCCAACCTTATTCTCGAGAACGGATCCGTCGGCGCGAAGGATAGTCCGGATGAACATTTTTGGTGAACCGTCGTAAGTTGGATCTCCACTCATGGTTACTTTCTCACCGATTTCCAGAGTGTCGCGAACCCAGCCACGTCGACGAAGGGCGGTTGGGTTATGGCCATGGGTATTCCATTCCACCGTTTCCCCATCTACCTGGGTGACTTCAACGAAAATTCGAATATGGGGTGATTTAAACCAGACGTCAGTGATAATGCCTTCGATGGTCACTGACTTGCTGATGTCAAAAGCAGCAAATACTGAGTGATGCGCGTTGCTCTGTTGCGGCGTTAGCATGATGCTGAGTGCCGTTATCGCTGTCAGTAATAGAATTTTCATGTTGGCTTTTTCCACTGTTTTTTCTAGTTGGGGTTTAGGTCGTGTTAATACAACGCTTGAAATGGACATCGCTAAATCAAGCCTAATGGGCCCGTTGTATTATTCTTTCAACTATGGTCTTGTTTTAATCGTGGCCAGATACACTAGCTGGGCCGGTCTTCTTATAATTTGCTTCCGTAAACTTGATTCTCAGATAGTCTACTATAAATACGTACTGTTATGATTTCATCCTTAATTGGGATCAGAACCGAGCCTGGTTAGACTAGGCTGCCTGGCGGATCTATTGAAGATTCAGGCTAACTGGCTGAGGATGATGGGCAGATAAACTGCTTGTTAGTGTCGTATAGGCGGTTAGCACCCTAAAACGGATACCGGCTTGGCTTTAACTGGCAGTATCAAAATCGATCAGCTTGATCCCGCCATCGACTCTATCGCCAGGGCTGCAGTTGAATTGGCTGACAGAGCCAGCAGAAGGCGCATGGATGGTATGTTCCATCTTCATGGCCTCCATGACCATCAGGGCTTCGCCTTTGTCAACGGGCTGGCCTGTCTCGACCAGCAACGAAACAATGATGCCATTCATGGGTGCATTTAACCCGCCAGTATCGGCATGCGTGTCTCCGGTACCGTAATCGGGTTCGACCAGTTGGAAATGGTAAGTGCCGCTGCTAGAGAACAGGGTGTAGCCGTTTTGGCTCTCGACAATAGTGTATCTGCTCTGTCGTTCATCCAGAGTCATTGTTACGGTCTGATTACGCAAGCTGCCGGCGACTTTAAAAGAGCGACTGGGAAGACGGATGATATAGGGTTCATCGCTGCGCTGAAACTCGACTTCTACACTTAGCTGTTCGGCTCCGATGGCCAGCTGGAGCGGGTGGCGATGAGGTTCATTTAATCGCCAGCCGTGATTGTGCTGCCAGGGCGAATGCGGGTCCCCTGATTCAGATGCCTGTTTGTTGGCCTTGTTCATCCTCTCCTGAACAAGATAAAAAGCCATAGCGCACACCAGTGATTCATCAGTCGTAGACTCTGGTTGTAGTAGATCATCCTCATGTTGCTCGATGAAGCCGGTATTAATTTCTGCTAGGCCAAAGGCGCTGTGCCCGGCGATCTTGTGTAATAGTTTGATATTGGTGGTGATACCGCTGATATGGTAGTCAGCTAGAGCATGATCGAGACGTTGCAATGCGCGTGATCTGTCCTCATCCCAGCTGACCAGCTTAGCGATCATCGGGTCATAGAAAACATCTACTTTATCACCCTGCATCACCCCGGTGTCGATGCGTACGTGTGGGCCAGTCAGCGGAGGTGATAAGTAGGTCAAAGTTCCGGTTTGCGGCAGAAAATTGTTGTCCGGGTCTTCAGCGTAGATACGGGCTTCTATGGCATGCCCCTGGCTAGTAATTTCTTTTTGAAGTAAGGGCAGAGGCTCTCCCGCTGCGATTCGGATTTGCCATTCGACCAGGTCAATCCCGGTAATCATCTCAGTAACCGGATGTTCGACTTGTAACCGAGTATTCATTTCCATGAAGTAATATTTGTTTTCCCGATCCAGTAAGAATTCGACGGTACCTGCACCGACATAATTGATGGCTTGAGCGCATCGGATGGCCGCTTCTCCCATCTGTTTTCTTAATGCAGGCGAAATACCAGGTGCAGGCGCTTCTTCGATAATTTTCTGATGGCGCCTTTGAATGGAGCAGTCTCGGTCTGACAGATAAACGGCATTATTAGCCTGGTCACAGAAAATCTGTACTTCTACGTGCCTGGGTTCTACCAGGTATTTTTCCACCAGCATTTTGTCATCGTTAAAAGCATTCAACGATTCCCGTATGGCCGCCGCCAGGGCTGCTTCGAAGTCTGGTTCCTGCCAGACCAATCGCATACCCTTGCCGCCGCCGCCAGCGGCGGCTTTAAGTAACACCGGGTAGCCGACTTCACTGGCTTGCTGATGCAGCACGTCTGGCTGTTGATCTTCACCGTGATAACCGGGGATCAGTGGTACTTCTGCTGTAGCCATGATTTGCTTTGCTGCTGACTTTGACCCCATTTTTTCTATGGCACTGGCACTTGGACCGATAAAGGTCAGGTTGTTTTGCTCACATGCTTGGGCAAACGCGGCATTCTCTGAAAGGAAACCATAACCGGGATGAATGGCGTCAGCGTTGCAAACCATGGCAGCTTGGATAACCTGATTGATATTGAGGTAGGATTCTGTCGCCGGTGCAGGGCCGATGTTGACACCCTCGTCTGCCATCTTTACGTGCAGGGCATCAGCATCGACTTCGGAAAAAACCGCCACGGTTTTAATCCCCATCAAGTTTGCCGTTTTAATAACGCGGCAAGCGATCTCACCACGATTAGCGACCAGTATCTTATTGAACATGTGCTTTATCCTTTACATTCGGAAGATGCCGAAGCGAGAGTCCTCAATGGGTTTATTCAGGGCTGCGGACAGGGACAACCCCAATACCATTCTGGTATCCTGCGGATCGATAATGCCATCGTCCCATAGTCTCGCCGAAGCATAGTACGGGTGCCCCTGAGCTTCATAGGTATCCAGAACCGGTTGCTTGAATTGAGCTTCCTCTGCTGCGGCCCAGGAACCGCCCTTCGCTTCAATCTGGTCTCGTTTTAGCTGGGCCAGTACACCCGCTGCCTGCTCGCCGCCCATGACGGAGATTCGAGCATTCGGCCACATAAATAACAGTCGGGGGTCGTAGGATCGACCACACATGCCATAGTTTCCAGCGCCAAAGGAACCGCCGATGAGGATGGTCAGTTTGGGAACCTTGGCACAGGCGACTGCGGTGACCATTTTAGCGCCATGCTTGGCAATGCCGCCGGCTTCATATTGCTGACCTACCATGAAGCCGGTGATGTTTTGCAGGAAGATCAGGGGAATTTTGCGCTGTGCACAAAGTTCTATGAAGTGAGCACCCTTCACAGCAGATTCGCTGAACAGGATACCGTTATTAGCCACAATGCCAACAGGGTAACCATAGATCCGGGCAAACCCGGTTACCAGTGTGGTCCCGAACAAGGCTTTGAACTCTGAGAATTCTGAACCATCCACAATACGGGCTATGACTTCACGGCAATCGTAAGGTTTTCTCGTGTCAGCAGGAATAATACCGTAGATTTCTTCACCAGGATAAAGGGGCTCAAGTGGTTCCTTAATGTCCAGGGAGATACTTTTCTTTCGATTCAGACGCTGGACCGCTTGCCTGACCAATTGAAGTGCGTGATGGTCATTCTCAGCATAGTGGTCGGTCACCCCGGAAGTACGAGAGTGTAAATCAGCCCCACCGAGATCTTCTGCACTGACAATTTCACCGGTAGCGGCTTTGACTAGGGGTGGGCCGCCGAGGAAGATGGTGCCCTGGTTTTTAACGATGATCGCCTCGTCTGCCATGGCCGGCACATAAGCACCGCCAGCCGTACAGGAGCCCATAACACAGGCAATCTGCGGGATGTTTTTTGCCGACATATTGGCCTGATTGAAGAATATACGGCCAAAGTGTTCTTTGTCCGGAAAAATGCCATCTTGAAGGGGCAGGTTGGCTCCGCCAGAATCCACCAGGTAAATACAAGGCAAATGATTTTCTTCAGCGATGGCTTGTGCTCTAAGGTGTTTTTTGACCGTGATAGGATAATAGGTGCCCCCTTTGACGGTGGCATCGTTAGCGACAATTATGCATTCCTGACCGTGTATTCGACCGATGCCCGTAATGATTCCTGCTCCGGGGATGGATTCATCATATACCTCATGAGCTGCCAGTTGGGACAGTTCAAGGAAAGTTGAGCCTGCATCGACCAGGTTCTCGACTCTTTCCCTGGGGAGTAGCTTCCCCCTGGCAACATGTCGGGCCTGATAAGCCTCCCCACCGCCAAGTTTGATGTCTGATACCTTGCTGCGCAGGTCAGCAACCTGTTGGTGCATGGCTTCAGCATTACTGCTAAATTCACGGCTGCTAATATCGATATTGGATTTAATGGTCGTCATGGCCCACCTCTGAGTTGAAGGGATTGGCTAAGCGGATTCATGGAATAATTCCCTGCCAACGAGCATACGTCGGATTTCCGAGGTGCCGGCACCAATTTCGTACAGTTTGGCATCTCGTAGTAACCGGCCGGTTGGGTAGTCATTGGTGTAGCCATTTCCACCGAGAGCCTGGATTGCCTGTAGGGCCATTTGAGTGGCTTTCTCTGCTGTGTGCAGAATTAGTCCTGCTGCATCCTTGCGGGTTGCCTCTCCTCGGTCACAGGCCTGACATACCGCATAGCCGTAGGCTCGGGATGCGGCGAGTTCCGTATACATATCAGCCAGTTTGCCTTGCATTAGCTGAAATTCGCCGATACTTTTACCGAACTGTTTGCGTTCATGGACATAGGGTATGACCGCGTCCATACAGGCTTGCATGATGCCAATAGGTCCGCCTGACAGTACGGTCCGCTCGTAGTCCAGGCCACTCATCAGCACTCCGACGCCTTTGCCTTTAGATCCCAGGATATTGGTCGCCGGCACCGGACAATCCTGGAAAACCAGTTCGCAGGTGTTGGAGCCGCGCATGCCGAGTTTGTCGAGTTTGGGATGACGGGAAAAACCAGGTAATTCGCGTTCGACAATGAATGCAGTAATGCCTTTAGAGCCAGCCCCTGGGTCGGTCTTGGCGTAAATTACATAGGTGTTGGCATCTGGGCCGTTGGTGATCCACATTTTATTGCCATTGAGGATGTAGTGGTCGCCATCTTGCTCGGCTTTGAGGCTGAGGCTGACCACATCGGACCCGGCTTGGGGCTCTGACATGGCCAGAGCGCCGACATGCTCTCCTGAGCACAGCTTCGGTAGGAATTGTTGCTTTTGCTGCTCTGTCCCATTACGCCTGATCTGGTTGACACACAGATTCGAGTGCGCGGCATAAGAGAGGCCCACAGCCGCTGAAGCTCGGCTGATTTCTTCCATGGCTACTATATGGGCGAGATAACCAAATCCAGAGCCACCATAGCGTTCCTCGACGGTGATGCCAAGGAGGCCCAGGTTCCCCAGTTTTTGCCATAGATCAGCGGGGAAGTTGTTATCGATGTCTATTTGTTGGGCTCTCGGTGCGATTTCCTCACAAGCGAATTGATAGACGGTGTCCCGTAGCAGGTCTATGTCCTCGCCCAGATTGTAATTAAGGGTTGGATAAGCAGTATTCATAACCTTTTCCTGGTCTGTTTTGGCGGTTGTTCCGAGTTGCTCGTCAGTGCCTTTATGGCAGTTGAATAGTTTTTCTCCCAGGTATTAAGCTCCTTTAGCATACTTCTGAGGTCATGCTGCTGCTGCTTAAGCCGGGCTATCTTCAACCGGACGGTTTCGATCACTTTTTCTAATTGTTCGATGTTATTACTGGTCGGGTCGTACATATTGATAATGTCGCAACTTTCTTCCAGTGAAAAGCCCAGGCGTTTACCCCGTAAGATCAGTTCAAGACGAACCCGGTCGCTGCTACTGTAGATGCGCACCTGGCCATTTCTGGTGGGTTTGAGTAAGTCTTTTTCTTCATAGAAACGCAGCGTTCTCGGTGTGATCCGGAACTCATTGGATAACTCGGAAATCGAGTAGGTGGCGCCCTGCTTCTGAGATTGCATCATTTTATGGCTGACTCTATAACGTCTTGCGCTGCTTGTTAGATTTGTATGCTTCTTTACGTTTACGTTAACGTTAACGTAAACTATGTTCAGATTCAATATAGACTTCGGTCCTTACTGAGCTACTCCCGGTTACCGTGTCATTCAATCCGGTGAGAAAAGCAGGCTGATGAGGTGAAGGGCTAAATGAGGCTTTTAATCCAGTCGGGTCATTGGGATTGCGGGTAA
>CAZGCW010000137.1:9996-10237 GCA_964524295.1 uncultured Pseudomonadales bacterium
GATTCTAGAATGAGTTAACGGTACAAGACACATTCGTATTTGTGACAAGGTTTTTCATTGCTGAATAAGCAACAACGTGATTATTAAAAACCGATTGTATGAACTTTCAGGGACTGTTTATCTTGCGTACAGGTTCTCGTGCGAAGCAGCATGTATAGGTTACTTTTACCCGCAATTAGATGCTTGGAATACGCGCGCTGATATAAGCTTCTATTTGCTCAGCAGTGGTGCGCTCAGCATC
>CAZGCW010000138.1:0-10203 GCA_964524295.1 uncultured Pseudomonadales bacterium
GGCACCCGTGAAAGCCGAATATGACGGGCGCATTGCCATTGTAACCGGTGCGGCAAGAGGTATTGGTCGCGCCATTGTCGACGATTTTATTAATGCAGGCATAAAGCATGTCGTCTGTACCGATGTGCTGAGTGATCTGCTCGAGGAGATCGAGGAAACCGCACAGCTAAGTACCCAGCTACTCGATGTCAGAGAGGCCTCTCAGTGGAATGCCCTGGTGACATCCGTTGTCGATAGTCAGGGCCGCATTGATATCCTCATCAATAATGCCGGTATTCTGGTCTTCGGCACCATTGAGGATACCCAGCCTGAGGATTTCAGGCGGCTTCTTGATGTTAATATCACCGGCACATTTCTTGGCATGCAGGCGGTTATTCCAGCCATGAAAGCCAATGGCGGTGGTGCCATTGTGAATACTTCTTCGGCTTCAGGCATGCTACCCAGCAATTTTGTGGGTGCCTATGCGGCCAGTAAATATGCGGTCCGCGGCTTAACTCGGGCCACAGCGCTGGAAGCTGGGTTACACGGCATCAGGGTCAATTCAGTTCATCCTGGTGGCGTTAATACGCCTATGACCAATCCCGCTAACCAGCCACAGCATGAGGTGGACCAGGCCTATGGATTTGTACCCTTGCAGCGAGGGTGTACGGCAATGGAAATTGCCCACGGCGTGACTTATCTGGCTTCTGACGCTGCCGCTTACTGCAACGGTACCGAGTTGGTCATCGATGGCGGCATGACCGCGGGAGTTTACTTCCCTGGTTTACCCGGCTCACCGGGCACCATTAGCTAATCCATTACGGTTCAGTGTTGTGAACCACACCATTGAGTTCCTGGCTGGCATGATCCGCAGCACGTAAGCCAGAGAAAACACAATCAGCAATGGATAAGCCGCTCATATAGAGATAAGAAGGGATACCGACCGCGGTCCTACCTGCCGCATACAGCCCTTTAACGAGACCGCCCTGCTCACTTTTAACCTGCCCCGTTGCTTCATCCACGGACAGACCGCCCATCGTCAATACAGTACAGGGAAGCAACTTGGCACCCAGAGACACATCAATAACATGGAGCGGGAATTCAAGGGCATGTGCATCGCCTGCTGCTTTTTCGAAAACATCTTCCTGGCTGCCCTCAACGAGCCCGCGGGTCGCTTTTAGAGATGCCTTCAGCGTGTCTGGGTCGAACCCGTAGTGGCGGCAAACGTGAGCCAGGGAATCAAATTTCTTCTTACCCAGGAGCATGTTCAGCGCGCCCAGTTGCCATTGGAAGGGTAACACCTTTGTGGGCCAAATCTGTCGCCAGGCAGACTTGACCAAAGCGTCATCCAGAATCAACCAGGCCTGACCGCCGGCTTTTTCAATCATGGCATCACCGATGGTGGCGCCATAACAGGTTTCGTTGACAAAACGCTGCCCCTGACTGTCGACCATAATCCCCTTTGACCAGGCCAGGGGCGGATTAATGAAACGCCAGGCCGTGGCTCGGTTCATATGACCGATGACGGCACCGACGCTCTGACCGAGGCGGATACCACTCCCATCATCTGCGGACGTTCCCAAGGGCATGCCGGCTGCAAATTGCGGGCAATATTGGGCCACCATCTTTTGATTAAAGATAAACCCACCGGCACTCAGACAGACGCCTGCCCTGGCACGATAGGTTCTAATCTGTTGGTTTTCCGCTTCAATCTGGGCGGCCCGGGCAAAATATTTGCCAGCCCAACTTCGTACCCTGCGCGCTCCAGGCAGGAAAAAGGGATAGAGACGGTTGATCAGTTGACCTCGCTTCAGGCAACGCTTGTGTTCTACTCTAGCCTCGCTATCCGGAACGAATTGTCGGGCACGAACGCCTATCACAGCACCCTCCTGTTTGGATATAACGAGTTGAAAAACCTCGGTTCCCGTTTCGATTTGGACTCCAGCTTTTCGGCACTGTGACTGCAGCGGCGAAAAGATAGATCCCCCTAAGTCAACGGCGCTGCGGCCCTTGCGGATAACACCGCGATGGCCCCGTGCTGCTGGCCAGGCTTGTTTCTGGAAGGCGGGTAGCAGGGAATTATCGGAATGGTAAAGGAAGTAATCTACATTTGGATAGGACGTTTTCTCTTTCCATACTGGCCCACTAAACTCGACACCCTGCTCCATCAACCAATCCAGGTTTGCGGCACTGTTTCTGCAAAACCGCATCAAGGTGTCATCTGAGATGATTCCACCCGTCTCCAGCTTGAGATAATTGTACATGTTCTCGGGGGTATCACTTTCATTTAACTGCTGCTGAATGCGCGTACCGCCCCCGGCATAGTAAACACCGCCACTGGCCAGGGTTGCACCGCCCCCATCGGCTTTATCCAGAGCAACGACGTCAAGGCCGTTTTGAGCCGCTCGCAAAGCAGCGGTTGCGCCCGCTCCGCCAAAACCAACCACCAGCCAATCTGTAATCTGCGACCAGATTTGCTGATCCTCGTCTTCAATGACCCAGGGCGCTTCAACAAACGAGTTCCAGGTTGGGCTTCCCGGTTTTACTACTGAATCGTTAATCATATTGATGATTCCATCTCATTACCCCAAAGCTATCTTTCTTGATTTATCCAAGCCATCCATCCTACCCGCAATGGCACGCAGAGCGTACTAATCGACTTTGGCGCTTTAAGCACACGCCCTGTTAAGTAGACTACATAAAATCGCCTTCCACACAGCGCTCAACCCGATACAACCAGTGAGGTGTTTTCAGCACCCGGGGTCATGTCTGAACAAAACACTTAGAAAAGCATCTGGCAAAAACCCTGGCATAGTTGTCTAGAACCAAACCGGGTACTAGGCACGGTAAAATAAAAGCGCGCGCGAATCACACTCGTTTTAGCTTACCTGCGCCAAAATCATCACTATCCGCAGTTTTTAAGCTATATAATACGTTTATTGATAGTTTATACTTCATTTAATTGCAATATGCACAATAACTGTCTAGATTTCACCTAGACGATCACAGCAATGGGAGAGAAACATGGATAAGCCTAAAGTCGCCCTGGTTACCGGTGCGAGTCGCGGTGCCGGCAAAGGGATTGCGCTGGGTCTAGCAGCCGAAGCGGCCACGGTCTACATTACCGGGCGTTCAAAAAGTGAAGCCTCAGCAACCCTTCGGGGCGAAATCCTCAGAGGAACGCTGGATGAAACCGCTGATGCTATTCGCGCTGCGGGTGGCAATGCAATCAGTATCGAATGCGATCATTCAGATGATGCCCAGACCAAGGCCGTATTTGACCGGATTGCCGATGAACAAGGCCAACTGGATATACTGGTTAACAATGCAGCGGTTATTCATGAGAACCTGATCGATCCAGGTGGCTTCTGGGAGAAACCCCTGGAACTCGTCGATATCCTCGACGTTGGTCTTCGCAGTGCTTACGTCGCCAGTTATTATGCTGCAAAAATGATGGTTCAACAGCAGTCCGGACTGATTACTTTCACCTCCTCTTTTGGCTCGGCCTGTTACATGCATGGCCCAGCCTACGGAGCCCAGAAAGTGGGCTATGATAAGCTGGCCACCGATATGGGTGTTGACCTGGAAAATGATGGGGTTGCGGCAATTTCTCTATGGCTCGGTCCACAGCTAACGGAGCGAACCGAAATCGTGTTACGGCACCGAGGTGAGCAATATGATGATTTTATGGCATCAGCGGAGACACCTGAATTTAACGGTCGTATTATCCATGCCATGTCAGCAGACCCGGCCATCATGGAAAAATCCGGCCAAACCTTGGTAACTGCGGAGATCGCCGTTGAATACGGAATTACTGACCGAGGGGGGTTGCAGCCGCCTTCTTATCGAGAACAGTTGGGTGCGCCTCGTATTCCACACCCGGCCCGAGTTATTTAGGTAGTTTAGCCCATGACCGACAGCATCAATCCCAATCGTATAGACCCTTTTGCCCCGTGGACCCTCCGGTCGCTCGAGTTGCCCAATCGTTTTATCAAAGCCGCTACTTTTGAAGGACATTGTCCTGGCGGGCGGCCGGATCGAGAAGGCCTGGGTCAATTCCATGAAGCTTTTGCCCGGGGCGGCATTGGATTGTGCACAGTCTCGTATGGTTCGATCGAACCCGGTGGCCGTACCTTTGATGACCAGATGTGCCTGCAGGATGATATTCTGGATGATCTTAAAGCCATTACCGACCGGATTCATCAGCATGGTGCCAAAGCGGCAATTCAACTCGCCCATTGCGGCAATACCTCGAAGTGGAGCGGCTGGATAGGCAAACGGGCTAGAGGGCCAAGCAATGGCTTCAACTCGCTGGGCACCTTCGTCGGCACGCCCTTCGCCCGGGCGTTAAAAAAGCACGAGCTGGCTGAACTCACCAGGCAATATCAAAGTGCGGCTGAGCGAGCAAAAACCGCTGGATTCGATGCAGTTGAACTGCATATGGGGCATGGCTACCTGCTCAGTCAATTCTTGAGCCCCGCTGTCAATAAGCGAAAAGACGAATATGGCGGCAGCGCTGAAAACCGGGCCCGGTTCCCGATAGAGGTTTTGCGGTCTGTCAGGGAGGGCATTGGTGATGATATGCCCATCATCATCAAAATGAATTTGAGAGATGGTTTCCGAGGTGGGGTTGAGATAGAAGACAGTATTATGACGGCTAAACTCCTTGAGGAGCATGGCGCAGATGCGTTGGTCCTCTCCGGTGGGTTCTCTTCCAAGAATGCCATGTACCTGTTTCGTGGACCGACCTTTGTCGAGGAACTCATCAAAGTCCAGCGGCGAAAGATTGATAAACTAGTCTATCGCATGGCACGGCCGGTGCTTAGATCTCAGCCATTTGAAGAACTGTATTTTCTTGAACTGGCCAAACAACTCAGGGCTGAAGTCTCCTTGCCGCTGATTTGTGTCGGCGGTGTTCAGAGTCTTGATAGCGTACATCGCGCATTGGCGGAAGGTTATCAGGCCGTACAGCTGGGCAGAGCGCTCATCCATGATCCGGCACTGGTCCATCATTACCAGGAAGGGATTAAAACTGAATCCGGGTGTACCGTGTGTAATCTTTGCGTTGCCGAAATGGACAGAGATGGCGTCCGTTGTGTTCTCAATGACGCGTTACCCGCGCGCAGACGAATCGATTAATTCACCCTAAAACCACTCGTTCTGCTTCTGGGTTACCTGGTAGCGGTTTTTTTTAATACTTACCGGCAGCGGTAACTACCTCAGGTGCCGCTGGCATCCATTTAACTGTGTAGGTTCCATCAACCTGTTTCTGGATTGCTGCCGCATCTTCGCGAGGATGGTAAAACTGGCCATACCACTGACGTGCTTTATGGTATGGACCATCCCCTTTTAATTGCAAAATCTGGAACGCGGGCTGCTTTGCGGACCAGACCTCAAAATCCTGCAGGAAGGCCAATTTGCTCGCCTCTTGATATTGCCTGGATTGGTCTATATCCGCCTGAGAAGGCACTTTTGAACCCGGTTTAACCATCAAGCCATGCCAGGCTCGAACCACACCGTCTTGAACCGGTGTATGTGTAATATACATAATGGCATCATATAATCCGGTAACCCGGGACAAAAGAATACCCGGTCCGGTATACCAGGTATCAGTTTCCAGCAGCGCATCTCCGGCAACCAGGGTTTTATGCCCGCCGCCTTGCCGTTGAATGGCAATATGGCCACGGAATTCGTTTTCGAAGTATTCCAGGGTCGAGCCGTGAATCGGCCCTAAATGGCTGATATCAACAATGTTATCTATAATTTCCAGCGGGTGGGAGACGAGCTCTCCTAATTCATCAATTTCCCAGTTAACCCACTCCGAAGATGCCCATTCAGGCAGGTCTGGCAGGTCATAGTCTGGCTCACCGCCTTCAGGGTCATGCCATATATAAATACAGCCATAACGCTCCTGTACCGGCCAGGTCTTGATACACGCAGCCTCTGGGATAGGGCCGTCATGATAAGGAATATCATTGCACTTACCATCTGGTCCAAAGCGCCAGGCATGATAAGGACAACGAATCGAATCGCCTTCTATCTGCCCGTCGATAACAACATAAGAGGTGGTGTTTTTCGCTAGATGAGTGCCCATATGCGGACAGAACGCATCCATCAGTACGACATTTCCGCTAGCACCCCGATACAATGCAAAATCCCGCCCAAAAAATGTCAGCGCCAGTGGCACATCCGTCAATGCCACTGAAGTCGAAATCATGAACCAGCCTCTCGGGAACGTAAAACTACCTAGATTGTATTGTTCAGTTTTTGCCATTTGTTCTCACCTTTCTGACTATTATGTTCTGTTTTATCGACCCACCGGTTAAATCAAGGGATAACCCGACACGAAACCGACAATTCTGGGTTATCGCAGGACAACTCTTGTTTAGGTTAGCGACAGGTTGTCTCAATTATTAGCTATCGCGCCTCATTCCCACACGGACGGGTTAATATCATTATCCCTAATGCTGCCATATCCCTAATGCTGCCATTCCTGATTCTTTATCAACCCGATTGCGTTTTACTTAACCGTCCCCTTTGAGCCGCTGAACCAGACGCTGAATCAGAGCGATAAAAACCTCAAGTCTGTATCAATTGCGCAATTTTTGTCAACCAAATTTACGCAAATTGAAAGTAGAGTCCTCATTTACTACTCATTTGGTCATTTTAATGGCCCAAATTATCGTTTAGTACTGTTTTCACTTTTGGTCAAGAACGCCGATTAAAGAATACGAGGTGGCTCACTAAGCCTTAATCACCTCGCATCAACCCTGTAAGGCCTTGTGGTGGACCAATACAATGCTCTGCATTAATTAATTTCTCCTCCAACTGCTATCTCGGTGATCCAGATCAACATGAACGGATGTACAGACAACCATCAACCGTTCTCCAGAAAAGACGAAACCATCTCTAAATAAGAACAGGCAAAAAATAAGCAGGCCACCAGGAAAGTCCAAACCGCTAAGGAAGAATGAACAGACCCCAAGTCAACATGAGTGGGATCCCATAATGGCATCAATAGCCATCTGGAACGACACAGGCGAACACCCCAAAAGCAGGACAATGAGACTGACCCAATGCCTCAGAGCTGGGATGGCGATAAAGTAACCGCCTATTCAATCCGCATCGAAAATGGCCAGTAATCCTTTGGACGTGCCAACATAGGCCGTTCCATCCGCTGCCAATGTGATGGGTGCCCAGTTATTATCGAAATTCTTACCATTGCCGGTGTGAATCTTGAATAACGTCTTGCCGGTAGCATAGTCTAAACCCATCAGATACCAGGCGATGGTACCGTCCCGGCCCTTCTGAAAAGTATAAAAATAAGCCACGCCGGTGGATAAAGCCAGTTTCGGTACAACCGATGGCGCCCGTTCTTCAGATTGCCAGATGAGGTCACACCCACTGTCGTCTTCACGAACGTCTATCCTGACGATGCCACCTCCCGCTGCATCCCAATCATTTTCTGCATAGACACTGGTGTAGCCGGCATTATTTTCAATGATAATCGAGTGATTAAAGGCGATCATCGAGTTCTCCGCAGCGGAATGCGCCTCCTTAAACAACGGTATTGTACACACCAGCGGGTCGGTTAACGGATTCTGCAGGCGCTTATAGACCAGTAGATTAATCTTGCCGTCGGCATTATCGGTGATCGTTACATAGTCCCCAAACAAGGTCGGCGTGGTGCCACTACCCTGGTTGATACTGCCAACTTTTCTTTTCGAACCTCGATCATAAGTTTGTCGCCAGATCATCTCAGGCTTTCCGTCCATCGCCTTAAAGGCATAAAGCGCGGTATCGGAAACAATATAAATACCGTCTTCTGCCACAGCAAAACCGTTCTGGATTTCTTCGCCAGCGAGTTGAATCATTTCCAGAGTACCTGATGATTGATTCAGGGTACCAATCCTACCGGCCCGCGTAACCCACCAAACAAGACCCGTATAATCCGGCATGACCGCCGTAATAGGATCACACTCGCCAGTGGGAAAAGGGTTGCTGGGTCGTAAACAGTCACTGGGAACCGTGCCACTGAGGTCCCAGCTTTGTTCCTGATAAAAAGCCCATTGATTCTCTGCTAATTGCCGATGACCAATTCGGTGAATAATCTGCTCATTATCCGCCATGATGACCCTATCCTCCTGGTCAAGATAAAAATAAGCGCCCGAGGTATCCTCCATGATAATACGGCGATCAAGGTGGATTAATGCACTGTAGCTGGAAGAACGCAGGGGCAATACATACTCTGCCAGCAACCTCAGCGTTCGCGGCTCAATCAAATGGATACGAAACCCGGTAATACTGGCGCACAGACTGATGATCTTGCCATCGCGCGTAAACGTAGTGGTGGCACACATCCCCCCTGGGGCCTGGCTACCGATTCTAGATACGATGGTAGTATCCACACCCTGCGGTCCTGCTACCGCATGAACATCCGAATTATAGCTATCCGCATGCATGGAATTTAACCCAGCCTGCGCCATGAAGGGATGCTGCGGCGCATCAAAAGACAGGGACTGCGGAGTATGTCTAACCGTGTAAGTCGGCTGGTTTTCACCTGGATCAGAGACAATCGCCACTGGCTCAACGGGTTCCGTACAGGCGACCACCATGCTGAGCAGGATCAGCAGCAGGCAGGCACGCTTGACCATCAGGCCCATTGTGAGGATGACCACGGGGTAACGATTTTTCATTACATTAACCTCTTGCAAAATAGGCGCTCTGATGCAGCGATGAGAAATGGTGTCAGCCTCTAAGGGCTTTGGCTGGACTGTCCCAGCCGACAAGCTTGATAGCCTACCCTATTTGTTCTGGGTCGAACATAGTTAACCTGAGCGGGTTTTCAGGCCGGCAGTTGAAGCAGGAGAAATCGATCCTACTGACGCTGGTGCCACTGCCAGGCGTCTTCAATCATCGTCACCAGAGGGCGGTGTGGTTGCCAGTCCAGCGTTTCACGAGCCAGTTGGTTATTGGCTACCAAGACAGCTGGGTCCCCCAATCGCCTCGGCGCCATAACGTAAGGGACTTCCTTGCCCGTCACCTGCTGGCAGGTTTGGATAATGTCTAAAACACTGTATCCGTTTCCCGACCCCAGGTTAACGATTTGGGCCCCGGTCTTCTTTTTAAGATGGCGTAACGCCAGAACATGGGCTTCGGCAAGATCCCGAACATGAACATAATCGCGAATGCAGGTACCATCGACAGTCGCATAATCATTTCCAAATAGCTTAACTGGCTCTTGATTGAGTCCACTGCTGTCCTGTGTTAACAAGGATTTCAACACCGCAGGAATCAGATGTGTTTCTGGATCATGGTCTTCTCCAAGCCCTTGATCGGGCCAGGCACCGGCCGCGTTGAAATAGCGTAGCGCGATTGAGTTCAATCCCTGTGCCCTGGCGCTCTCAGCCAACACAGTTTCAACCATCACTTTAGTGGTGCCATACGGGTTGATGGGCTTAACGACATGACTTTCGTCGATCATGCTGGAATTGGGATGGCCGTACACCGCCGCAGACGACGAAAATACCAATCGATCGATGCCTGCCTTCACTGCATAGCTGATCAAGTTCAGCGAACCCGTGACGTTATTTTCAAAATAAGTCAACGGCTCAACCATAGACTCGCTTACCTGTGATTTACCTGCAAAATGAATAATACCGGTAAATGTCTTATTTTCCAGTCGTTGGGACAGCGCCCCCTTATCGCATAGATCACAGTGTATTAGCGCTGCTTTAGCAACGGACCTGGCATGCCCGGTCGATAAATTGTCGATGACCGTCACCTGATAACCCTGATCGAGCAGCAACTGCACGGTATGCGAGCCAATATAGCCCGCCCCGCCTGCCACCAGTATATGTTCCTTCACTGGCATGACCTCCTGTTTCCAACGACCTGCTGTCTGGGTATGGAGTATAACTTGTGCGATTTCAAAGCGCAGGGCTATTCCTGAACGTCGATTGGTCGGCGCATTCGTTAGGGTATTTTTAGCCGGCCGGCTAGTTACGGTTATAGCTCACGGTCGTCCCAATTATCTAAGCAGTGGCTCTACCTGGTTTCGGCAACGGCCAGGTTTTTGTTTCAATGTGTGCGGTACCCATCAGTCAAGGTATCCTCAACCAGATGCGTTCATGCAGATAATAAATAACAAATTTGGCGAAGAACTCAACGCTGCCCACCAGCATGGCGGCATTGAGGCTGCCGGTCACCCACCAGGTGATCAGC
>CAZGCW010000139.1:0-3489 GCA_964524295.1 uncultured Pseudomonadales bacterium
GGGTTGTGCCAAGTTGGGGTACTGTTACCCACCCCAAACCAGAGTAATCGATCTGCCCTAGGTGAGTCATCGACAATGGTCGCGATCAGGTTCTCAACCAGATGAGCTTAAAATGGTCTTGCACAAGGTTTGCTTTGGCTGAAATTAGAGGTTCGAGTCCGGGCAGTTATAGGCGTCGCAAAGCGGACAGTATCCAGGGTCCGGTCGGCGAAGGGTACCATTCGGAATATCGGTCGGTATCGTGCCGGATTTATTGGCTTGAAGGGTATCCAGGGGTGCGGGCTAACAAAAGCGATTTCGTATCACCTTAGGTTAACGATCTTGTTACCTAGGACCTTACTGGCGAGGACGCAGAGTTAAGGAAGCGCTGGCCGAAATGCCGGAATATTTGGTATTTGGTTGTAAACTACCTAAGATTGGGTAGCACTACAGGCAGTTCTTAGCATTTTTTCATCTGGAGATTGATCTTGAATACGATAGTTGTCCTCAATGGCCCTAATTTGAATCTACTTGGCACAAGAGAGCCAGAAATTTATGGCTACGACACGTTAGAAGATATTAATAGTCGATTGCTGAAACAGGCTAATGATCTCGGCCTTGAACTGCATTTTTTGCAATCAAATGCGGAGCATGAATTAGTAGAAGCTGTTCACCAGGCCAGGACTCAAGCCCAGTTTATTATTATTAATCCAGGTGCTTTTACTCACACCAGCATTTCTTTGCGAGATGCATTGAGTGCCGTACAGATTCCCTTTATCGAAATTCACTTGTCCAATGTATTTGGGCGGGAAGAATTCCGTAAACATTCATTCCTGTCTGAAATTGCGGTTGGTGTCATCTCAGGACTAGGTTCCTTAGGCTACGAATTGGCGCTGCAATCGGCCTTCCAGCAGATCAGCAAATCGAGTGAATCCTGAAATGAGTTTGTTGGGTCAATAAAGACAGGGTCTTTGCTGGAGCCAGCCAAGGTAAAGGCCTGGGGCGGTTGGCTATACAGTGACTCGTGAAACAAGCCCAACGCAGCAGGTCGATAGTCGTTAGGAGAGGCCGTTAATTAAATGCACTGGCATAAGATCACATTGGTGGCTGGGACTGACAATGCGGAGGAACTGGAGCAGCATTTATGGGCTAATGGTGCCGTGGCGATTACGTTTACCGACTCACAAGATGCACCCATTTTTGAGCCTGGCCCTGGGGAGACGCCGTTATGGGACTCCCTTTACATCTGTGGATTGTTTGATCAGGATCAAACAATCGAACAGGTTGTGAATCATCTGGAGGCAAACGGGGCCGAGGTTCATCAGATAGAAGCTGTGCAAGATCAAGTTTGGGAACGGCAATGGTTAAAGGAATTCAAACCCAAAAGTTTTGGGCGAAATTTATGGGTTGTGCCAACGGCGTATGATATACCGAGTGAGGCCAGGACGGCGATTCGTCTAGATCCGGGTCTTGCCTTTGGAACCGGTACCCATGCCACGACTGGTTTAATGCTGGAATGGCTGGATCAGCAGTCGTTGCAGGGGAAACGGGTCGTCGACTACGGTTGTGGTTCGGGCATACTTGCTATTGCAGCCCTGCTACTCGGTGCTGAGAAAAGTGTGGCCGTTGATATTGACCCTCAGGCACTTACGGCTGCGCATGACAATGCGGTTTTAAATGGGGTTGCTGACCGATTGGATATCGTCATGGCCGAAGAATTTAAAGCCAGTGAGCATGATGTAGTCCTTGCCAATATTTTAGCGGGACCTTTAATCGAATTGGCTGGTTTATTAACGAGTTGTTTGTGCATTAATGGCGATCTTGTGCTCTCAGGGGTGCTAAGCAGTCAGGTTGCCCAGGTTCAATCAGCTTACCTCCATGACATCAGTTTTGTGCGTCAGACAAATAGAGAAGGGTGGGTATGCACCCATGGTAAACGATGCTATTAACTCAATGTCCTGCTTGCCAGACCGCATTTCGGTTAACCCTTGATGATCTTGCGATCGCTGCCGGCCAGGTTCAGTGCGGTCATTGCCAGCATATTTTTAGTGCCCTAGAGCAGGGTGCCCAGCAATCCGAGCCGGGTGAAGAACCTGTGCACGAAAGCGTTGTCGGTGAAGATATTTTTACTGAAATTAATTTAGATGAAGAATCTTTAGCTGAAATTAAATTAGAAGAAGGTTCGATAGCGGAACAAGATTTTGATGAAGTGCTTGCGGCAATAGAAACGCAATTTCCAGCCGTAGCCGACCCATCGGATTCTCTTGCCGCACAAGAATACTTAGACAGTGGGGAGTCAGACCCGGCTCAAGATCGCGAAGCTGATTTACAATCGGCTCAGGCTAAAGATTTTCTGGTGACCAGGAATAGGTTGGTCGGTGGTCTACTGGTGCTGCTCTTGCTGGTGCAGCTCGCCATGATTTTTTCTGAAAATTTGCTGGCACATCGGTACATAAGAAGTGGGTTAGAGGGCAGCTGCCAGATATTGGGTTGTGAGATACCAACCTTGATCGAATTGGGCTCGCTGGCAATAGAACAATCAGAAATGACCTTGCCTGATTCGCAGCAGCAGAGAAGAATAACGGCAGTTCTGCATAATAGCGCTGACATCGCACAGCCGTTACCGAACGTGTTACTGGAGTTGACCGATCATTCAGGGGCCATTATAGCAAGTCGCCTGTTTCAACCAGATGACTATTTAAAAGAATCCCCTGGCACTGGTTTTGTTGAAGCAGGAGATCGTTTGCCGTTATCCCTGCAGGTGTTGCTAGCTCAAAGTAACTCCGCCGTACTGGGATATCGTCTACAGTTAATGCTCCCGAGGTAAACAACTGGTATCATAGGCATTTTCTGCGCTTCTATCTGATTATGCTCAAAATCGGTGCCCATACCCATAATAGTCAAGTTGTTGTAGCGCCGATGGCCGGTGTGACCGATAGACCCTTTCGCAATCTGTGTCGCAGCTTCGGAAGCCACTGGCTGATTTCCGAGATGCTTTCAAGTGACCGTACGTTATGGTCTTCTGAGAAATCCAGTAATCGCAACAGGTTTGCCACTGAAGCCGGTTTACGATGGGTTCAGATTGCCGGCGCGGATCCGGATATGATGGCGGATGCGGCTTTGGATATTGCGTCTCGAGGAGCCCATATTATCGATATCAATATGGGCTGTCCGGCTAAAAAAGTGTGTCGTAAGGCTGCAGGCTCTGCATTGCTGAGAAATGAAAACTTAGTCGGTAGAATATTGAGCCGGGTGGTGGCAGCTGCCCCCGTGCCAGTGACCCTTAAAATCCGGCTGGGTTGGTCCTATGATGAAATCAATGCTGTTCGCATTGCAAAAATTGCGGAGAATGAGGGCATCGCGGCTTTAACGGTTCATGGCAGGACCCGGAATTGCAGGTTTTCTGGCGAGGTCAATTATCAGCTCATTGGCGAAGTGAAGAGTCGGGTTTCGATTCCTGTTATAGCAAATGGTGACATCACTTCCGCAGAGAAGGCTAAAAAAGTTTTA
>CAZGCW010000139.1:3499-10156 GCA_964524295.1 uncultured Pseudomonadales bacterium
CAGTAGAGAAGGCACGAGAAGTGATGAGTTTGACAGGCGCTGATGCATTGATGGTCGGTAGGGCCGCACTAGGCCAGCCCTGGTTGCCGGGGAAGATTGATGCGGGTTTGAAGGGACGCTTATCTGGATTAGGTTTAACCGACGAAGATAAACTGGCTGCGATGCAGGAGCATCTGTGTTTACTTGTCGATTTTTATGGAGAGATGGTGGGTCATCGAATCGCGAGAAAGCATGTTGGTTGGTTCCTGCAGGCGCATTTTGCGGACAGCCAATTACTCAGGCAGCAATTTAATGCCTTGGAAAATTCACAGTGTCAGCTTGACTACATTGCCCGCATTCGACCCGCATGGTTAAAGGTAGCCTGATGAAAAAGGACCCGCGTGGTGAATCAGGCAATCCAGACCCTAAAACCTCGGCGAAAGGCGTTGCGGCGGCAGTTGACGAAGCCTTGACGGCCTATTTTACAATGATGTCCGGGGAAACCATTGAGGGCTTGTACGAGCTTGTTTTATCAGAAGTTGAACCGGCCGTCTTGGCTAAAGTGATGGAGTATACCGCTCATAATCAGAGTAAAGCGGCGGAAATTCTGGGTCTGAATCGAGGCACTTTGCGTAGTAAATTAAAAAAATACCAGCTTCTTTAAGCTGAGTCGAATTAGCCTGGAAACTATTCATTATAGTGAGTGTAGATTATGTCCGATGTTGTTATCCGCAAAGCGCTGATTAGCGTTTCCGATAAGCGTGATTTATTGGCGTTTGTAAAGCCGCTGGCCGAACAGGGTGTTGATGTGCTGTCAACAGGAGGTACCTACCGATTACTTCAGGAAAATGACCTGCCTGTCCAGGAAGTCTCAGAGTATACGAAGTTTCCGGAAATGATGGATGGCAGAGTTAAAACGTTGCATCCGAAAATTCATGGGGGTTTGTTGGGTCGTTTGCCTCAGGATAGCGATATCATGGCCGCGCACGAAATTGATGCGATAGACCTGCTGGTGGTAAATCTTTATCCCTTTGAGGCCGTGACGTCGGATCCAAATTGTAGTCTTGAGACGGCCATTGAGAACATTGATATTGGCGGCCCCGCAATGGTTAGATCGGCTGCCAAAAATTATCGAAGAACGACGGTTGTTGTCGATCCTGCAGATTATCAAAGCGTCTTGACAGAGTTGAGTGATCATCAAGGTGGCATCAGCGAGCGTTTTCGATTTGAACTCGCCTGCAAAGCGTTTGAGAAAATAGCAGCCTATGATGCTGCCATTGCTAATTATTTAGGGCGAGTTCAATTTTCGGATCCTAGCCAAAAAGATCGCTTTCCGCGAACACTGACGCAGCAGTGGATGATGAAGCAGGAAATGCGCTATGGGGAAAACCCCCATCAACAGGCCGCTTTTTATGTACAGCCAGAAGGTTCCAATGCATCTGTTGCGGGTGCACCGCAAGTCCAGGGTAAAGCGCTTTCGTACAATAATGTAGCCGATACGGATGCGGCTTTGGAGTGTGTGAAGGAATTTGAACAAGCGGCTTGCGTGATCGTCAAACATGCTAACCCTTGTGGCGTTGCTGAGGCGACAACACTGCAGGAGGCCTATCGTGCTGCGTTTGCGACTGACCCAACTTCAGCTTTCGGCGGCATTATTGCCCTTAACAGGGAATTAGACGCCGAGTTAGCACAGGAAATGTCGGATAATCAGTTCATTGAAGTGATTATTGCACCCAGCATCTCATCAGCAGCAAAACAATGTCTTGCAGTGAAAAAAAATGTGCGCGTCCTTGAAGCGGGTTTGTTGCAGGTAGAGACGCAAAGCTCTGATATGAAAAGCTCTGATATGAAAAGCTTTGATATGAAAAGAGTTAATGGGGGTCTCTTACTACAGAGTCGTGATGATTTGCTGGTTGATCAGCAGGCCTTACGAGTTGTGACGGATCAACATCCGTCTGCAAGCCAGATGGCTGATCTTCATTTTGCCTGGAAGGTCGCTAAGTTTGTAAAGTCTAATGCGATAGTCTATGCCAAAAATCGGCAGACTATTGGTATTGGTGCCGGTCAGATGAGTCGGGTGTACAGTGCTAAAATAGCCGGTATAAAGGCAGCGGATGAGAATCTGACCGTGGCGGGTTCCGTCATGGCTTCGGACGCTTTTTTTCCGTTTAGGGATAGCATTGATGCCGCCGCCGAGGTCGGTATTAAGGCTGTTATTCAGCCCGGTGGGTCGATACGTGATGAGGAAGTCATTGCAGCCGCCAATGAGGCTGGTATTGCGATGGTATTTACGGGTATGCGACATTTTAGACACTAATTTCAGTGTTAGGCTGATTAGGGGAAGTGGTTTTGAATATTCTCGTTATTGGAAGTGGCGGCCGTGAACACGCGCTCGCTTGGAAACTGGCTCAGAGTGATTTGGCGGGACGCGTTTTTGTAGCGCCAGGCAACGGCGGCAGTGAACTAGAACCTGCGCTAACTAATGTCAGTCTTGAGCCAATGGATTTTGATGGTTTGATTGAATTTGCACACCGTGAAAAGGTAGAACTCACGGTTGTTGGTCCTGAGGCCCCGCTTGTGGCCGGTATCGTAGATCGATTTAATGATGCTGGCCTGGCCTGTCTTGGCCCCTCTGCTGCAGCAGCGGCGCTGGAAGGTTCAAAGAGTTTCAGTAAGCAATTTCTTGTCAAACATGGCATTCCTACAGCGGCCTACGGTAGTTTTGAATCATCATCGCAAGCCAGCGCATTTGCACGTAGCCTGCCTCTGCCCGTTGTTATAAAAGCGGATGGCCTGGCCGCCGGCAAAGGCGTACTGATAGCCCAGAGTTATGAAGAAGCAGATAAAGTGATCAATCATATGCTCGAGGGCGATGCATTTGGACAAGCCGGACATCGAGTCGTGATTGAGGAGTTTATGGAAGGGGAGGAAGCCAGTTTTATTGTGCTTGCGAATGGTAACGCCTATCTCTCATTTGCCACATCGCAAGATCACAAGGCCATCTATGATGGAGATCTGGGGCTCAATACCGGCGGTATGGGTGCTTACTCGCCGGCACCGGTGGTGACTGATGCTATCCATGGGAAGATTCTCAGGGAAATTATAGAGCCCACTTTGGCTGGAATGATTTCAGATGGTCATCCCTATACTGGTTTTCTTTATGCAGGACTGATGATTGATCCAACTGGGAATGTCAGAGTGGTCGAATTCAATTGTCGTTTCGGCGATCCTGAGACACAGCCCATTCTGCTACGTTTGCAGTCGGATTTAGTGAGTCTGTGTCTGGGGGCAGTGAATAACGAGTTGAATAACTGCAGCTTGGAATTTACCGAACAGGCCGCTGTTGCTGTCGTGCTAGCTGCCGAAGGATACCCTGAGGCGTATCGAAAGAACGAAG
Organism: uncultured Pseudomonadales bacterium; assembly: GCA_964524295.1. GTDB lineage: Bacteria > Pseudomonadota > Gammaproteobacteria > Pseudomonadales > Azotimanducaceae > UBA9926. The sequence continues at coordinate 6,876 of CAZGCW010000139.1, forward strand.
AAATTCTGGGCCTGAACAAGTCTGGCAATAGCAAGGTTTTTCATTGCGGGACGGCAATAGAAGGCACTAAAGTTAAGACCTGCGGTGGCCGGGTTCTTGCGGTCACGGCTTTGGGTGAATCTGTGAGTGATGCTCAAAGTCAGGTGTATGAAGATATACAGGCTATTGAGTTTCCCGGTATGCAGTATCGTCGTGACATTGGTTATCGTGCCATATCCAGAGAAAAGAGTTCAGCCAATTAATCGACCGCCATCCACAGCAATAACCTGCCCGGTCGTGTAAGAATTTGTTGCCAGGTAGAGGGCCGTTATCGCTATGTCAGACGCATTTCCGGTTCTGCTGAGCGGTACCCTTTCGAGCATAGAGTCGACCCAAGTGGTGGTATCTGATTCGCTGGTACTTGGATGTAAAATGGCGCCGGGAGAAATCGCATTTACCCTTATACGGGGCGCCAGTTCCAAAGCCAATGCTCTAGTTAGCATGACAAGCCCGGCTTTGCTGATACTGTAAACACTGTACGCTTGAAGCGGTAGTTGGGCATAAACGTCTGTAATGTTGATAATGCTGCCATTGCTCGCTTCTAGTTTAGGTGCGAGTGCCTGGCATAAAAACAGCGGTGCCCTGAGATTCGTATTGATGGTTGCCTCCCAGTGCGCAAGATCGATTGCGTCCACCCGGCGGGCAGGGAATACAGCTGCATTATTGATTAACAGGTCCAGTCTTTGGTCAGTGTTAAACCATTGTGTCGCCGCTTGCTCAATGCAGGTAAGGTCGCTTAAGTCGCCGTTTACCAGGCGAGCGGAATCAGTTCGAGCCGTGTTAAGTTGTTGGCAGAGTTCGTGGGCCTGGCTTTTGGATGTTTGATAGTGTAGGACTAGGTCCCAGTCGTTAGTGTGGAAGTATTGCGCAATTTGTCTGCCGATTCGTTGTGCAGCACCGGTTATGAGGGCAACTTTAGCCATGTAAATCGTCTTCAATAATCTTAATAAGCGAAGCGCTTATCGCAGCTTTAATTTCAGGACCGGTCAGATGGGCTGAAAGGGTATTTGTCTTTGCGTTGGCGCAGAGTGCCTGCCATTTTTTCCATTTTGCTTCGATACCATTTGATGGGTTTGACTGAATCACTTGGATAAGCTGGAGAAGTTTTTCGAAACGTTCGGGTTTCCGGCGCGCATCCAGGTGTTCTAGGGTTGAAACAATTTGGGGTGCGGAAGCCAAGTCAGGGTTGATTAGACGTTCGCTGTGGCGTGCTAACAGAAGGTTCAGTTCCTGCCAGTATTTTGGCAGTCTCACGTGACTGCTCATATTTTCCAGGTCGGTCTCGCTGAGTCCCCAGCAGAGGCCAGCAAATTTCTGGGCTGGGTCCAGATCGTCAGGTAGTAATGTCAGCCTGGTTATTCCCGCTTCAGTTAAATCTGGCCAGAACTGGTTGGCTGCACCGATATCCATGATGAAGGCAAAGAAATTTTCTGGATGTTGGGTTTTCATGGCCTTGTCTAGTTCCATGAATATCCGCTCTGAAGACAGATCTTGTAAGTCCCCCCGTCTCGCCATGTTCTTGCATAGCAAGCGAGTCTGGTCATCTACTTCAAATCCTAAGCTTTTAAATTTCGCGTAAAACCTGGCTAATCGAAAGACTCTTAAGGGATCCTCTTCAAAAGCAGGGGAAACATGTCTTAGTTGCCTGTTTCTGAGATCTTCCTGTCCACCATAGGGATCAAAGATCGTTCCATCCGCGTTTTCTGCCATCGCATTAATAGTCAGATCTCGCCGGTACAGATCTTCTTCCAGGGTGACCGCAGGACTTGTGTCGAAGGTAAAATTCTGATGGCCTGGTCCCGTTTTTTGCTCTTTTCTCGCCAGGGCATACTCTTCTCCGGTCTCGGGATGCAGAAAAACAGGAAAGGCTTTGCCGACCTGCCGATAGCCCTGTTTAAGCATGCTTGCAGGTGATTCACCCAATACCACCCAATCGCATTCAGCTACCGGAATACCAAGCAATTTGTCTCGGACTGCCCCCCCGACTAGACACTTTTTCACTGAGTGGCCACTGGGAAAACATTTCGACGGGAGCACCTCATGGCAGTGCCTGCTGCCGGAAAAGCTGACCGTCATCAACCCGAACCGCAGTTAAGTGCCTACCATAGACGCAGCCAGTATCCAAACCAGCCAGATAGGGCTGTTGAATTCCTTGTAGGGCGGCCCAATGTCCAAATAGAATCGTTGTTTTTCGCATAGATGGGTGCCGATAATGAAACCAGGGTTTAAACCCTTCGGGTGCCTGGCTTTGCTTGTGGGTGAGTTCAATTTGACCGGGATGTCGATAGAATCGCATTCGGGTGAGAAAGTTAGTAATTAACCTTAATCGTGGGAAACCGGTTATATTCGCGTCCCAAACACTGGGGCGATTACCATACATCTCCTTTAGAAAGCCATTGAAGTTATCGGTCCTGAGTTGATCATGGACTTCTTCACTGAATGCGAGGACTTCTGAACGGTCCCACATGCCTGGGACGCCGGCATGAACCAGCAAGGTATTGTAGTCGGCGTTATAATTGACGATAGGTTGCTGGCGTAACCAGGCAACGAAAGAGTCCAGTTCCGGGTGCTCAAGCAGATCTGATAACGTATCGCCCCTATGCTGGTTTGAGAGCCCGCGAGCAATTCCCATAAAATGGAGATCGTGATTACCCAGCACGACCTGGATGTTGTCTTGATCCATTAAGAATTGAAGGGTCTCAACATTATTTGGACCACGATTAATTAAATCTCCGGCGATCCAGAGGCTGTCTTTGCCGTTGCTATAGTTAATTTTTTTTAATAGGCTCCTGAGCTCTTTATAGCAACCTTGAATATCACCTATTGCAAAGGCAGTCATTGATTTTTCCGGGTAACAAAGTTTGCACATTCAGCAAAATCAGCCACGCTTAAATTTTCCGCTCTCAGTTTCGGATCGAGACCGATGCACATTAGGTCTTCAGGAGTGAGGAACGGCTGCAGGGAGTTTCTAATGGTTTTTCTACGTTGGCCAAATGCCCGAAGTAGGATATTTCCCAGCAGGGTGACGTCCTCAGCATTAACCGGTTTCTGCTTATGGGGTTGTAGTCTTGCTACAGCAGATTCAACTTTGGGTCGCGGTGTAAAAGCCGATGCCGGTACCGCCAGGAGTTTTTCAACCTGGCAATAGTATTGAGTCATGACCGATAGCCGGCCATAAATACGACTACCAGGACTCGCGACCATGCGTTCTACGACTTCTGCCTGAAGCATCAAGGTCATAT
>CAZGCW010000140.1:0-10138 GCA_964524295.1 uncultured Pseudomonadales bacterium
ATTGCGAAGTTATTTGTACTTTTTGCAGCACGGGGTCGAGATGGCGTCTGGTGTCACCCTGATACCCGTCATGGGGCCGGGGGTGCGCTGCTCGCATCCTGTGGCGCCCAAGAACACGATTTTGTAAAGATTGATACTGGGTTTGGCGTGACGAGCAGCGGCCCATTTGCTGGGATTCCGAATGGATTAGGTGCGGTGAGGGGAATAGACGTAGATTCAAATGGCTCAGTTGATTATGTTTATGCCGGTGATGCCCAGGGTAACTTTTATCGATTTGATCTTTGCCGAGCCGATCTCGAAGCTGGGGCAGGATATACCGGTGCGCTAGGCAGTTGTAAGGTTGGATCCCAAGTTTATGCGCTGTGGAATGTCACTAAGATTTTTGAAGCGAGTTATGATTTGGTTCGTCAGCCGGCTATCAATAGACCGCTTGTCATTAATCACCCGACCAAAGATGGATATATTGTTCTATTTGGTACTGGCAGTTATGTTAGGAATGTTGATCGAGCAGATCCTAGCGTTCAGAGTATTTATGGCCTTTGGGATAGATTAGGTAATAGTGTCATATCTAAAACACAATTGGTTGAACAGCAATATACGAATGTGTGTGGAAATATCGAGACCAGTTCGGGCTCTACTTTTACGTGTAGCAGGACCTTGAGTTCCAATCCTGTTGTCTATGCTGTGCCGACAGATCCGACGGATCCGACATCAGGTGTTTTGGGCTGGTATAACGATCTGGATGTGCCGGCTTTTGGTATGACAACTGGAGTGGAATTTCCCGGGGAAAAGGCAGTTCGTAATATTCAGTTGAGAGGCGGGATTTCGTTTGTTAACAGCATCGCACCGCGTGCGGCTGCCAGCTGTGAATCGAGTACCGGTGGTTTTGCTCTGGCGTTTTGTCCGATCACAGGAGGGGCGAACTGTAATGAAATAGGCGTATTTGATCTGAACAATGATGGCTTGTTTGATACAGGAGATGAAATTGGTGATGAGATCGTTTTTGCCACACGTTTTGAAGAAGCAGTGCCGACCGATGCGGCATTTTTGGGTGACAGCCGCGTAACGCAATTGAGTGATCAGACTTTGGAGGTGAGGCGGACTAATACATCTGAGGGGCCCAATACGGGACGCCTTTCCTGGAAACGACTCAAGGTGGCGCCATGATCCGATTGCGAATAATAACGATGATTTTCATCATGGTCGCCTATTTAGGCCTAACGCTGCCTGGGAGTTGGGCTGCTGAAGTTGAGCAAACTGGATCGGCCGTAGATACTTATGGGGTCATTCAGGCAGTATTCCTGGAAACGCGGGAGGCCAATATCAGTGGTTATCGTTATCGGTTTACTGATTTGGGCGATGATGCTTCAGAGATCCAGTTGTTGGGTTTGAGCGCAGCCTCTTTGGAGTTATTGGCTCCCGGTATGAAAGTGTGGGTTATTTTTGAGGAAACCAGCGATGCCCGGAAGGTTATACTTCTGGAACAGATCGCCGAATCTGAAGAAGTGGCTCATTAACGTCTAAATTGGCCACTGAATCGGATTAAAAGTAGTTTCTTTGTCAGAGATGGGTTATCCGGTGTTGATGCAGACTGTTTGAGTCAGGATGAGGGTCGTCTTCGGCGTGGCTGCGACGCTCGGGTTAAAGAAAACCTTAAAGTACCAGGAGGTGAATATGTCTGAGCCCTTATCTTCAGGAGCCCAATTTCCGGAACTGACTTTAAAGTTGACGGAAGGTGACAGTCTTTGTGTACCTTCGGATCTCTCCACGCCGCTGAACATCGTATTATTTTACCGTGGCCATTGGTGACCTTATTGTCGCCGGTTGCTCGCCGGCTATGAAGAGCGCCGTGAAGCGTTCTTAGCAGAAGGTGTGTCCATCCTTGCAGCTGCTGTGGATAGCCAGGAAAAAACCGCTGAGGTCGCAGCGCCTTTAGGATTTCCAGTTGCTTATGGTGTGACCCGATTACAGGCAGATGCGCTGGGTGCCTGGTGGGATGACCGCCAAGGGTTTATTCAGCCAACTGAATTTTTGCTGTCCAGAAAAGGCAAGGTCATGTTTTCCACCTATAGCAACTCACCGGTGGGTAGAATGGATCCAGCAGAGACGCTCACGCTAATAAAATTTCTTAATGCCCGGCGTTCTAAGTAACTTGATGGTATTGCTTTCTTAGATCGAGCTAGTTATTGAGTTAGTTAAGGCATAAATGATCGAACCAGTCGGCTCGACCAGCAAGACGACTGAGGCAATCGCCCCGTGAATCCGTCATGCCCTTAGGTCAGGATGTCATTGGCCTTTGGCTTGGTGTATCCGAATTCAATGTATCTCTGCCATACTTTGGTAGGCGGTTTTGATGTCCTCGACACTAAAGCCGGGTTGCTGGGCGGCACCAATTAATATCTTTTCCCGCTTGCCGATGCGTTCCGCTTCCGCGACGATATCAGCCGCCACATTGACCGGAATGACGACAGCGCCATGTTGGTCCATATGGATCAGGTCCTGATCAACTACTTCCATACCATGTACGGTGACGGGTGAACCCCAGTCAACAGCATGTACCCAGGCATGGGATGGGTTAACCATCCCGGCAAGCATTTGAAATTTAGGTTGTACATCAGCTAGATCGCGAATACTGCCGTTAGTCACCAGGCCCTGGCAGCCAAGGCCGTAGTGGACATTCGTGTTCACTTCACCCCAAAAGGCACCATAGCCGGGAGTCGAGTCGATATCTTCAATAACGATGATACTGGGACTGGGTCCGCCTTCGGCAATATAGGTGTAGTAACCGATGCTGTCCACTTTAGTTGCTGGGGCATGCTGTGCTCTTATTCTCGCTGTTCTAGCGTAGCCCAGAGTGGAAGGTAGTTTCGGATGTGCGCAAAAAAATGGACGGATGTTGAAGCCGCGAGTTCGACGGTTTGGATCTACGATTTCCAGCGCGTTGCATATTGTAGGTGTATCCAGTTTTACCAGTGCATCAAAGACATCTGCGGTTAGGTCCATTGTATTCTCCTGTTAGTTCATTTCCATGCCGCCGGCAATGGTCAATGCCACCCCTGTGATGTTACTGGCGGTAGCCAGGTACAAGGCGGCGTCTGCCATATCCTCGGCTGATTGGGGCCGATTAAGGGGAATCATGCTTGAAACGGCCTCTTTAAAGTTAGTTTGTTTATCCTGTTCGTCGAGGGTATTACTGGGTAGCAGGTGTTCAAGCCACATGGCGGTGCCAACGATACCGGGACAGATGGCATTGACGCGAATATTTCTGGGCGCGAACTCTAGCGCCAGAGATTGGGTAATGCCGATGGCCGCAAATTTCGAGCCGCAGTAGGCTGCCATATTACGAACGCCTTTTTTGCCGGCGATGGAAGCAGTATTAACGATGGCAGCATCGCCTGATGCAGTTAAAGGTTCAAGGGCCGCTTTTGACATGAGAAAGAGGCCTTTGCTGTTGACGGCAAATACCTGGTCCCAGTCTTGTTCTGTAAACTCCTCAAGCGGTCCTGACTGGACAACTCCGGCATTATTGATCAGGACATCCAACTGGCCAAATTGTTCCAGGGTAGCGGCAATGGCATATTTGCAACTGCTTTCCTGGGTTACGTCTAGATCAACTGCCGCGATTTCAGTATCTGTGGTCGTGCTCTTGACCCTGGCAAGATCTTCTGCACTGGCCAGGGCATAATTCCATTGGGATTGGGTACTGCCTAAATCCCCTACCATGACATTGACCCCGGAGGCTGCAAATTTTTGTACGATTGCCAGACCGATTCCTCGAGCACCGCCGGTGACGAGTGCAACCTTAGGGCTCAAGAGTCAGTCCCCTGGAAAGTGGCAACAAGGCAAGCATTAATTTCCTTCATTAAGGCCTGGCCAGCGTCGAGCACATTTGAAAATTGCATTAGGCTGTGAGGCTGACCCTGCCAGCATTTGTGTTCCACATCAACACCGGCTTGCTGCAGTTTATCAGCGTAAGCATTTCCTTCATCGCACAACGGGTCCAACTCGCAGGTAGCTATAAATGCAGGTGCAAGGTTGCTGTGGTCGGTTGCCAGCAGAGGAGATAAGCGCCAGTCCCTGCAGGCCTCTGTGGCATCGATTCCAGCGCAGGTATATCGAATGAAAAAGTCCATCGTTTCTCGGGTAAGCAAGGGGCCTAGTGCATTTTCTAGAGCCGATGAAGTTGGTTCAATCGTGCTACCAGGCGCGTACGGTCGGGCATCGGTAACCGGGTAAAGCATCACCTGCTTTACAATCGGTATGCCAAGGTCCCTGGCTTCTAGTGCCAGATAGGCAGTTAAGCTTCCGCCGGCTGATTCGCCAACCAGGGCAATTTTTTGTTTATTGATACGAAATGAGCTGGCGTGCTGGTAAACGTATTTCAGCACGGCCAGACAGTCATCGTGAGCTGCAGGGAACGGATGTTCTGGGCCCAATCGATAGTCCACGGCGATGACGGTGCAATTGGCCCCTTGAGCTACCTTGCGGCATTCCCGGTCGTGAGTCTGTAGATCACCAATGACCCAGCCCCCGCCATGAAAAAAGAGAACACAGGGTGCATTTTCTCGAGTTTCTGGCCGATAGATACGAATGGGGATCTGATTAATATGACTATCGACAACCTCTTCGAGTTCAGGCCCACTGCCCAGAATACTGGACAATCCCAGGTAGCCTAAGCGAACCTGTTCAGGCGTCTGCTCACTTCTTGAGGGTCCATCTGCATTAGCGGCAGCCAATCCTGCCAGGAATTCATCCGTCTGCTGTTTCATTGTCATATTAAGCCCCCCTGCCTGGAATAACCTAGGGGTCAGAATCTCGAAACAATGATCCCGAGTCAATCATTATTAGTATCCCAGACTTCTTTATCCTCTGTGGCCTAGGCTACAGCCCGGTTCGCTTCTTCTACTGCCAGCTCCGCTTGTTGTTCAGGGCCCTGACTGAATACCAATACATCATCGGTGATGGGCGCTCGCCGGATCATCGCTTTATCGAGTTTGTAGTTCTGGGTATTACACCAGGGTTCGTGACCTTGTTTGGGCAATAGATGCATCATGCGTTGCATATAGCCTGAGCTGAAATCTTCGATCCAGTCCCGGGCTTCCATGTCATCATCTTCCTGTCTCAAAGTAGGCGTGACTACATTCTGGCCGGTTTCGTCCATATGATTTAACAACCGGCATACGTATTCAGCAGTAAGGTCTGCACGCAAGGTCCAGGAGGCATTGATATAACCGAAAGTCTGCGCCATATTGGGCAATCCGGAATACATCATGCCTTTATAAGTGAATGTATCGGGAAAGTTGATGGCATGGTTATCGACGTTGAATTCGATACCAGACATGACGACCATTTTAAGCCCGGTCGCGGTTACGATAATATCGGCTTCCAGGTGCTCGCCTGATTTCAGTTTGACTCCTTTTTCGGTCCAGTGGTCGATATGACCTGTGATCACTTTGGCACTTTCATTGTTGATACACTTGAATAGATCGCCATTCGGTATCAGGCACAGGCGTTGATCCCAGGGGTAATAACGAGGCGTGAAGTGCTTGTCTACCATGTCCTCACCGATTTGGGCTCGGGTCATTTTTAGAAGGGTTTCCTTGGCCTGCTTCGGATTAGTCCGCATTCTTTTGTAAAATACCCCACTTAAAGTGACATTTTTGAAGCGGGTGATGGCGTAGGCCCATTTTGCCGGCAGCCAGCGCCGTAAACTGTTTGCTAGAGCGTCTTCAGCGGGTCGGGAAACGACATAGGTGGGTGACCGTTGTACCATAGTCACTGATGCCCCCTGCTCTGCCATTGCCGGAACCAACGTCATCGCAGTTGCACCGCTACCAATTACCAGAACCTTTTTACCTGCGTAATCGAGATCTTCAGGCCAGAACTGGGGATGGATGATTTGGCCTTTGAAATCGTCCTTCTTCTCGAACTCCGGAAGATATCCCTCATCATAGCTATAGTAGCCACCGCACATAAACAGGAAGCTTGCGCTAACCTGAGTTTGGGTTCCATCCGGCAGGGTTGCTGAGATGCTCCAGAGTGAGGTTTTTGAATTCCACGAAGCCATATTAACATGATGACCAAAACGGATATGTTGCCTTATGCCATATTCATCGGCCGTCTCATTAACATATTTGCGAATAGCCGGGCCATCCGCAATTGCTTTGGCGTCGGTCCAGGGCTTGAAACTATAGCCAAGTGTGTGCATGTCGCTATCTGAGCGTATCCCAGGATAACGGAATAAATCCCAGGTACCGGCTGCGGCATCCCGGCCTTCCAGTAGGGTAAACGTCTTTCCTGGGCAGTTTTTTTTGAGGTGTACTGCTGCGCCAATGCCTGAAAGTCCGGCCCCTACTATAATGACATCTACTTGCTTCATAATGACTCTTCTCATGAGAATTATCCTGCCAGACTAAAACCCTTCTGTCAGCTAATTGCCCGGTTTGTTGACTGTGTAGCTGATTCTACGCAATTTTGTGTGCACATGGTAATACGGCTATATGGATTTCGATCCCTGCTGTAAGCCGCCAGAATCGGTTATCGATAAGGGTTCACCCAGTACGGTTTTGGTCTCTACAGCTATTTGGCTGACGGGGTTATGCCTATTGCGGTTCTATTCCAAGCAGGTCGAATGTAGACCTGTTGTTAATGATTGAATAAGCCATCGGTAAACCTTGTCATTGTTAGTCGCCGGACAATTCAAGTGCGGGTTAACCCCTGGTTTGCCGAGCCATGAATCTCTGTTGCCCTGCTGGGTAGACAGATTGAGCTTGTGTCTCGTTGATGGGTGCTGCATTTATTTTCTTGATAGCCCGCGGTTTTTGTGAATTTTAAGCGCACCAGAATAGGGCGCAATCATAAGAATCGTCTGGAATCGCACCAAGCAGGTGAGGGAAATTGGGCATATGGGTCGATTTCCCAATGAAAAAGTTGCGACAGGTCACGTTCTCCCGTTCTTTAGCAGGTTAATTAAGAACTGGCATGGTCGTTGCTCAAGGGTGATGTATTGATTCCAGTTTTGGATTCAATTGAAGTTTCTAACCTAAGGGGAGTTAGTTTTATGAGGTACTTAATGTTGAAGGCAGGAATTTGCCTTTCAGTTTTGAAATTGGTGTTGTTTGTGCCGGCGGTCATGGCAGGAGGAACAATCGAGTTTGGTGATAATCAAAGTATTAGTGTGGGTGCGGGTCTGCGTGCTGGCTTTACTCGGGTTGAAGACGGGGCGCCCAACGGCACCGATGCATCGTCTAGTTTCAACATCCAGAGTATGCGTCTTTACGTAAACGGACAGGCAAGTGACACCGTTAAATTTACCTTCAATACGGAATGTGAGGGTTGTGTGTTTGGCCAGGACGATAATGATCCCATTGGAGCGGCTGGGGATATCGGTGTCTTGGATGCGATCGTCCGGTTGGAGTTCAGTGATGTGTTTAATGTATGGATTGGTCGCATGCTGACCCCTGCAGATCGAATTGAAATGAATGGACCCTATTATGGTCTGAGCTGGAATCAGTATACGGTTCCTCTTTTGCCTTCTGACCAGCTTGGTCAGGCAGGTTTGCTGGGCCGCGATGATGGCGTTACTGTTTGGGGCAGCAAGGGAAAACTGCAATATGCTGCAGGTCTGTTTGATGGTGTCGATGGGGGCCCGAATCAGGACGATAACCTGCTATTTTCTGGTCGGCTTGCTTTCCATTTCCTGGATAAAGAACAGAATCCTGGCTATTACACCAGTAGTACTTACTTTGGCGGTGGTGGTGACATCTTTACGGTGGGATTGAGTTATCAATCACAGGCTAACGGAACTGGCAGTGCGGCCGAACCGGGCGACTTTGACGCCACGATTGTTGATGTGCTGTTTGAAAAAGCACTTGATAATGGCAGCGCAGTGACGATCGAGGGTGAGTACAAGATGTTTAACGCAGATGTAACGGCCACTGCGGCAACTGATCCAGACTGCTTTTGCCTATTTGATGGCGATGCCTACTTTGTGACAGCAGCTTATCTGCTTCCAGGAAGCACGGGTGCTGGAAGGTTCCAGCCCTATTTTCGCTATACATCAAATGAACCAGATGATGCATTGAGCAGTGATCTGACGGAAGTAGGCGTGAATTACATCATCAACGGTCACAATCTGCGCTTTAACGTCAATTACACCAGTGGTGACGCGAACCTCACCGGTTCGAAGGGTACAGATACGGATAGCATCTCAGTGGGCGTACAGATACAAATTTAACGGAGAATTTCATATGTATAACTATATTATAAAATTGTTTTTGGTTGCGGCTATGATAGCCGGCATGAGCGAAGTAAAGGCGGCTGAGACGATCAAAGTGGGCGTACTGCATTCGCTTTCTGGCACCATGGCGATCAGTGAAACGACCTTGAAAGATACCATTCTAATGATGGTTGAGGAGCAAAATGAAGCTGGCGGGTTACTCGGTAAGCAACTTGAAGCAGTGGTTGTTGACCCGGCTTCGAACTGGCCCTTATTCGCGGAAAAAGCCCGCGAACTGCTAGCCAAAGAAGAAGTCGATGTGATGTTTGGTTGCTGGACATCCGTGTCCAGGAAATCAGTATTACCGGTAGTGGAAGAACTTAATGGGTTGCTCTTTTACCCCGTTCAGTATGAAGGTGAAGAATCTTCAAAGAATGTTTTTTATACGGGTGCTGCGCCTAATCAACAGGCGATTCCAGCCGTTGATTATTTGATGAATGACATCGGTGCCCAGCGTTGGGTGCTTGCGGGAACTGATTACGTCTATCCAAGAACCACAAATAAGATTCTTGAAGCTTATCTCAAAGCCAAGGGTGTAAAAGACGAAGATATCATGATCAGTTATACGCCATTTGGTCATTCAGACTGGCAGTCAATTGTTTCGGATGTCAAGAAATTTGGATCTGCAGGCAAGAAGACAGCCGTTGTGTCAACGATTAACGGCGATGCCAATGTGCCCTTTTATAAAGAACTGGGTAATCAGGGCATTTCTGCGGAAGATATACCGGTGATTGCTTTTTCAGTGGGTGAGGAAGAATTATCGGGAATTGATACGGGTCCATTGGTCGGTCACCTAGCCGCCTGGAATTATTTCATGAGTGTTGATGCGGAAGTTAACGATGACTTCATTGATGGCTGGTTAGATTTTATTGATGACGAAGACCGTGTCAGTAACGATCCTATGGAAGCCCATTACATCGGCTTTAAGATGTGGGTGGAGGCCGTTAAAAAAGCGGGAACGACGGATTCAGATGCCGTTCAGCAGGCCATAATAGGCGTCGCTGTCCCGAATCTATCGGGTGGTATTGCTACGATGATGCCGAATCATCACATCACCAAACCCGTATTGATTGGTGAGATTCAAAGTGATGGCCAGTTTGATATTGTTTGGGAAACATCCGGCTCGGTCCCTGGTGATGCCTGGTCTGATTTCCTGCCGGGATCAAAGGATATCACCGCTGACTGGCAAGCGCCTTTGGCCTGCGGTAATTACAATGTTAAAACGGGGCAGTGCTCGGGTCAGAATTACGAGTAAGTATAAAGTCTGAGACTGCACTACCAAAGCGGTGAAAATAAAGGTTATCGCTGGATCCTAACAAAGAAGGCGATGTGTTCCATAGATCCCGGGATATTGGTTAGTTAACAGTTCTCAGCGATAAATGATACCATCAGCGAGCGTTCTAGGCTTGCTGATGGTATTTGTATTTTCGAGAAGATGGTATTGGGGATAGAGTGAGGAAAATCTGCTTTGCTTGGGTTTGTATATTGCCGGTAGTGGTTTTGCTGGGTTCCCTGATGAGTCTGTCTGTTTCAGCTGATGACGCATTCAATTCGGCTGTAAAAAGTTTAAATACGCGATCCTTCGCGGAAAAATCTGCTGCTGCAACTCTGATTGCCGGCATGGCTCACCCCCGAGCCGATGTCGTACTTGATGCCATGTTATCCGGAAATTTATATACCAAGCGGCGTAGTGATGTCGTTGTTATTGCTTCTGCACTTGAAAAGGGCGGGTATCGTCTTGTAGATGCTATCAGCGGTGAAGCTCTTGGCGATGTTGGTCGGCGTGGTGCCAAAAAAATCAGCGTCAACAATAGCTTGCGCAAGCAGCTAAGGGGGCTGGTAGCCGGACGGCAACTAAAC
>CAZGCW010000141.1:0-894 GCA_964524295.1 uncultured Pseudomonadales bacterium
CCGCCTAAAATCCCTTATCCACCGGGTCAAGCAGAACGACACAATCGAATCACAACTTTTGCCGGAGGCCAAGCAGCTGGCCAGCTGATCGGCGGAAACCTCAGCCTGATTTCCAGTCTCATGGGCACACCTTACCAACCTGATTTCAAGGGTAAAATACTGTTTCTGGAGGATGTAAACGAAGCCCCTTATAGTGTCGACAGAATGCTCACTCAGCTATGGCTGGCAGGTGTGTTTAAACAGGTTAACGGGGTGGTTTTCGGCAAGTTCACTGACTATAAAGCAGAAGCTCCCAGCCTCAGCATGGAAGCGGTGCTAACACAGCGTTGCGCCCACCTTGGCATCCCTGTCATCCGCGGTCTGATGATTGGGCACGTTGATGACCAGAGCATCATACCCATTGGCGCCAAGGCTGAGCTCGATGCGGACGCAGGAACACTGACTTTGGTGGAACAGGCCCTCAGCTAATCAGCCCACAAAGGCTGACTGTCCTCGACTTAGTTTGTATCAAGAATTTCCCAGCGTTGTGACCGCGTTCCCGTACATTCCCAGAATCGAATCCGGCTGCCCTTCCCTTGATGCTTTAACCAGGTGGACAGGTCAGGCGTCTGCAAGACACTTCTTTGACTTACCCGCATTGCGTTGGTCGAGCCTGGCGAATGGATATCAATGACCTCATCAGTCCCCCAATCGCTTTGCAAAAAGAGCCTGAGTGATAGCGGCATCGTTTCGACTTTGCTAATCACCCCGGCCAGAAGTTCTACCTGTGACGGATCACAAATCAGGTCCGGCGGCGGCTGAATTCGGGTGGCTAGCGCCTGCTGACCCATGCCCGCGATCAAGAGGGTCATCAGCAAGCGTCTAATATAACCGCCCTTACGATACATCGAGTTA
>CAZGCW010000141.1:904-10051 GCA_964524295.1 uncultured Pseudomonadales bacterium
GCCTCGATAGACATCGCTATAGTCAAACGCTCGCTGGGCCTGGCCTGAGGTGAATTCGAACATGCAGGAATCATCGGTGTAATCCATAAAATTATGGATTGGATCATCGCCGGTATCCACTTTTTTACGACCTTTGGCCCTGCAACTGTTTCGGCCAATCGGGCAGCCATAGGCCGGGCTCTGTTCAGCAGGCGTGTCGGCGACATAGTCACCGGCTGTTTCATCACAGCCACCTTGAAAAGTATGGTAGAGACCCAGCCAGTGCCCCACCTCATGGGTCAGGGTATCTCCCTCATTATAGGGAGAAGCCGAGCCTCCTGGCATGGTCGAATTAAGAATCACCACGCCATCATTAGCCGGGTTGCCACTATAGGACGTAGGGAAAGTCGCCCAGCCCAACAGGCCACCACCCGGCGACGCTGAATAAATATTTAAATCCCCGGCACCACCTTGCCGCAGCGCGTTTTTCATCTGGGATTCCGCAGTGCTGCCATGGCCTGCGGCATACCAACTATCGTTCGCGGTACGATCTGTACTAACCAGATTAAAAGTGTAGGGCGTGGTATAGCTGCCATTACCACCATAGGCTTCGTTAATCACAAATATCTGGTCAGCTATCATAGCGTTACTCACGTCGCCCGCTCCATTGGAAGCAGTAATAACATGGAAATAAACATTAACGGGAATAGTGCCCGGACCGGGGTAAGTTGGGGGGGGAGGTTCTCCTCCTCCACCGCCACCACCACCGCCATTACCGTTACCCCCGCCTGGGTTAGTCGGTTTCTTACCGGCCAGCAGGGCCTTTCGGTCAATGTAATTCTTGTGCCAGTTTTTAGCTTCAGCCGCCGACGGATGCTCTGTTCCACAACGCAGGAAACGAGCATTGGCATTGGCATGATCGAAAGCGTTGTGACTCGCCGCTTCAATCGATAACGGCATGAGCAGAAAACTGATTAGCCCGAGTATTAACGTAATAGCAGATGTCTTTCCCATAAAGCCTTCTCCCTATATTAATTTTTACTCACTGGCTGAGAATATGAATCTATTCATAAATAGTCAAGCGGCGCCGAAAGACGAGCAATAAAGCGGGTTTCCCTGTTAAACCAACCTTCTTGGTTGGCTCTATTTACACCCTAATATGGCTTAGAGTTAGTTTAACTTTTGGATCAATTTATCGGTTAGTAACCCGTAATCCTTGAGGCTCGTCGCCGCACAATGTTTGGTTCCTGGATCTAGCCAGCCGGCTGGTACGAAAAACAACTACGCAGACCATGATAGTAGCAAGGGCATGACCACTCGATGCCATACCGGAGCAATTGAAAGCCCCCTGCGAACGCAGGCGTGGGTTATCAATTTTAAAACAATCAGACAGAGACCTTACACTATTGATTTAGTCTAAATAGGCCTTACAATTAGAGTTCATCATTAAAGATCTAATAGGCAGGAGAATTCTTATGGCAGATGCACAGTTTGGTAAACAAACAAGCTCAACTGTACGGTTTGGTCAACAAACGGGCTCAACGGGCACGATTACAGGGCATAAAGTGCTTCGCCAAACGTATACGCTACTGGCCATGACGCTCATCTGGAGCGCCTTTGCTGCCGTTGCATCGATGATGCTCAACCCACCTCACATGGTAGCGCTCTTCTGTATGCTGGGCGGATTTGGCATGTTGTTTTTCCTCAATCGAGTCGCTAACAGCGCAAAAGCCCTTTACTGGGTATTCGCCTTTACCGGCCTGATGGGCTTTGCCCTGGGGCCCATGCTGAACAGCTATGTCATGAGCTCCGCCTCAGGGTCATTCCATATCTTTCAAGCACTCTCCACGACCGGGGCTATTTTCCTGTCTTTATCCGGTTACACTCTGATTTCCAAAAAGGATTTTTCCTTTATGGGCGGCTTCCTGATGGTCGGCCTTTGGGTGGTTATTGGTGCCATCGTTTTTAATCTGATTGCGAGTCTGATGGGTTACCCTATTTCTGGATTACACATGGCTATTTCATCCATGGTTGTGTTCCTCATGTCAGGCCTGATCCTGTTTGATACCAGCCGGATACTTCACGGGGGTGAAACTAACTATGTCAGGGCCACCGTGTCGCTTTACCTGAGTATCTACAACCTGTTTATTCACTTGCTGGCCATATTTGGCTTTGCCAATGACTAACGGTTAGCGACCCACGGGTTCTAGCCAGGACCCAGTCCAGACTGGATATAAAGCAATGGCCAGTAGTCCCTACTGGGCGGAGCGTAGGAATGAATCACCGATGAAATTCATGTTGGCTGTACTTGGCGACCCCAATCACTGCCCCGCACCGGTCAGTGCCTTTCGGTTCGCCGATGCTGTTCTGACTGCCGGGCACGATATTCATCGGGTATTTTTCTATCATGGTGGCGTGCTGGTAGCCAATGCCCTGGCCGAACCACCTCAGAATGAACCCCGTATTGCTGACCTGTGGCAAAAGCTGGGAAACGACCATAATATCGAATTGGTTACCTGTATCGCCTCTGCCAGTCGCCGCGGAATTTTTGATGCCAGTGAAGCGCTACGCTATGGGAAACCCGCCAGTTCCCTCCTGCCCGGATTCATATTGGGTGGGCTTGGGCAATTGATAGAAGGTATATTGGTCAGTGACCGAACTGTGACCTTTGGATCCTGACATGGATAAACTCCTGATCCTGATCAGCAAGAATCCCTATGGTTCTATCGATGCCAAGGAAAACCTCGATGTTATTCTGGCCGCCTCGGTCTTCAGTCAGTGCACCGTGCTATTCCTGGGAGAAGGCCTGCTACAGTTACTGCCTGAACAACACAGCACTGATAAGAAAAACAAAGTGTTCACCCGAGGCTATGCTGCTCTGCCTGATTATGGCATCGAAACATGCTACTGCGAATCAGCTGACTTGGTAAAATGGTCCTTGGATCCCAAGCAACTGATCACAGAACCCACTGCCCTAACGCCGTCTGAAGCAGATGAGTTAATTCGTGATTATGATAAAGTGCTCAATCTATAATGCTGATACACACGTTCAACAGCCCCGAAGCACTCATCAAGTTCAGCCATAGAGTCAGCAAGGAAGATCAAGTTTTGTTGATAGAGGATGGCGTCTACTGCATTAATAACTCAATCGACATTAATTGCCTGCGACTCATGGCGCTGAAAGAAGATTGTCAGTTGCGCGGCATCGTGCCTCGCCAATCAATTGATATGGTGAGTTACCCTGAATGGGTGCAGATTTGTACTCAAGCCGATAATCACCTCAGTTGGTATTAGGCCATGCCAGCCTTACGCGATGCTGAAGGATTCCTAACCAAACTTGATGACTGGAACGAGGATACGGCCCACTATATTGCCGTTGACTATGACATTACATTGACGCCAGCACATTGGCATGTCATCACACTCGTTCGTGACTATTTTGAAAAATATGGCCTGTCTCCCACATCACGGGTCACTGTTGGCCTCCTCAAAGCGTCATTGGGCAAGCAAGCTTCCAGTATTTATCTAATGCAGCTATTTGGTGGCCGAGCCAGACGGGTACTAGCCCAGATAGCCGGCCTGCCTAAGCCCACAGACTGCGATTAATCCACTCACTCAATTAACCCACCTCGCGTAATCGACTGGGAGCAGACACCACCTGACCAACGATAATCAACGTAGGTGATACCAGCGCCGCTGCCAGGACCTTTTCAGCTACCGTTGTCAGCGTTCATGTAACAACTTTCTGTTCAGGCGTTGTTCCCATTGATATCACCGCCACTGGGGTTTCAGGCTGCTTGCCGTGAACAATAAGCTTCTTGCAGATATCAGATAGACCAGCCAAGCCCATATAAAACACCAGAGTCTGTCCTGGTGACACAAATTCGTGCCACGGCAACTGCACCTCACTGTTTTTAGGATGCCCAGTAATAAACCGAACGGACTGAGCATAATCGCGGTGTGTGAGTGGAATACCGGCATAGGCTGCACAACCCGATGCGGCTGTTATACCCGGGATGACCTGAAATGGGATGCCTGCTTCTATGAGTTCTTCAAGTTCTTCACCCCCTCTCCCGAAAATGAAGGGATCGCCCCCTTTTAGGCGCAACACCCTTTTGCCTGCCTTCGCAAGACGCACCAAGAGCGCATTAATCGACTCCTGACTCGCCGAGAGATACCCACTGCGCTTACCTACAAATTCGTATTGCGCATCCCGGCGTGCCCGGCCAAGTACGGCTTGGGAAACAAGATTGTCATACAGGATAACATCTGCTTTTTGCATCAATTGAAGTGCTTTCAGCGTCAAAAGATCAGGGTCACCAGGACCCGCTCCAACAAGATAGACCTCTCCCGTCTTCGCTTCATCCTCAAGCCCATATAAATAGCCTTCGGCGGCTGCGAAATCCCCTTTTTGGGCAAGTTCATGGCCTGGGCTCGCCATAAACCGCTCCACTGCTTGACGGCGTAATTGCATATCGGAAAATCGTATTTTTAATTGTGGCCTAGTATCCCTCAGAAATCGAGCTAGCCTACCTAAACCTTCGGGGAGATAGCCTTCAATGATTTCCCTGATATACCGGGCTAAAACAGGCGAGGCCCCGCCGGTTCCGACGGAAACTAGAACCGGGCTACGATCAATAATGGCTGGGAATATAACAGTACAGAGATCTGGCGAATCGACGACGTTAACAGGGGTTCCCTTTAGGTTCGCTGCCGCAGCCACGGTCGAGTTCACGGTAGCATCATCTGTGGCAGCAACAACCAGCGATACGCCATTGAGATGCGCGGTTTCAAATTCACCCATCAGGTATTCATGGGACGCTCCCAAAGCCATTATCTGGCTACTGATCCTCGGCGCCACAAATCGGATATACGCGCCGGTCCTGGTCAGCAGGGTCGCTTTGTTAAAGGCCTGGCTGCCACCACCCACCACAAGTACCCTGCTGCCTTCTAACTTGAAATGCAGGGGTAGATATTCCATCAGGAGTCACTAAAAAGCTGGGTTTTCCCGCCCATATAAGGCTGCAGCACGGCCGGTACAGCAATACCGCCATCCTGTTGCTGGTAATTTTCCATCACTGCAATCAATGCCCGGCCAACCGCAACACCGGAGCCATTAAGGGAATGAAGTAATTCGGGTTTCCCTGTGGCATTGTTTCGCCAGCGTGCCTGCATTCTCCTGGCCTGGAAATCAAGAAAGTTACTGCAGGATGATATTTCCCGATACGCTGCCTGGCCGGGCAGCCATACCTCCCGGTCATAGGTCATCGCAGATGCGAAACCTAAGTCACCGCCACACAGATTAACCAGTCTATAAGGCAGTTCCAGTTTTTGTAATACAACTTCAGCATGGTGGGTCAGGTCTTCGTGGGCTTTATGGCTATCCTGCGCACTTAGTAACTGTACGAGTTCGACTTTTTCGAACTGATGCTGGCGAATCATGCCTCGGGTATCTCTTCCGTAGCTACCGGCCTCACTGCGAAAACAAGGGGTGTGACAGACAAATTTCAGTGGTAATTGCTCTTCTGAAACAATGGCGTCCCGAAGCAGGTTAGTCACGGGAACTTCTGCGGTGGGGATAAGGTAATAGTCTTTATCACCTTCTAGTTTGAATAAATCTTCGCCGAATTTGGGTAACTGGCCGGTTCCCTGCAATGATTCAGCATTGACAATGTAGGGCACATACACTTCTTCGTAACCATGCTCATTGACGTGCAGATCAAGCATGAATTGGGTCAGGGCCCGATGCATGTGCGCGAGTTCACCCTGCAAGGCAACAAACCGGGAGCCGGTTATCTTTGCTGCTACTTCGAAATCCATGGCATTAGCTTGGCCGCCCAGATCAACATGGTCGAGGGCAGCAAAATTAAACTCAGGAGGTCTTCCCCACTGCCTTACTTCAATATTGTCAGTTTCAGTATTACCAGCGGGGACACGTTCATCTGGGATATTGGGAATCGCCAGCAGCAAATTTTGAAATTGCTCAGACACCGTATCGAACTGCGTCTTTGCAGCCTCTAGTCGGTCGCCAAGATCTGCAACCTGTGCTAACAAAGGTTCAACATCCTCACCCTTGGCCTTGGCCTGACCAATCATTTTTGAGCGTTTATTACGTTCAGCCTGAAGCGCCTCCACTGTCACCTGAGCAGATTTCCTACTGGCATCCAGCGCTTCGAATTGACTGACATCAAGATCAAAGTTTTTCGTGCCCAGTCGCGCAGCAACCTCATTTAGTTCTGTTCGCAGTAATTTTGGATCTAGCATTTCAAAAACCCTGATATTTGGCGCGAGTAGCTTACCTAAACCAACAAAGAATGTCAGTGATTAATCAGCATCCGGGTCAGGAATACGCCGACAAAGACCGCCAACAGGCAGACCAGCACACTCCCTAATACATAACCCAGGGCCAATGCCCAACGACCACTGATCAGCAAGTCGTAAGCCTGCAGGGAGAAAGTGGAAAAGGTAGTAAACGCACCCAATAGACCGACTAAAGCAAAATCACGCCACGGATCACCGAGCAGTTGTCGCTGGACCAGCAATACATAACAGACCGACATGATAAAACAACCCACGACATTCACGGTAAATATTCCCAGGGGAAACTCGGTTTCAGTTTGCTCTGTGACCAACGTCGCTAAGGCATGCCGCAAGACAGCCCCTAAGGCGCCACCGAGAGAAATCGCCAACCATTCCATACTCAATTATCTCCCGAGGTATATCTTTTCATTTTGCTGTTACTATTCTGACTGCGAAGGTGAGCCAGCTTGGCACCAATTTTTACCTCCAAACCGCGCTCAACCGGGAAATAATACTGTTGTCCACTTAAGGGCTCAGGGAAATAATCCTCGCCAGCCACAAAAGCATCCTCATGGTCATGTGCATACTGATATTCTTCTCCATAACCCATGTCCGTCATCATCTGTGTCGATGCATTACGCAGATGCATGGGAACTTCAAGCGAGCCGAATTTAATCACATCGGCTTTTGCCTGGTTTAGCGCCCTATAAACCGCATTGCTCTTGGCAGCCACGCAAAGATAGACGACCGCCTGGGCAATAGCCAGTTCACCTTCCGGACTGCCCAGCCGTCGCTGCACATCCCAGCCATTTAAGGCAACCTGTAATGCCCTTGGGTCCGCGTTACCAATATCCTCAGTAGCCATTCGTACCACTCTTCGAGCGATATACAGCGGATCACAACCACCATCAAGCATGCGTGCAAACCAATAAAGTGCGGCATCGGGTGCCGAGCCCCGAACCGCTTTATGCAAGGCCGAGATTTGTTCATAGAACAGGTCTCCACCTTGATCAAATCGCCGAGCGCTGTCACCCAGTATGGGGCCAATTTGATCCAGCTTAATGGTCTCATCAACGGCTGAATCAGCGGCAATTTCAAGGAGGTTTAAGGCCAGCCGGGCATCACCTTGTGCACTACTCGCAATCGCTTTGAGCACACCCGTATCTGCTTTGATACCGGTCTCGCCGATGCTGGGTAGAACCCGTTCCAGCAGGCCAAGCATTTCATCTTCATGTATGGAATGTAGACGATAGACCCTCGCCCTCGACAACAAAGCATTATTTAATTCAAACGACGGATTTTCCGTGGTCGCCCCGACCAGAATAATTGTGCCTTCCTCCACATGGGGGAGAAAAGCATCCTGCTGGCCTTTATTAAAGCGGTGAACTTCATCAACAAATAAGATGGTTTTTCGGCCCTGCCCGGCGACTTGTTTGGCCATAGCAACAATGCTTCTGATTTCCTTAACGCCGCTGAGCACAGCCGATATTGACACGAATTCTGCTTCTGCATAATGCGCCAAGAGTCTTGCCAAGCTGGTTTTACCGGTACCCGGCGGACCCCAGAATATCATTGAATGCAATTGACCATTTTCAATGGCGCGTCTGAGCGGTTTCCCCGGTGCCAGTAGATGCGCCTGGCCAATAAAATCTGCAAGCGTCTCTGGCCTGAGTCGAGCAGCCAAAGGCTGGAACTGATTCTCTGGCTCAAATAAACTCATTGGCGATAGTCAATGACGTCCACACCAGCAGGCGCCTCAAATTGAAACAACGAAACTGGAAAGGCCTGCTGGTGTTCGATCACCTCAATGTCCATCTCCAGATATTGTCCAGAAGCGACAAAAACACCGATCCGAACAGGTAAGCCCGCCTTAAAATGTAGACTTAAATTCCTGAAGAAGGCATCTTCACGAAGCGGAGATAAAGCAAATACTTCTTCCAGGCCATCACGGTAAAATCCCACCTCGTAATGTGCATCCAAATCCAGATTAGGGTCAGCCAGCAACAAAACCGGAGACACGGTCGGGTCCAAACTGGCCGATTGAACTACAACCTGCTCCAACAGGGCATCGAACGCCCACAAGTCAATCCCATCCGAGACAAGCAATGGATTCAGATCATCCGCTGGTTGAATGCGGAATTGCCCAGGTTGCCTAAGCCAGAACCTGCCATGTTGGTTACTGACCAAGCTATCATCCGTCTTTTGGCTGTATACGGCTTCCAGTTCCTCAATGAGACGCAGATGGTGCATCAACAAGTCCGCTGGATCCTCGTCATTCAATCCGGTGATGGCGATCGGTGAGAAAAATACCAGAAGCACCATCCCCATAAACACGCTAGTCAGGGGGCGCATGGGCCAGCACCTCTCGGGAACCGTTGGTGTTCATTTGGCTGACAACACCTGCTTGTTCCATTTCCTCAACCATCCTGGCTGCCCGGTTATAACCTATTCGAAGCTTCCTTTGCACGGACGAAATCGACACGCGACCGGACGACGTAACAAAGGCGACCGCTTCATCATAAAGCGGATCAGCCTCACCCTGCTGATCTTCTCTACCGCCGGCACTACCTGGAAGGAGTTCCGCATCGGTTCGGCTGTCTAAAATACTATCAAGATAATTCGGCTCCGCCAGCGACTTCCAGCTTTCGACAACGCGGTGGACTTCATCATCATCCACAAATGCGCCATGCACTCGCACCGGAATCGGTGTTCCCCCTGGCATATACAGCATATCCCCATGTCCCAATAACTGTTCAGCCCCACCTTGATCCAGAATCGTCCTGGAATCGACTTTACTGGAGACCTGAAAACCAATTCGCGTCGGCACATTCGCCTTGATCAGCCCAGTAATGACATCGACTGAGGGTC
>CAZGCW010000142.1:0-10049 GCA_964524295.1 uncultured Pseudomonadales bacterium
TTGAGGTAGCAAAGCATAATCCGAAAATGACCCTATTGCGCATGAGCCATTGACTCAAATGACTGGGGTAAAGGGCATGTATGGCCGAAGCCATAAAGGCGATATATAACCAGGGCACTGAACAGCGCACAGTAAATTGAATCAGATCGGAGACACCATCAGCTGTGTTCATATTCGTCAGATTCATAACGGATATGACGACCAGGGATAGGGGTACACTGATTAGAAAAAAAAGAGACTCGCGGTTGAAAACCCTGTTTTTTAAAAGCCTTTTCATATCGGTTGGGCTGGAATTGATGATGAGAGGCATCCCCGCCATTCAAAGCTATGAACGTAGTAGGCTCTATTCCTCATCAAAAAAAACCCGATCGTATTTGAGTGGATTATCGCGATCGACCGCAACGTCTAGTTCTCGCGCGAACTTGTGTCCTGAATAGACTGCTGCGGCAATAATTGCGGGTGCATTGGCATCGCCGATGCGTTTTACCGTCAAAGGAGCGCCTTCCAGTTTTTGTTCGATGGCGCTCTGTACTTCATAGAAAAGGCTGTCTTCTGGTTGCCTGCAGGTCACCAGAACCAGGT
This sequence comes from uncultured Pseudomonadales bacterium, assembly GCA_964524295.1. Taxonomy (GTDB): domain Bacteria; phylum Pseudomonadota; class Gammaproteobacteria; order Pseudomonadales; family Azotimanducaceae; genus UBA9926. The sequence goes on from CAZGCW010000142.1 coordinate 583, forward strand.
TGTCAGCGACAATAGCCTGTTCTTTTTCCGTATAAGCGCAGCTGATAATTGCCTGGCTGCCATCAAAACCTTCCAAGCCATGATTCAGAATGATCTGCACGCCAAGTTCAGCTAAGCGCTGATGTATCCTGAATTGTTCAGTCGTGTTGACGCTCCAGTTTGATACCTTGGGGGCGGGTGTGATGTAGGTGACATCTATGCCAGTCATGCGTATTTTCTCAGCAATCAGGCCTGCTAGGTAGAAACGCTCGTCGTCATAGACAAGGGTGGGCCCGTCGGGCATTTTCCCAGCCATGATATCGTCAGGTGTAAAAGTGTGTTTGGGTGGTGGCAACGGATCCATAAGGCATGTGGCGTAAATGCCGTAGCCATCGCGCCGCCAGGTCGAGCCGGTCGCGATGGCTATGTGATCGGCTTCCACAGCAAGGATGTCTGTTAGGGAAAGCCTGCTTTCCCGAAAGATCTGTACTTCAGGCAGCTTGGCCAGCTGTGCTGTGCGATAATCACGTACCCTTGCCCATTCAGCCAAGCCCGGTAATTGACTTTCCAGGGTCACCCGACCGCCAAGTTGGCGAGTCGCTTCGGCCAACATAACCGAGTAGCCGCGTTGTCCCAACGCAACTGAGGCTTCAAGGCCGGCGGGTCCGGCACCAATAACCAGAACGTTAGCATCCGAGCCTTTGGCGGCTATCTTTTCAGGGTGCCAGCCACGGCGCCACTCTTCTCCCATGGTTGGATTTTGCGTGCAGCGCAGGGGGTAGTGTTTGCTGTCTCCGGTATAGCAGATGTTGCAACCAATGCATTCACGGATGTCGTCTATTCGACCCTGTTTGATTTTATTGGGTAGAAACGGATCGGCGATAGAAGGTCGTGCAGCACCGATAAAATCAAGAACTCCTTTCATTATCTGGCTGGCCATGGCATCTGGAGAGGTAAAGCGGCCAACGGATACCACCGGTTTGGTCGTTTTCGATTTCACTTCAGCCAGGTAGGATTCCAGGGCCCCTTGCTGAGTGAAACGTGATGAACCCATTTCCCATGAATAATCCGAGATATTGATATCCCAGAGATCAGGGAGTTCTGAGAGCGCTTCGAATATCTCCAAGCGATCGGCGTGAACAGGAGTCCCGTCCGGGCCACCGCCGTCATCAACACTAAAACGTACCGCGACAGCACAGGAGTCGCCGACTGCGTCGCGAGTTTCTTCGATTATTTCGCGAACAATACGCATACGATTTTCCTGGCTTCCGCCATATTCGTCGGTCCTCGTATTAATGGATGGATTCAGAAAATTGTCCAGGAGGTAATGGTGGGTGGCATAGACATAGACAATATCGAAGCCGGCTTCTTTAGCGCGAAGAGCTGCGTTGCGATGCCAGCGGCGTAATTCCCTGATATCAGATTTGTCCATTGCCCGGGCCTGATAGGGCTCGCCATTTCCATTCGGCATTGAGACCACATCCATGGGTACTTCGCGAGTCAGGTAGTTGACTGATTCGGCACCGCTGACCCACAGTTCTACTCCTGCCAGGGCACCATGTTCATGGCAATTGTCGGTCATTAAGCGGTGTGCCCTGATGTCTCCTTTGTCCCAGATTGAGTGACTGTTGAAGGGGATGTCATCCGTTGATGGATGGATCGAACAATATTCGGTACAGACGACACCCCAGCCTCCTTCTGCTTTCATCCCTCGTACCGCTGCCACCATGCGAGGTCGAGACCAGCCCATGCCAGTGCAGTGAGGCACTTGGTAAAATCGGTTTTTTGCTGTGACAGGACCCACTTTGACGGGCTCGAACAGGATGTCATATCTTGGATCTTGAATTGGCATGATGCCTCCACTCATTGAACTTCCCATCATAACCCAAAGTGAAATTTGACTGTGTTGAATTAATGCTATGGCCTTTGAGCGGCACCAAAGAACGAACTGAGAGTCTTTAACTCTGTGGTAATCGTGTTGGTGAGTAACATGGATGACTGGATATTGCGCTCGAATTGATCGTGAAGGCAAGAACAAGGGCCAGGCCAACAGCCGGCTTTAGGTTGAGTTGTTGGATTCCAGTAGATCGTCGTGCGTTTGATGATTAAGAACCTGGTTTCGTCCTGGGCTGCAAGAGTTAAGGCTTATCCATTAGCCATGAGCTTGCTTGGGGTTCGCCATCTGGGTCGGTGAAAGCAGACAACGCATTCTCTTCCATGAACGTGCCCTGGTTTGTACAGATGTTCGCTGACATCGTGTTTCGCTGCTAGCACTGAGTTGGACCCGGCTCAGGTCTTTCTTCTCGGGTTACCTCTTTTGCTGCGGTTTTTGCTTTTTTGTATGGGTCCCAGTACTGCTTCAATGGTAGCTTCAGAAGGGGTGCTGCCAGGGGTATAATCCTGGAGTGCCCTGGCGATGGTGTTGAGCCTGGCTGGCGTTGTTCCGCAACAACCACCGATAATTCGTGCGCCACAATCCCGAACCAGCCGGGCATAATGCCACATGGTTTCATCGTCACCGCTATACACGATTTCACCACCAATAGACTGTGGAATCCCGCAATTCCCTTTGGCAATAATGATGTCATTTTCAGCCGCACATTGACTGAACTTGGAGATTGTGTCTACCAGCATGGAAGGTCCGGCACCGCAGTTGGCGCCATAGGCGGTGAGCGGGGGTAAAGTCGATTTCATATAGTCGCTGGCCTGTTCCGGGGTATTGCCCATCATGGTCCTTCCGGCGGTATCGAAAGTCATGGTTGATGCCACAGGCAAACCCGTGCTGGCTGCGGCTGTGGCCGCCGCCAATAACTCGTCAAAGGCAAAGATGGTCTCTATCCAGATGATATCAACGCCACCTTCAGCTAATGCATTGGCCTGCTCGGTGAAAGCGGCAACGGCAGCTTCGTGATCCATGGTGCCGTGGGGTTCCATCAGTTCTCCCGAGGGACCCATTGAGCCGGCTACGATGACAGGCCGATCGACGGATTCGCATGCTGAGCGAGCCAGCCTTGCTGCTGCCACATTGATGTCCGAGGTGAGGTGCTGGGCCTCATCAAGGCACAGTCGATACTGGTTTGAACTGAACGTATTGGTTAAGAGGATATCGGCACCGGCTTCCAAAAAACCGGTGTGGAGTTGGGTTACTTTTTCGGGAGCCTTCAGGTTCCATAAATCTGGAGCTTGTCCCACGGGCAGGCCCATGGCCATCATGTTGGTACCGGTAGCGCCGTCAGCAAGCAGGTAATCACGCTCGTTGAGTAGTTCTGTCAATGGATTGGACATAGATGTTGGCTTTTTCCTCAAGAAATGACGCCCCGAGGCTTCTGATTTGTAGTTTAAAGGTGTGGTAGTCGTCTCGAGATAACCCGGCATCGGTGCCGTCAGTTTTGAATACTCTGGGATTTTTTAGTAACTTTCAACTCTTAAGTTTTCTGTAGCTCCACTAAACGGGATGCTAAAATAGGAAACTTCGACAGTTGATGGGTCAATTTGATCCAACCTGCCGCATTTGAATGGGATTCGAATACAAGGTCCTGACTACTTTGGTGAAGGGATTCTTGTCGACAATGAGTGGGCTGGCGGCTTTAATTGTGGCCGAATTTAGCCAGTGATCGGGTTACAAGCGCCCAACTCTGTCAGACTTTTTCTGAAAGGGGTTACAGCGCTCATCTCAGATGATTCAGGATCTTTTTCGGCCAGGTGCTGATGGTTGATTCCCGGGTTAAAGCAGATCAAAAAAGGATCAGCCAAATGGTCAACAGGCGCGGTCGAATAAGTGTAAAGAGGAAACAAGGCAGCGGGGTTTTGCAGCTACCTTTTGCAGGTGTAAGCAATCCTTATCCGGCGATGGAGATCCTCACGGCTGGACAGCTTGAGAAAATCGTTGATGGCGCCCTGAGTGTCCTGGAGACCAAAGGGATGCGATTTTTGCATGACGAAAGTTGTCAGCTGCTGATGGCTGCCGGTGGTAAGCTCGATACTGCCCAGCAGAGCATCCGGTTTGATCGTGCCATGGTGCTTGAGCACCTTTCTTGTGCGCCGGCTTCATTTGCGTTGAGGGCGCGGAATCCAGCTCATGATTTAGTCATTGGTGGTAGTAATATTGTTTTTACCTCTGTGGGTGGTCCCGCATTCTGTAGCGATCTTGATCAAGGCCGGCGGCCTGGGACCTACGCAGAGCTATGTGATTATCTGCGGCTGGTGCAGAGTCTCAATATTATTCATCAGGAAGGGGGCGGTGCCTTCGAGGCCATGGACCTGCCGCCTTTATCGCGGCATCTGGATCTTTACCTGGCACAGTTCAGTTTATTAGACAAAAATGTCCAGGCTTATGCGCTGGGTAGGGACCGGACCGTTGATTGTATCGAAATGACGTGTATCGCGTTGGATACAGATCGGGCCGAGTTGTTAGACAAGCCCGCTATCCTCGGTATTATTAATACGAATTCGCCCATGCAACTGGATGTTCCGATGTCTGAGGCGATCATTGAACTGGCCAGGGCAGGACAGGTCAGTTGTGTTACGCCTTTTACCCTCGCGGGTTCGATGAGCCCGGTCAGTCTTGCTGGAACATTGGTACAACAGACAGCGGAAGTCCTGGCGACGCTGACCCTGGTGCAATGTATACGACCGGGGGCGCCGGTCATCTATGGTTCGTTTGCATCCAATGTTGATATGAAAAGTGGCGCTCCTGCCATGGGGACGCCGGAATATACTAAACTGGCGCTGGCGAGTTCGCAGATCGCCCGCTACCTTGGGTTACCCAGTCGGTCCAGTAATACAACGTCATCTAATTGTGTCGATGCACAATCTGCCTACGAGAGTGAAATGTCCCTATGGGGTTCAATGATGGGCCATACTAATCTAGTTAACCATGCTGCAGGCTGGCTCGAGGGTGGTTTGACCGCTTCATTTGAAAAACTTATTCTGGATGCGGAAATGTTACAGATGATGACCCAGACCCTGGAGCCCCTTGCTGTTACTGAAGATGAATTGGCATTGCAGACGATTGCAGAAGTGCCGCCTGGGGGTCACCACTTTGCGACCGAGCATACCTTGGCTCGGTATGAAAATGCTTTTTATCCCTCTATGCTGTCGACTCGACAAAATTTCGAGCGCTGGGAAGAACTTGGAGGGCAGGATACGGTTACCCGGGCCAATCAGATATGGAAGACGTTGCTCAATGAGTATAAACAACCTGAAATGAAACCATCGACGCTGGCAGCGTTAAACGGCTATGTCAGCGAGCGCAAAAAAGAGATAAAACCAAGTTGAACTACCGTTACTGGAAATATTTATGCGACCACTATTACAGACGCTGAACGAAGAAATGATCAGCCGCATTCTTGGTGAGGCTAAACGCCTGATGGCAGAAGTGGGAATCGAAATACGGGGCACTCAATTGCGACAGCGGCTGCTGGATCATGGTTTAAGGGCTGATCCCGTCAGTCAGCGTATGCTCTTCCCAGAGCATGTGGTTGACAAGGCCATAGCGGATGCACCCAAATCATTTTCGCTGTTTAACCGGGACGGTGATTTCTATACGGAGATTGGTGGAAATAATGTCCACTATGTTCCTGGTTCCAGTGGATTGAAAATCCTCGATCATCGCAGTGGGCAGGTCAGGTTAGCTAATTCCGACGATTTTCTCGATTATGCCCGGCTCTGTGATGGCTTGGAGCATATTTCCTATCTAGCGACTGCATTCTCAACCAATGAAGATATTGAGTCCCAGGTATCAGATGCCTGGAGATTGTATATGACGTTGACGACGTCCAAAAAGCCGGTCGTGTCAGGCGCCTTCAGTGAAAATGGCGTGCCTGTCATGGCGGAAATGCTGCAAATGTTTCGAGATGATCAAAAAGACTTGATTGCCCGGCCTATGGCGATATTTACGATTACAGCGACGGGTAATTTTCGCTATGGAGAAGACTCCTGCCAGAATTTGCTGGATTGTGTTGAAGCCGGAATCCCGATTGAGATTGTACCGGTCACGCTCATGGGATTGATTGCACCGGTGACGCTGGTGGGGTCACTGGTATTTCATTGTATTGATGTGCTATCGGGTCTGACCATGGCACAGATCATCAGGCCAGGTGCTCCGGTTCTGTTTGGCGGCGCGCCAGCCACCTTTCACATGAAGGCAGCCAGTTCTCCCATGGCAGCAATTGAGGCGCAACATCTAAATGTTGCTTATGTAGCGATCGCCAAATCAATGAACCTGCCGACGCAGGCTTATATGGCTTTAAGCGACAGTAAATTACTCGATGCCCAGGCCGGTGGAGAGAGTTTCAGCAGTGCTCTGCTGGCGGCGATAGCCGGAATAAATTCAGTTTCCGGTCCTGGAATGCTGGATTTTGTGCTCACCTTTAGCTTGCCCAAGCTCGTTTTTGATAATGAAATATGTGGGCAGTCGCTTCATTTTGTTAAGGAAATACAAGTACAGGGCGACCTCCCCACGGATGAACTGGTTAATGAATTGATACGCGAGGATCACCTGATTACTTCCCCACACACCCTTGAGCACTGGCCCCAAGAGCTTTACCAGACGGACCCCGTCTTCGATCGCTTGAATAGGGAAAGCTGGGAAGAAGCCGGATCTGAGGAACTCGAACAGCGAGCCAGTAACCAGGTGGAGGAACGGCTGCGTAACTATGATCCGATAGAAACTGATGCTCATGTTGACGCTGCAATGCGGGCCTTGATTATATCCGGTATGAAAACGCAGACAGCGTTACCGGAGTTGAAGCCGCTACCTGAGCCCGCACCACCGGCATCGCCGGCAGGTCATCGGGGACGTGCGGGCAGGCGACGCAAAATACAGTAAGGGATATCTGGCCACATTTCAGGGATCAGGTTATTCCGGCGACACGTGTGCGTGTATTTTTCGGTTCATCCTCTGGAGTGGCCATGCTAATCTAATGACGCGCACGGAAACCCAAATGAGTAACCTATGTTTAGGGTAAGAATGATCTTATTCGGTTTGTTTAGGATTGTTTCCGCAGTTAGATTTAGGTGCGTTTCTTGTTTAATCCGACCGGGGACCTATGTTTAAACTCGTTGTTTTCGTTGTATTGGCGTTGTTGCCGAAACTTGCATTTGCAGGTGAGCCGGTGCCCGCTTTTGAGTCAGCCTACACTCCAGAGGAAATTCAACGCCGGCAGAGACGAGTACCCAGCCATGATATCTGGTGGACGGTGAGGGGTGACCAGATGGGCTGGATGCACAAAAACGTCCATCAGATGTTCCCTACGGTGAATGTCTATCGGCGGGGTGCGGTCAGTCGTTTGGCGGTTGAACCGAATCAGGAGATTGATGACTACCCCATCGCCACAGCGAGCGGCGTGATGGCCTTTTCAGAGTTTCTAAGTAGCGAGCATTCCACTGCCATGGGTGTGGTCATAGTACATAAGGGCAAGATAGTGTATGAGCATTATCCGCGTATGCAGCCCTACGAGAAACCGATCTATTGGTCAGTCGCCAAGGTTCTGCCAGCAACCCTGGTCAGGATCTATGAGGAACAGGGACTAATTGATGTCAGCCGACCGATTGAGTTCTATCTGCCTGAACTTATTGATTCAGACATTGCTGGAGTCAGTGTCCGCAATATCCTTGATATGGCGACGGGGTTGGATTGCCAGGATGAATACGAACATCGGCAATCCTGCTATTACCAGTATTCCATGGCCATTGGCGACGGCTATAGAGAGGCAGAACCGCCGGATAATCCTTATGACTTTCTTAAGACCCTGCGAGTGTCGAGGCATGCAGAACAGGGTCAGCAGTTTTCCTATTCTGGAATGAATACATTTGTGTTGGCCTGGTTGATAGAAAAGTTGACCGGGGAGCCTTTTCAAGACACCTTCACCAGGGAGGTTTGGCAGGAAATCGGTGCCGAAGCCGATGCATCCTATCTGGCCTATCGCTATGGCATCCCGCTGACCCATGGTGGATTTTTATCCAACATGAGAGATTTAGCCCGGTTTGGTCTGCTTTTTACACCGTCCTATGGAGTGATATCAGACCGTAAAATCATCTCAGATCAACACCTTGGTTTTTTGCTTCATTCTCCTAACGCTAATTTGATCAGGAAAGATGGCAGCCACAATATTTACCAGTGGGATTATGTCGATAAAGCGGGGTTTCTATTTAAAGGCGGCTGGGGTGGACAGGGTTTGTTAGTGAATCCATTGCGTGATCTGGTGGTCGTCTATACCAGTTATTTCAAGGAGGATTATAGCCAGCAGGACTTGCAAGCAGCGATATTTGAAGTGGTACGAGGTGTCTACAGGACTAAAAAAGAAGCTAAAGAGCAACGACCATAAGGTAAGACATTCTCTTGGATTACCGGGTTTGTGCGTGCGGTTGTTATCAGGACCTGAATATGACATGACGGGTGGGTGCATGTTAGGGTGGCCCTGAATGAGTGCAAATGGGAATTCCGTGTCTATCGATGAACTCAAAGCCGAACAGCCATGCGCTCCGGACGCCCTTTATTCTTCTGATTACGTTGTCGGCCAGGATAATATCAACCCCATCGGTCTTGATATCCATAACCCGGTTTTCCTCATAAGCAGTTTTACGATTGTCGCATTTGTGTTGTTTACCTTGAGCCAGCCTGATTTGGCCGCTGTCTACTTTAATGATCTTCGAATCTGGCTGACCACGACATTGGACTGGTTTTTCATGGGGGCCATGAACCTGTACCTGCTTTTTTGCATTTTCCTGGTCTTGTCGCCGCTAGGGCGAATCCGAATCGGTGGATCGAACGCCCGGCCCCGCTATCACTTTGTGAGTTGGGTTTGTATGTTGTTTGCTGCAGGAATTGGTATTGGCATCATGTTTTACGGTGTTTTAGAGCCGATGAACCACGCCTTGGTGCCGCCGCTTAACGCTGAATCGATTGACGGTCAAGCACTAAGGGAACTGGCTATGGCAGCCACTATTTACCACTGGGCTTTCCATCCCTGGGCCGGTTATGCCCTGGTTGGGCTTGCTTTGGCTTTCTTTTGTTATAACAAAGGCTTGCCATTGGTGATCCGCTCAGCACTGTACCCCTTACTAGGCGAGCGCATCTGGGGCTGGCCGGGTCATGTCATCGATGTCGTCGCTGTTTTTGCAACCCTGTTCGGGTTGGCAACGTCACTGGGATATGGTGCTGAGCAGGCTGCAGGCGGGCTTAATTACCTGTTTGATGTTCCCAGTGGAACTGGAACCCACATGATACTAGTCATAATCATTACCGGCATGGCGTTAACCTCGGTGCTGAAAGGCCTGGATGGTGGGATCAAACGATTGAGTGAATGGAATATGGCGGTGGCTGCCTGTTTAGGCCTATTTGTTTTGTTCAGTGGCCCGACAGTCGAAGTATTGAAGCAATTCCTCAATTACAGTGCCGCCTACATCAGCTACCTTCCGGAACTCAGTAGCTGGTCTGGAAGAACTGACTTTTATTACATGCACAACTGGACCACCTTCTATTGGGC
>CAZGCW010000143.1:0-10016 GCA_964524295.1 uncultured Pseudomonadales bacterium
TTTAACAGGGCATGCTTTCGACTCGGGATGGGCGGGGGTTACTATGACCGGGTTTTATCAAAAGCGAATTCTGGACAGGTTCAACCTCTGCTGATTGGCGTCGGACATAGCTGTCAAGAATGTCAATTCCCTGTTCAGGGATGGGATGTAGCCATGGATTTCATAGTCACCGACCTTGAGATTATTGCGGCTGGGGAAAACCATCCTACCTGACCCAATTAGCTGACTGAACTAGCATTCAGCAACGCCACAGATATACTAGTTTATTTCAGGATTATGCTAGCGTGACCATCAGAAATATCATAAGAATGGGACATCCCACCTTGCGAAAGATCGCTGACCCTTATCCCGTGGACCTGATCGGTAGCGAGGAATTTAATGCGCTATTAACCGACTTAAAAGAGACCCTAGCCGCGTCTGGTGGGATTGGCCTTGCTGCGCCACAAATCAATCGATCCGTACAAGTGGCGGTGATCGAAATCGCCGAGGTGGAAAGCCGATATGGTCAGTCCATCTCCATGCCCTTTTCAGTTTTCATTAACCCTAGAATTGAAATTCTCAACAGACAAGAACAGGGCTACTGGGAAGGCTGTCTTTCTGTCCCCGGATTACGCGGCAAAGTGTATCGGCCAGAACATATTGCCGTTCACTATCTGGATCTGAATGCCGATGCTCAGCAAGTCGAATTACGGGGGTTCCTGGCAACCGTCTTTCAACACGAATTCGATCATCTACAGGGCAAGCTATATCTGGACCACATCACGGATACCACCCAGTTAAGTTTCGAAGCTGAATTTCTCGAATTCGAACTGGACCAGCAGGACCAGGCACGGGAAGCCCGTTCTGTCGAAAACAAATAAAAAAATTCAACAAGAATAAGCGAAACCTGAATTCCCCTAGAGCTATCTTATGAATGATGGCGCAAAAACAGGTCACAAGCAGGATTATCCGTTTCTTCCCAGTAACGATACCCTAATGACCGCATTTCAGCCCTGAATTTAGACAAAGATCCGGTAGGGATTTGCAATCCGATAAACACCCTACCAAATGCAGCACCATGGTTCCGGTAATGAAACAAGGTAATATTATACTGCTGGCCCAACACCTTCAGGAATCTCAGCAGAGAACCAGGACGTTCAGGAAACTCAAATCGATACAGGCGTTCATTAGCCATCGCCTCTAATGGTCCACCGCCCATGTGTCGCACATGCAATGCAGCGACTTCATTACTGGACAAATCCACCAACGAATATTGCTGCGCCAGTTTAGCCTTAAGTGCTGCGTTTTGATCTATTCCGCCAACACTCTGGATCCCCACTAGAATTTGAGCCTGGTCCCTGTTTCGGTAGCGATAATTGAATTCGGTGACAGGGTGCTTTCCAAGGAGCTTACAAAAGCGCTCAAAGCTACCCGGCTTTTCTGGAATAGTCACGCCCAATAACATTTCACGTTTTTCACCGGCTTCACTACGCTCAGAAATATGTCGCAGTCGATCAAAATTGACATTAGCGCCACTAACAACGGCTATCAAACTGGCGGCAGAAGTCGCATCGGTTGATTGCTGTATATAGTGCTTGACGCCTGCAAGGGCGAGGGCACCGGCCGGTTCAGCAATTACTCTGGTCTCTTCGAATATATCCTTTATGGCGGTGCAAATCTCATCCACACTGACTGTCAGCATCTGGTCAATCGATTGCCTGGCTATTTCAAAACCCTGTTTGCCCACTTGTCTAACCGCAGTACCATCAGCAAACTGGTCGAGATCTTCTTTTTTCAAACTGATCCGCTTGCCAGCATTTAAAGCCGCTGTCATACACGCAGAACCCTGAGCTTCCACGCCTATAATTCGAATAGCAGGACGAAGATACTTCACATAGGCGGCGATTCCGGCGATTAAACCGCCCCCCCCGACGGGTACAAAGATAGCGTCAATCGGTTCGCGACATTGCCTCATGATCTCCATACCAATCGTCCCCTGCCCGGCAATGACATCCTCATCATCAAAAGGGTGCACATAGGTATAGCCTTGTTCGGCACTCATCTTCCGGGCAACTTCAGCTGCCTCATCATAACTTTCGCCCGTCAGGACCACCTTGGCCCCCAGCGCATTGACCGCATCAACCTTGATATCCGGTGTATTTTTCCCCATGACAATCACGGCCTGGGTGCCCAGTTTTGCAGCAGCCAGGGCGACACCCTGGGCATGATTGCCGGCAGAGGCCGTAATCACACCCACATGACCCGGCTCTGCAACCAGCTTCCTGATCTTATTAAAGGCCCCACGCACCTTAAAGCTAAAGATGGGTTGCAAGTCCTCTCGTTTTAACAAAATCCGGCGATTCAACCGCGTTGAGATAATCGGGGCTAATTCCAGAGGGGACTGCTCTGCCACCTCATAGACATCAGCTTCGAGTATCTTCCTTATATACCTATTCATGTTATTCAGTCCCAGTCATGATGGCTGATGCCGCCGCTGAATCCTAGCAGCCTCCTAGGGTGATAGTAACCGACCCCATTTCTAAAATGTTGCATATAATTATGGACTTTTTGCTGCCTCTCCTTAAACATGAAACCTTCTCTATGGATAATCATGCTTTGAACCAGATACTGACGGGATCTTCCCGATTCACCTTAAATCAACCAGACCCTTACCAACAAAAAGGATAGGCCGACATCATGGATCAGGAACAAACAAAGGCTCTGCTGGGGGCCTATGCCGCCGATTATATCGATAAATATCTAACCATCGAAAGCTATGTTGGTATCGGTACTGGCAGTACAGCAAATCATTTCATCGATGCGCTGGCAAAAGTTAAACATCGCTTTGCCGGCGCGGTTGCCAGTTCAAATGCCTCGGCTGATCGACTCAAACAACATGGTATCAACGTTTTAGAATTAACCCAGGTAGACGAATTGGTCGTTTATGTGGATGGAGCAGATGAAATCGACCCCCAACTTGCCATGATAAAGGGTGGCGGCGGCGCCCTGACCAGAGAAAAAATCGTTGCTTCAGCCGCTCGCCAGTTTATCTGCATTGCCGACCAGAGCAAATGGGTAAACCAATTAGGCGGCTTCCCGCTGCCTGTCGAAGTGATCCCGATGGCCCGTTCTGTGGTCGGCCGGGCATTGGCTGGACTGGGTGGTAAACCTGTTTACCGCCAGGGGTTTACTACCGATAACGGCAACATCATTCTCGATGTCAGCGATCTGAACATGGAATCAGTCACCGTGATGGAAACCGCCATCAACCAAATACCGGGGGTTGTCAGCAACGGCCTTTTTGCTCTCCAGGGGGCTGACGTTCTGCTCATGGATAAGGCGAATTCAGTACAGGAAATAACACCAGCCTAAATTAATTTACCTGGATTCATAATACCAGCTGGATCAAATAGGTCTTTCATCTCTCTCATGTAACGACGGTCAAGTTCTGAACGACTGTGCTGCAGATAGCCTTTTTTTAGTAAACCAACCCCGTGTTCGGCAGAAATACTGCCCTTAAAACGCGCGACTACTGCCATTATCTTTGATCCAAGTGTTTCGCATACGGACCGAAATTGATCGATTGGCCAGTCTTCTGGACGAAGAATATTAAGATGGACATTGCCATCTCCGATATGTCCAAACCAAACAACTTCAAAAGCAGCCGATTCCTGTTTCACGACGGCTTCAATGTCCTTCAAGAAATCGGGGGCCTGAGAAATCAACACCGAAATATCATGCTTGTAAGGCGTCCTTGAAGTAATTGCTTCAGAGATTCCTTCTCGATACCGCCATAACCGCAGGCGCTCGGTTTCACTTTGACTCATCACACCATCCAGGACCCAGCCCTGGCTCAGGGCTTTTTCAAACACGGGCAATGCACTCGACGCGCCCTGCTCACCATCACCCTCAAATTCAACCAGCACATAGTAAGGTGAATTACCTGTCATCGGTGCGGCCAAATCCTCATGGTGCATCACCTGCTCTAAAGCCGCTGCCGAGAAAAATTCAAATGCAGTGACTGGCAGGTCCGCCTGACAGAGCTTCAACAATTTCAAAGCACTCACCATATCGGGAATAGACACCAGCATAACGTGAAGGGAAATCGGTGGTTGAGTAACCCGCATAGCGGCGCCCAGAATCATACCCAGAGTTCCTTCTGAGCCGACAAATAAGTGGCGGAAGTCATAGCCAGTCGCATTTTTGGTCAGGCCATTATTCAGTTCCAGTAAATCGCCTTTACCTGTGACAACGGTTAACCCAGCCACCCAGTTTCTAGTTAACCCATATCGCACTACTTTGATGCCACCGGCATTAGTTGCAATATTACCACCGAGTTGGCTCGACCCAGAGGATGCGAAATCAACGGGATAAAGACAGTTTTGCGCTTCTGAAAAATTCTGCAACTGCTTGGTAATCACGCCTGCTTCGAGCCACACTAAATGATCTGCTTCATCAAAATCGACTATTTTGTCCATTTTGGCAAAGCTGACAACGACTTCCTGGTGCCGGGCAACAGCGCCTCCACTTAGCCCGGTTCGACCACCTGACGGTACCAGTGACAGCCTATTATGGTTTGCGAGTCGAACCAGTTCGACCACCTGGGTGATCTCTCGTGGAAATACAATCGCTGCTGGATCAGGCTCATAAAACCGCGTCCAGTCAGTACCATAAAATTCCAAATCTGCGGGCTCAATGGACAGACAATCCGTATCAAAAATACCCTCGAGATCTCTATAAGAGGACGAATTCAATGCCATACTGGATTAGGCATTACGATAAAAATCAGCCATGTCCTCAAGTCCAACTGGCTTTATCTTAGAAGCATTGCCAGCCGTTCCAAACGCTTCATAGCGACCAATTACGATCTCTTTCATGGCTTTCAAGGATTCACCAAGATACTTTCTGGGGTCAAACTCTGCTTTGTTATTCTCCAGATACCGCCGGATCGAACCGGTCGAAGCCAGGCGTAAATCGGTATCAATATTAACTTTACGAACACCATGACGAATTCCTTCCTGAATTTCTGAAACCGGAACGCCATAAGTTTCTGGAATTTCGCCACCGAACTCATTGATCACCTGCAGCCAGTCTTGTGGAACACTCGATGAGCCATGCATGACCAGATGTGTGTTAGGCAATTGTTGATGAATCTTTTTAATCCGATCAATGGCGAGAATATCACCCGTCGGTGGTCGAGAAAATTTGTAGGCGCCATGACTGGTTCCAATCGCGATCGCTAAAGCATCGCAACCGGTCTTTTCAACAAAATCCACAGCCTGGTCTGGATCTGTCAATAACTGGTCCATAGACAAGGTACCCGCTGCGCCAACCCCATCCTCTTCACCCGCTTCACCTGTTTCCAGTGATCCAAGACATCCCAGCTCACCTTCAACCGTAACACCACACGCATGCGCCATCATGACGGTTGTTCGAGTGACCTCTATATTATATTCATAACTCGCTGGCGTTTTTTGATCTTCCAGTAAAGACCCATCCATCATCACTGACGAAAAACCCAATTGAATGGATCGCTGGCACGCTGCGGGTGATGCGCCATGGTCCTGGTGCATCACAACAGGAATATCGGGAAACTCTTCAATAGCAGCCAGAATTAAATGTCGTAAGAAGTTACTTCCTGCATACTTCCGGGCTCCAGCAGATGCCTGCACAATCACCGGGCTATCCGTTTGCTCGGCACTTTCCATGATTGCCCGCATCTGCTCCAGATTATTTACATTAAATGCAGGAACCCCATAATTATTCTCCGCTGCATGATCCAACACTTGTCGCATGCTTACTAATGCCATTTTGGTTTCCTCTTATTTAATTCTCGCTACGTGCCTGTAAGGCTGTTACTGCAGGTAAAGCCTTTCCTTCCACGAATTCTAGAAAGGCACCCCCTCCCGTAGAAATATAGCTTACCTGGTCAGTGATACCAAACTGCCCAATGGCTGCCAGGGTGTCACCCCCGCCAGCGATTGAAAACCCCTGATTACTCGCCACGCTATCAGCAACGGCTCGGGTACCGGCTGAAAACCTGGGTAGCTCAAACACGCCGACCGGCCCATTCCAGATAATCGTTCCTGCAGGCTTTATTATCTCCGCGAATATCGCCTGAGTCTGCGGGCCGATATCAAGAATCATTTCATCTTCCGAGACAGCATCAACCTGTTTAATTCGAGCCTCGCTTTCCGGCCCCAGACTCTGCCCGACGACAACATCGGTGGGTAGAGGAACCTTCACCTTCGTCTGAATGCGGCGGGCCGCATCGAGCAAAGCCGGTTCATACAAAGAATTGCCGACCCTGATACCACTGGCCGCCAGAAAGGTATTAGCAATACCTCCACCCACAATCAAAGCATCCACCTTTTCACTTAAGGCATCCAGGACTTCAAGTTTGGTCGACACCTTACTACCACCCACAATGGCCACCACTGGCTTGCTGGGTGCTTGTAGCGCCTTACCCAGCGCCTGTAGTTCAGCCATCAAAAGTGGACCAGCGCAAGCAACCGGAGCAAATCGGGTTATACCTGCTGTTGAAGCCTGGGCACGATGTGCCGTACCAAAGGCATCCATCACGAAAATATCGCACAAAGCAGCCAGCTTTCTGGCTAGGTGTTCATCATTGGCTGATTCGCCCGGATTGACACGTACATTCTCCAGCAGCACGATATCCGCCTCAGGCCACTCAAAGCCGTCCAGATATTGATCAACTAACGCTACCCGGTAACCGGTTAATTCGGCCATCTGCCTGGCTACCGGTGCAAGGCTGACCTGCGGTTGTGATTCCATCGATAGGCCTTCCTTAGGCCGGCCCAGATGGGACATGACGATTACTTTTGCTCCCTGCTCGATAGCATAATGCAGGGTTGGAAGCGCCGCCTGAATTCTTTTATCACTACTGATCTTTCCCTGGCTGATCGGAACATTGAGATCTTCTCGAATCAGTACCCGCTGACCTTTTAGATCAAAGGAAGTCAGTTCAGCTACCTGCACGATCGACGAGCTCCTGTACCCGAGCAACAACCTGGTCGTCACTAAAACCAAAGTGAGCCATTACATCAGCACCCGGGCCGGATTCGCCGAATGTATCGAGGGAAACAACCGATCCATCTAAGCCGACCCATTTTGACCAGTAGTCGCCGTGGCCGGCTTCCACCGCTACACGGCAGCGAAGCGATGAAGGTAACACCGCCTCCCGATAATCGAGGTCCTGCTCTGCAAACAATTCTGCGCAGGGCAGGGAAACCAATCGAGTGGGTATCCCTTGCTCGGTCAGTCGCAATGCGGCTGCACGGCTGATTTCAACTTCTGATCCCGTGGCAATAAGCACTGCCTGGGGAAATGGGTCAGGCTCGAACAAAATGTAACCGCCTCGATTCACTGCATCTAGTTGAGCTGCACTTCTCGATTGATGGGCTAACTTCTGCCTCGACAGTACTAATGCACTGGGCGCCGCCATTCTCTCAATTGCAGAGCACCAGGCAGCAACTGTTTCTACCGCATCACACGGTCGCCAAACCCGCAGGCCCGGCGTGGTTCGCAAGTTGGTTAACTGCTCTACCGGTTGGTGGGTGGGGCCATCTTCTCCCTGACCAATAGAATCATGACTGTAAACATGAATGTTTCGTATCCCCATTAATGCTGACATTCTGACGGCATTGCGAGCATACTCCATGAACATGAGAAATGTCCCGGTGAACGGAATCAAACCGCCGTGCAAGGCCATACCATTCGCCATTGCCGTCATGCCAAACTCTCTCACTCCATAGTAAACATAGTTACCCTCTGGACGGTCAGATACTGAAACGGCTTCAGGCCAGATGGTGTTATTTGATCCTGACAAATCTGCTGAACCGCCGATCAGTTCCGGCAGTTGTGCAGATAACCAGCCAATGATCTGGCCTGATGCGGTGCGGCTGGCCGTACTTTCTGCCGCTGCCTGAGTCTGCTCCAATAACAGACTCGTCTGTTCTGCCCAATCATCAGGTAGTTCACCAGCGAGACGCCGCTGATATTCCTTCGCCAGCCCTGGAAACTGGTCTTGGTACGCGTTGAAACGCGCATTCCAGTCCGCCTCTAATTGCTGACCCTGCTCTACACAATTCCAATCAGCCAGCAACGGTTGGGGGATTTCAAAGGGATCAGCCGTCCAATCCAGTTGCGCCCGAGTGGCTTTTATTTCTTCAACCCCGAGCGGGGCACCATGACTACCCGCAGTACCCGCTTTATTCGGCGAACCAAACCCGATCTGGGTACGACAGCAGATCAGGGTGGGTTGACTGAGATTCGATTTCGCCTGATTCAAGGCTTCAAGGACGGCTTCGCCATCATGACCATCAACATCCGCTATGACCTGCCAGCCATAGGCTTCAAAACGGGCTGGCGTGTCGTCACTAAACCAATCCTGCACTTGGCCATCAATGGATATGCCATTGTCATCATAAATACAGATCAATTTACCCAGTGCTAAAGTACCGGCCAGTGAGCAGACCTCATGGGAGATGCCCTCCATAAGGCAACCATCACCCGCAAAGACATAGGTATGGTGATCGACGAGTTCATGAAAATGCCCACTATCATCGGTTTTGTTAAAAGTCGCAGCCATTACTCTTTCTGCCAGTGCCATTCCAACGGCATTGGCCAGGCCCTGGCCTAAAGGTCCAGTGGTCGTCTCAATGCCTGGCGAGTAACCATACTCAGGATGACCCGGTGTTTTTGATCCCAGTTGCCGGAAATTCTTCAGCTCCTGCATGGACAGCTCGTAACCAGTGAGATGCAGCAATGCATACAACAACATGGAACCATGCCCGTTGGACAATACAAACCGGTCACGGTTAGGCCAATCTGGATTAGCCGGATTATGCCTTAGCACTGATGTCCAAAGTGCCTCGGCGATGTCAGCCATACCCATGGGAGCACCGGGATGCCCTGAGTTAGCTTGCTGTACAGCATCCATTGCCAATGCCCTAATCGCATTGGCCTTTTCTCGTCTCGAACTCATCTAATTCACCACCTGACTGGAAGATGCTATTGTCGCTTATAGGCTGCCTTTCAGCAATCCACAAGCGACCCTGAAACAGCAATACTTGAAAATTTTCCCTGTCGGTGATGAATGAAAATCAATCGAGCCTTCTGGTACAGGCTTAAAACAATAGATAGAATGAACTGGCCAATAAAACCCATGAAAGAAGAATTAACTATGACGAACAACACCCTCTTTACCTCGGAATCCGTCTCTGAGGGCCATCCCGATAAAATGGCAGATCAAATTTCCGATGCGATCCTTGATGCTGCGATCGCAGAGGATCCCAATGCCCGGGTTGCCTGCGAGACACTGGTAAAAACAGGTATGGTTGTCATGGCAGGAGAGATTACAACCACTACCAATATCGACTATGAGCGGGTCTGTCGGGAAGTTATCCTCGACATCGGTTACAACCATAGCGAAATCGGTTTTGATGGTGCTTCCTGCGCCATTATTAATGCACTCGGCAAACAATCCCCTGATATTGCGATGGGTGTTGATGAATCAAGCGATCATGAACAGGGCGCTGGCGACCAGGGCCTGATGTTTGGCTATGCCAGCAATGAAACTGAAGTATTAATGCCCGCACCCATTACCTACTCGCACCTGCTGGTCCAGAAACAGGCAGAGGTCCGTAAAAGCGGCGCCTTGAAATTCCTTCGACCGGATGCCAAAAGTCAGATCACCTTTCGCTATGATGCGAGCGGTATGCCCAACTGCATTGATGCTGTCGTCCTATCCAGCCAACATGATCCTGATATCAGTCTGAAAGATTTACGTGAAGCCATTATGGACGAGGTGATCAAACCGGTACTGCCGGCAAACTGGCTGCACGCTGACACCAAATACTTCATCAACCCCACCGGTAATTTTGTCATTGGCGGACCTGTGGGTGACTGCGGTTTAACCGGAAGAAAAATTATCGTCGACACCTACGGCGGTATGGCACGGCATGGTGGCGGCGCCTTCTCGGGAAAAGACCCTTCAAAAGTCGACCGAAGTGCTG
>CAZGCW010000144.1:0-6363 GCA_964524295.1 uncultured Pseudomonadales bacterium
CAATCGACAAAATCATCGATTAGTCCTATGCTAATGACACGGCCTGGCAGGTGCCTACCAGAATTGGCGATACTGCCATCCGACAGGCAGAGGTTGACGATCGATTACCGAGGCAATGAGAGATGGGCGAATCGTTGGCGTCTCAAACGTGATCCCAGTGTCGGTTCGATGCGATCTAATCTGAAAGTAGTCTGACTAAGAAACGATGGCATTGTGTAATACGAAGATGGGCCGCTGTTAGGAAGGGTTGGTTTTATCCGTTTCGGTTGACTGTTTTGCTGTCCAGGAAAGGAAGGTTGATGCACATCATCATGTTCTTGTGTCTATTGTTACCGTTTTCAGTTCAGTCAGCGGTGGCGCCTGATTTTGTTGAAGACATGGCCGCAGTCCCCTTTAGTTTTTCTAACCCGCAGACAGACCCGGGACAGTGGTTGCTGGCCCATGTTGATGTCGAAACCACCGGATTGACACCGGGTTACCATGAAATTATTGACATCGGCGTGATCATGACCGATCTGCAAGGGCAGGAGTTGGACCGGTTGTTCTTAAGGGTCATGCCCGCTCATCCAGGGCGAGCCGAGGCGGGTGCCATCGCTGTCAACGGGTTTTCGATAGATCGATGGGCCCGCCGGGGTTTTGTAAGCGAAGCTGAAGCTATTGATCATTGGTTTGATTTTCATGATCGGGTGGCTGGCAGTAAAAGTGTTCTTTTCGTTGCTTACAATGCCTGGTTTGATATCAGTTTCGTCGATCAGTTATTTAGAAAACAGGGCCTCACATGGCGGCGACTGTTTCATTATTTTATCCTGGATCTCCCCTCTATGGCCTGGTCTCACGGTTTTAGAGGCTTGACGGGAGGGACACTCGCGGCTGCACTTGGCTTAGATGCGGAAACAGATAACCCCCTGGAGCACACGGGTATCACTGGGGCAGAATTTAACGTCCGGTTATATCAGGCATTGTTATCGCATGCTTCTCAATAGCGAATGTGCCGGGTAAGTGAAGACCAGCGCCTGAGTCTGAAGCCGTGTCTGCACTAAGCTAAATCTTTGTTTAATCTTTAGAAAATACAGTAAACTATTGATTTATATCAAATATAAATAGAAGTATTGACTTTAAATGGCTTCTTGTTGATACAGCTTGTCTATGTCTCTATCAGATAGGCCCGCCAGTTCAGCTAAAACCAAACGGGTGTTGGCGCCCAGTTCGGGCGGCTGGGTGAGTTCCGGTGGTTCAATATCGGTGAACCGGATTGCGGTCTGCATTTGCGCTATGCTCCCTAGGTGCGCATGGTTTGAGATCTTTATTGTGCCTCTGGCCGCCAGGTGAGGATCATTGACAACGTCTTTGAGATCCTGCACTGGCGCGCAGATGACACCATGTGCCTGGGTCTGAGCCAGTATCTCTGCCCGGGTTCGAGTCGCGGTCCAGCGGGTAATTTCTGCATCAAGTTCCGACATATTTTCACAACGTGCAGGGAAGTCCTTGAAACGGGGATCACTGGCTAACGCTGTTTTACCCATTGCCGTACACAACTTCCGCCAGTGGCCTTCGCGGATGGCGATAATGGCGATATGCCCATCGGCAGCAACATAGACATTATAGGGTGCAAGAGAGCGGCCGGGATGGCGGTTACCGGCTCTTTTGGGCGGCTCTCCGGTGAGGTAAAACGAGCCCAGTGCTGTGGCCAGCGTTGGCAGAACGCAATCCTGCATTGAAATATCGACGCTGGCGCCTTCCCAAGATGTCTGCCTTGCGTAGAGCGCACTGACGATACCCGCATACAGGTGTGTGCCAGCTATAAAGTCTGCAAAAGCAGCGGCGGTTTTCAGTGGTGTGCTGTTTTCTTCGCCGGTAATACTCATTACCCCAGTCATCGCCTGGAGGGTGATGTCCATGCCCAGGAAGTCTCGGTAAGGTCCTGGCGCATTGCCGTAACCCGTACTTGAGGCATAAATCAGCTGTGGATTACAAGCTCTTAGCTGATCTGCGCCTATTCCATACCGGGCCATGGTGCCCGGCGCAAAATTTTCCAGTACGACATCTACACTAGTCACCAGTTTTTTCAGTAGTGCCTGCCCCTGCGTCGATTTGATGTTTAAAGTGATACTTTCCTTATTGACGTTTAAAACAGCAAAAGGGTAACTGGCCGTAGACTTTGCGCCACGACTCCTTAGGGTTTCACCCAGAAGGGATTCAACCTTGATGACCCGGGCACCTGCCTGGGCCAGTAAAAACCCACAATAAGGACCGTTGTAGACTTGGCCGAAATCGAGAACAGTGACGTTTGATAAAGGGTGTTCTTGCATAACATTAACCTGGGTGAATTGTTAATAAGGCCAGTCAATCATGGTCTGCAGACAGCGTCAATTATCATTCCTGAATAATGCTCGGCTAATCCAGGCTTGATCTTATTACGGGTAAGTTGTCTGCGGTTCCCTCCTTCTTTGAACGGTATTTAACCTGCTTGTATTTTTCTGTTACCGTTAACCGAAGGTCTGGGATATCTAAGAATATTGTCACAGCGGCGTTTGTCAGAGGAAGCCTCGAGCGGTAAGCTGTTACTGAGGTCATGTGGCAAAGCGACGATCAACCATTAAAGAAAAGGGCTAAAACATTGAATAAATCGGTATTGATAATCGGTCTCGTTGTAATTGCTGGATTGCTTTATTTTTCGTCACCCCAGGATGAGGCAGTTCAGGTTGGGGAAGAGTCTAAGGTAGCTGATGCTTCTGAAGCAGCCATCGGGTTAATTGATGATGCGCGGATCATCAATGCCGAGTCTGAACCAGGGAATTGGCTCGCCTATGGCAGGACCTATGAAGAACAGCGATTTTCACCACTGACGCAGATCAATAAGAGCAATGTGGGTGAGCTTGGCCTGGCCTGGTATAAGGATATGGGAACCAATCGCGCCTTGGAATCAACCCCGATCGTGGTGGATGATGTGATGTTTTTTACCACTTCCTGGAGTCGAGTTTATGCGGTTTCTGCCGTTGATGGCGAAGAAATATGGTCTTATGACCCTGAGGTTCCTCGAGAATGGGGTCGCCGAGCCTGTTGTGATGTCGTTAATCGGGGCGTGGCTGTTTATAAGGGTAAGGTCTATGTCGCCAGCCTGGATGGAAGGCTAATCGCCTTGAATGCGGGAACGGGTGAAGAAGTCTGGGAAGTTGATACGATTACAGACCGGACTCGCTTTTATACCATCACCGGTGCTCCCAGAGTAGCCAATGGGAAGGTGTTTATTGGTAATGGCGGTGCTGAATTTGGTGTTCGTGGCTATGTTACGGCCTATGATGCGGAAAATGGCGCTGAAATCTGGAGATTCTTTACGGTTCCGGGTGATCCGGCACTGCCGTTTGAAAACCCACAGATGGAAATGGCGGCTAAGACCTGGAAAGGCGGAGAATGGTGGAAAGTCGGCGGAGGCGGGACGGTCTGGAATTCCATTGTCTATGATCCGGATTTTAACCAACTGTACCTGGGCGTGGGAAATGGTTCACCGTGGACTCGAGTGATTCGCTCTCCGGGAGGAGGTGATAACCTGTTTTTATCTTCTGTCGTTGCCCTGGATGCAGATACAGGAGTCTACAAGTGGCACTATCAGACGACACCGGGTGATAACTGGGATTACACAGCGGTTCAGGATATGGCTCTAGCTGATATGGAAGTGGATGGGGTTGCCCGTAAAGTGTTGTTGCAGGCACCCAAAAACGGCTTCTTTTATGTGCTCGACCGTCGTGACGGGGAGTTATTGCGAGCCAATCCCTTTGCCACAGTGACCTGGGCAACGGGCGTTGATATGGCGACGGGACGGCCGGTTGAAAACCCTGACCTGGACTACAGCGAAAATGCCAAATGGGTACTACCCGGTCCCCTGGGTGCGCATAACTGGCAGGCGATGTCCGTGGATGTCGCCGCTGGATTGGTTTATCTACCGGCCCAGGACAATCCGCTTATCTTTGACATGGTGGAGACCTGGAAAGAAACCGGGATTTATAAGCGAAACCCCGGTGGTTGGAATACCGGTATTGAGTTTGGTCGTATTACCCAGACTTTGCTTGAAAACATTGCCGAGCAGCCCACGCCGAAGGGTTATCTGAAGGCATTCGATCCGCTAACTGGAGAAGATAGATGGGTGATTGAAATTCCTCACTACTGGAATGGTGGCGTTTTAGGAACGCAAGGGGGGTTAGTCTTTCATGGTGATGCCTTGGGTATGTTTACTGCTTATGACAAAGAAAATGGTGAGATTTTGTGGCAATACAATACCTACACTTCCATGCTGGCGCCGCCTATTACTTTTGAATCACAGGGGGTGCAATACGTTTCTATTCTCACGGGTACGGGCGGCGGGGATTTGTTTGGTGGCGAACCGTTACCACCCGTCAAGGAACATGCTTCGTTGACCTATAGTAATTCTGGACGGATGCTCGTATTCAAGCTGGGAGGAAACGTAGAATTGTCGGCACCAAATCGGCGGGACAGGTCTATTCCAGTTCAAGAAGTAGCCGAATTGGATGACGCAACCATTGCCAGAGGGGAACTGCATTACAACGAGTATTGTGCCGTTTGCCATGGCATTGTGGTTCGCTCGGGCGGTGCCATTGCTGATTTAAGGCGTATGAATGAGGCTACCCATAAGGTGTTCAACGAGATAGTGATTGACGGGATCTATGGCTCGAAGGGAATGGCAGGGTTTGCCGATGTGTTAACGGCCTCGCAGGCAGAAGATATTCATCAGTTTGTCAGGGCCAGGGCGCATCAGGACAGGGAAGTTTCACTGGGCAATAAAAAACCAGAGCTGGCCAAATTAACCTGGCAGTAAACCCGGGTTTTGGGTTTGAATTGAACTGACATAGCGAGCGGAAACTACTGGAGTGGTTAGTCTCTTAGTTGACTTTCCGGACTGGGTTTCAAGGGTAGGGTCGGTGAGGATACCTCGGTAAATTCAAAAGAAGGTCTGTCCTGCTGTTCACCAGCGGTAGCATGGGTTCCTACTGACTGCGCTTCTTTTAGTTTGGCATCATCGTTTTTAAGGATATTTCGGCTCACCCGGCCGTTCAGTATCTCGCCTTGCTCGAGTCGGCTTAGGGCCGCTTGAGCGATAATTGCCGTTTGAACGCTCCATTCCACCTGGTATGCCCTGGGTGCATGCCTGGGAATACCCGCTTTGTCGAGTTCGCGTAGCCAATAATAGATTGCTCCCGGTGTTTGTTTTTGTTTGTCAGGTTCTTCAATGCTGATCCAGACAGCCCTGAATTCTTCTGGCGTGTCATCAGTAGTCGGCCAGCCCATTAAGTCTTCGATGCCTTTAAAAGAGGCAATGTAGAAGTAACTGACGACGATAATTGAGATGATTTTATAGCGAGTTTTATAGTCAGCCCGGATCAAAGACAGCAGTAGCAATACGGCTATGAGGATGTATCCGGTGATTAATGGGATAGGCGTGTTCACGCGGGTTTGCTCGTCGCCCGGGTGAGCAGTTCTTTAGGAATCTGGTTGGTATTGAGCAGATTACCCTCGGTATCTAGTGTGAATCTAATTGCCGTTTTCTCATCACCACTGCCATTGAGTTGATGCTCGCCATAATAAATGACGGACACCGAGGGGTTTAACTTCTCGACTTTGACACTGACATCAAGAGGTTCATTGTAGTTGGCTTTAAAATGCAGCAGATTGACCACATATTCACCCGCTTGAATCCCTCGTACTGTGACGGTCTCTTGGTTCAGTGGATTGCGGACAGTAGCACCGCTTATTTCAATTTGATCAGCGAACAAGCCTCTGTCATCCCTGTCCAGGTGCATCAGCCCTGAATCTCTATTGTAGTACCAGACCAGTTCGCCGCGCGGGTCTTCTACGACGGCATCGACATCGTCGGGATGATTGTCTGGCCAACGTATGGTAATCAGCATTTCAGCTTTGGAATCGATATTGCCTGATTTCTCAGGATTGCTGATCATCATAAATGCCATTGCAAACATGAATACGAAGCCGAGCAGGGCATTAAACAGTAGGTCGGTGAAGGCATCCTGGCCTTGCTGATTTGAAAGGACTCTATGGCGCATGGCTGGAGGTTACCGTTCGAGTCAGTTGGCTCATGGCGTTGACAATTTGGGCTAGCGTTTCATCTGCAAGATAGTACTGGATCTTTAGCAATATGCTCGTAATCAGGCCGGCCAGGGTCGTGTAAAGAGCAACCGCCATACCCGCGCTCATGGCCGTTAGCAACTGTTGCATAAGGGATGGGTCAAACTGTTTGATATCGCCAATGGGTTGCAGCATCAGTATGAAACCGATGACGGTACCAATTAAGCCTAATTTGATCAGCGTGTCTGCTGTAAAATGACCTAAAGC
>CAZGCW010000144.1:6388-9975 GCA_964524295.1 uncultured Pseudomonadales bacterium
AGACTGATTTCACTATCCCAATCTGGTGAGGGTGTACTTGCCATTCTGTCTCGCCATTGATGGATTGAAGTTTCGGTGCTCCCCAGAGCCTCTCCTTTACCCAGCCAACGATGAATATATTGTTGCTCAAGTGATAATCGATAACACAACCATAACCAATGGAGTGTTGCTGCACCATAAATAACGACAATCACAGCCGATAGCCGACTGCTGTCTGATAACAGTGCAAGTTGTAGCAGGCCTTTATCGATGAGTATGAACAGTGCAAAGGCTATGCAGCCCAGGAGTATCAGCGCGCGCTGTAGAAGTTTAAATTCTTGGAATTGTTGCACGGATTGTCCTCGTTGTTGTGCTAGTGGATTTCATGGCTCAGTTAAAAAACACAGCATTTTAAGCATTGGCCTTATGAGGTCTTCAAAACCAAAGCGCATTTAGGAGGCGGGTTTATTAACGCGGGTACTCCATATCAACCTCCATTATGGCGATTAGGAATGTTTTTGGGTAGACCCTAGCAAGGTAATCGCAGTCGCAGTGAATAGAAAATGCTCGTCTTCTCGGTTCAAGTTGGTTACCTTTTAACCTACATCAGCATCAGCATCAGGGAGAAGGAACATGGGGACCGGTATTGTTGAGATAAGAGACTATACAATTGAAACCGCTTGGCTGAAGCGATACAAGGTTTGGGCGGAGGACTTGGCGGCGCCGTGGTTGAAGCGAAATCTGGACGTGATTGATTTCTGGGTGGATACGGGCTTGGAGGCAGAAGTGAGTGGTTCAAATCCGCTTGTATCCGGTAATGGTCAAGCCAACGTCTGCTGGATTATCCGCTGGCGGGATATCGATCATCGTGAAGCGGTGTTCCGTAAGACCATGGGAAGTAGTGAATGGCGGGATATTTGGGCAAAACACCCTAATTCAAAGGCGTATCTGCAAATGAACGCTCGCTTCATGGAATCGATAGCTTAGACCATTCTGTCTTGGGGACGGTGAGACAGACCCGAAAGGGCACACAGTTCGCTTTAATAACGAGTTTGCAGGCTTACTAACATGATTAGAATAGGTATTCTGGGCGCCGCTAAAATAGCGCCCCAGGCCGTTATCGAACCGGCCAAAGACCATGCCCAGGTGGAAGTACAGTGTATTGCTGCACGA
Source organism: uncultured Pseudomonadales bacterium (assembly GCA_964524295.1). Classification (GTDB taxonomy): domain Bacteria; phylum Pseudomonadota; class Gammaproteobacteria; order Pseudomonadales; family Azotimanducaceae; genus UBA9926. The sequence continues at coordinate 7,541 of CAZGCW010000144.1, forward strand.
GCTGTTTCTAGGGCAAAAACTTTCGCTGATAAACATGGTATCGCCACCGTGCATGATCACTATGCTGACGTGCTGGCGGATGCATCGGTCACAGCGGTATATATTCCTTTGCCCATTTCGGCCCATCATGAATGGACTATAAAGGCTCTGGAGGCGGGCAAACATGTACTATGCGAAAAATCTCTTGCCCTGAACGCAGCGCAGGCCACTGAAATGCAAGAAGTGGCGGCACGCACCGGTCTGGTATTGATGGAAGCGTTTCACTACCGCTATCACCCCCTGTTTTTGCGGACAGTGGAGATTGTCCGTTCTGGCATCTTGGGCAAGCTTTCTTCAATCCAGGCAGATTTTCATGTCAAAGGGCCCGTAGCAGAAGATGATATTCGTATGATGTATGAGACCGGTGGCGGCGTCACCATGGACATCGGATGTTATCCGCTGAGTTGGGTTCGTCATTTAGTGGGGTCTGCTCCGCAGGCGGTGACTGCAAAGGCTGAAACAGGACCAGATCACGTTGATATTTATCTGGAAACCGATCTGCTTTTCCCGGGCGGAATTCGTGCTAAAACTACCGGCGATATGCGCGCTGGTGGTCAATTCAAGGCTGAACTATTGGTTGTTGGTGAAAACGGTTCTTTGCGGGTTAGCAATCCCCTGGTGCCGCAGTTTGGTCATAGCCTTGAACTTCAGCTCAATGGGGAAATGACCTCGGAAACCTTTAGTCTGCGAAGCAGCTATGCCTATCAGCTTGACGCTTTTACTGCGGCTGTTCTAAACGATGATGGGGTCCTGACGGACGGCTGTGATGCCGTATTACAGATGACGTTAATTGATCGAGTCTATCAGGCTGCAGGGTTGTCTCTAAGGGGCACAGGACTCTAGTAGGCAAGCGAGGTTGAGCCGCCTGATCTGTTCAGTATGGTCTCTTCTGTAGTTTGTCTTACGGATTCATCGAATGGCATTGCCTGATTGGGGCGGGTTTCAATACTCTGATCTGTTGCCCTGCGGGAACGGGCCACTCTTTTTGACAAGGTGGTTGATGTTACGCATGGATGTTACTCATGATAGTCTGGAGCAGATAAACTACTTCATACTTAACTAAGGAGCCGATGTGATACCGAAACAACCACAGGACCTGACCATCGAGTGGCTATCGGCACATTTGACCGAAGGCATTTTTACCGGTGCTGGCTTTAACAGTGTAGAGATAAAACCGGTTGGATCAGAGGTGGGTTTCCTGGGTGATATCTGTCGGGTCATTCCAACTTATACCGACCCTGACGGCCCCTGGCCAAGAACCTTTATAGCAAAATTCCCAACCTTGAGGCCGGGTAATCTGGAAACTGGCCGGAGCCTGCTGGCTTATGAGCGCGAGGCCTTGTTCTATCGTCATGCTGCCAACCAGTGTCCTGCTGAACCGCCTCTGCATTATTTTTCCATTGAATCTGATAATCCAGGTGATTACTTGATTTTCATAGAGGACCTGGAGGGAGGCAGGTTCGTCCAACAGGTAGATGGATTGAGTATTGAAGATGCTAAGCGTGCGATGGCGGCCCTGGCCAGTATGCATGCACACTACTGGGAGTCGGCTGAAATTAAGGATGTGAGTTGGTTATATGACTTCAGTCAATGGGCGCAGATCTATCCAGCGACGATTGAATCAGGCTGGCCTCTTTTGTTGCGTGATTTTGGTTATCTTATACCAGAACATTTAAAGCCGATTTTCCCCATGGCGAATGCGCTGGCGGGTCAATTGTTTACTCATTTGTCATCACAACAGCCCGTGACACTGATCCATGGTGATGCCCGGATGGAGAACCTGTGTTTTGATTCTGTCACCGGTCATCCTAGATACTATGACTGGCAGTTGGTCTCGTCGGGCCCAGCGGCTTACGATGTAATGTATTTTATCGCCAGTGGCTTAGAGTCGGATATGATCCTGAGCCAAGGCGACGGGCTAGTCCAGCATTATCATCAGACCCTCGTGAAGAACGGCGTGGAAGATTATGATCTCGTAGACTTGAATCGAGATCTCGAACTCAGTGTTTGCCTCCTATTTGGCTTTAGCAGCATGGTGGGTAATATCATGGCAGACCCAGGAGAGGCTGAGAGAGCTGTGGTAGAGGCCACTTTTCCGAGGTACCTGGCGATGATGGAGTTGTTTCATAGTGCTGATATTGTCCCGGAACTGGGTCAGCGCCTCAGCCAAGGCTGAGGTGATCTTAGCGTATTGATTCAAACACAGGACGTAACGGCTTTCGCTGCTGCTGGAAAACACCTAGTCAGTTAAACCTGCTTCGCCATAGGCGCTGGCTGGGCCGATGCCACCATCGGCCAGCCTGCCTTGACCACCAAAGTGACCTTTCCCGGGAACATAATTAACCTCGATTCTGATTCCCCCCGGGTCCTCAAACAAAATGGAGTAATATCCGGGC
>CAZGCW010000145.1:0-9952 GCA_964524295.1 uncultured Pseudomonadales bacterium
TGACAATTGTCGCTGCCGCTGCCTTTTTCCTGGGGCGATTGAGTGCACCAGCCCCTCGATTTACCAGCCATTCGGGGGATAATCTGGCAGCCGCCTTTGAGGAATATCAGCGGGGCCAACGCGACACCCTGGCGTTGATGCAGGCCCATCCCTTGTTTGCAGATTCGCAAATGCGAGCCGAAGCCTATCGGAGTGTACTTTATGCGACGGTGGGGTCGATCCGAACAGCAGCGCTGACTGACCTCGATCATCCCAGGTTTATCCGTGCGACCGACTGGAGTGCCAAGAGCGGTCTGGATAATCCGGACAACAACTATTACTTCGCCAGAATCCGGGATGATGAGGAGTACCTCATCAGAGGTCAGCGGGGTTCCAGTCGAAACCTGATTTTTCAGCTGGTTGTCGGTCAGCCGGGTGTCAGAGATGCGGGCTCCAGCACCAATGTCAGTGTCCTGAGTGCCTGGAATATGCAGATAGAGGATGATGGTACCTTCGAAATTCTGGTCAGCAGGGAAGACCCCGGCGATGGTCGCAACTGGCTGGCTAACGGTGCAGGAGCGCAAACGCTAATGGCGCGAATGACCTTCAGCGACTGGCAGGCTGAACAAAAAGGTTATCTCTCCATCGAAAAGGCCAGGAATGAAGGTCTGCCGAAGCCCGTTCTCACCCCCGAAGAAATGGCATTCAGGCTACGCGAGGTTGCCGTACACATGTATGACCGCACGGCCAGCTGGTTGCAATTGGCTGAACGTGCGTGGCTTGCCAGGAAGCGAAATGCCATGACGGCACCGACCCGCGCCCAGGGCGGTCTGGTCGGTCAGTGGTGGTCGTTTGGCAGCTGGCAGCTTGAAGATGATGAGGCCCTGATCATTCGAAGTCATCGAAGTAATGCCAGCTACCAGGGCATTGAGCTGGGCAATCGCTGGTTCGTCAGCCTCGATTATGAAACCCGGACATCATCACTGACCCTGGATCAGGCGGAGGTCGCCTCAGATGGCAGCTATTACTTTGTCGTGTCAGAGAAGGACCCGGGTGTCTATAACTGGCTGGATACAGAGGCGCACAAGTCCGGGCTGATCATGATGCGCTGGCAGGGGCTGACTGGTGATCTGCCGGAAGCCCAGTCACCCCGCGTGTGGAAGGTTCCGCTGGGGGAAATAGGGCAACATCTGCCGGCAGATACGAGATATATTTCACCGGCAGACAGACGGGCGCAGATTGCAGCACGCCGGATGGCGCTACAACATAGAGATGCAGGCTGAGCGATTCAGTGACAGACGAGTTCAAGAAAGACAGGCTGGAAAAGCTGGAAGTTGGCGACGAGCTTCGGCTGCTATGGCGGTCCGGCGAGGTGTCCCGTTTCAGTTTTATCTGGCTGCGAGATAACGCCAGGGATGAATCGAAAAACAACCTATGCCTAATAGGAAATGATTGTTAAACGATTTCATAAATAGCTTAGCCTAACTATTCATCGCATGCCGATTAACGACGTGCTATCGATGAGATAGCCACCTATACCTACAATAGAGAGAGAATGCCTAAGATACATTATCACAGGCACATACTCTACAAGATTAAAAATAACTCTTCTTAGCTAGAAATCATCAAAGATATTTGTATCAATAACGGATTGATGCGTCGAGTTTTACCCAGCGACCGTCCTTAACCGTTAATAGATAGGACTCGTCTACGCCTTTGTGGTCTTCCGGGCCAAAGGTCATTGTGTTGCCAAAAATATCCTTATATTCGGTGATCGATTCGAGTGCAGCGAGCAAGGAATCGACATTAAGGTCTTGGCCTGCTTTTTCTAAGGCCTTCACAAGCAGATCGGCGTTTCGATAACCTTCAATGGCGACATAGCCAGGCTCTTTGCCGAATTGTTCAGTGAAATTGTTGTACCAAGTGCGTTGCACTTCATCCATTTCAGAATCAGCGTAGAGCACGGCGATATGAGCAAAGACATAGTAACCTTCAGATGCGCCACTTTCGATTTCGGCGATTGCTCTGCTATAGGATGCATTTTGCCCGACAAACGCGACATCACTCCAGCCTATTTTACGGGCCGCTTCCATAATCAGGATGGTATCTTTATATATGGTGCCCATCATAATGGCGTCACATTCGGCGTTGCGCATTCGTAAGACCGCCGCGGTAAATTCTGTGTCCGTGGGCTTGTGAGCAGAGATCGCCGCCAGCTCTAATCCCATTGCAGCAACTTGATCTCTGGCGGCCTCATAGGCTTCGATGCCAAAGTCAGAATCTTGATACATCACACAGACTTTTTCGGCTCCCCTCTCTTCAACGAAGTAGCGAACCCCCGCCCGCACTTCATCATAATAAATACCACGGCCAGTAAACTGCATCTTATGAAATGGCTCCACCATAGTTCGTCCGCCAGACACCGGAAAAAGGTTTGGCACACCATCCTTAAACAAGCCTTGCATAATGGCATTATTCATCGGTGTACCCATGCTGAGGAACATCGCGAAAATGCCATCGCGATTGACCAACTTATTGGTCATTTGTATCGACTTCGGTAACTGGTAACCCGCATCCTCAACGATGTAGCGAATCTTTCTGCCATGAATACCGCCCGCTGCATTGACCTCATCAAATCGCATACGTGATGAATTAATCAAATCGACACCCAGTACCGCAGTGGCACCCGACAAATCGTTCTGCGAACCGATAATGATTTCGGTATCACTTACTCCCCGAACGGTGGACTCGTTTGATGAAGTCTCGGAGCCTCCACAGGCGGTTAACAACAAGGCAATAACTATTGCAAATGCAGATAAAAGCAATCGATTCATCGTATATTCCTCTGGGAGCAAGCCCCTTCTATGGTTTAGTTTGATAGAGGCCTCAGCACAACTCGCCAAGACCGCTAATACATACTGTCAATGAGTGAAGCGTATTTCTCGTTAACCACATTACGCTTCAATTTCATTGTAGGTGTTAATTCTTCATCTTCTGGATCCAATAGCTGATCGATCAAACGAAATTTTTTAATCGTTTCAACACGAGCGAACTTGCTATTGACCTTTTCTATTTCGCTGTCTATTAAGTCTTTAACTGGCTGGGTATGACAGAGACTCTCATAGTTAGTGAATGGCACATCATTGTCTTGCGCATACTTAGTAACATTGTCCTGATCGATCATGATAAGGCAAGTCAGGTAGGGTCGCTTATCTCCAATGACAATGGCATCTGAGATATAGGGTGAAAACTTCAATTGGTTTTCAATCTCCGTCGGCGTGATGTTTTTACCACCAGCGGTAATGATGATGTCCTTCATCCGATCTAAAATGTAGACGTAACCATCATCATCGATTCGACCCACGTCGCCGGTGTGCAACCATCCATCAATGATTGTCTCTGCGGTTTTCTCAGGCTTATTCCAGTATCCCTGAATCACGCCAGGGCTACGAATCAAAATCTCTCCTTGATCGGATAATTTGACTTCCGCACCAGATGAACTCCGGCCAACACTGCCTATGCGGTTATGCCCTTCTACATTGCCCGTTGCTAAAGCAGTACATTCTGTTTGACCATAGACTTCATACATCGGTCGGTTTAAAGCCCAGTACCATTCAATCAAATCGTCGGCGATCGGTGCTGCTGCGGTAGACAACCAACGCGCCCTATCGATTCCCAGCATTTTGCGCACGTTTTTTAATACGCAAAAGTCACTGACCGCAGACTGAAAGGCCAACAATGGTGGAAGCCTTTCGCCACGCTTGCGATACTCAGCGGCGCGCATACCAATCTCAATCGCTTTTTGATAGGCAAAGCGCCCTAGTGCAGTGGCCTCCTTAAGCTTCATCGTCACCGTCGAGAATTGCTTTTCCCACACTCTCGGGACGGCGAAATGAACCGTTGGTGCCACCTCCTGCTGATCCTGAACCGTTGTTTCCAGATTCTCAACAATATTAACCGTGGCGCATGTCTGTAGTGGTGCAAATACATAAAAAACGCGACCCGCTACATGCGCCAAAGGTAAAAAAGCCAATTGTTGGTCGTCGGGAGTCATCGGCAACATTTCGCCGATCTGGGTGATCATAAACATCATATTGCGCTGACTGATCATTGCGCCCTTCGGTTTACCTGTAGTACCCGATGTGTAGGTAAGAATCATCAAGTCTTCAGCATCGGCTGCCGCTATTTCTGCTCCCCAGCACTCGGGATGTTCATCGAGATACTCTTGACCAAGGCGCAGAAGTTCATCAAAGCTGATACATTGCTGATCACTGAAATTTCGCAGACCTTCCATGTCAAAAATAATGATTTTTTCCAGAGTCGGGCATTGTTCACGAACTTCCAATACCTTGTCTAGTTGTTCTTCGTCCTCAGCAAAGTAGAATCGAGTTTTGCTATCGGTAATTAGGTATTCAACCTGAGTTGGTGCATCGGTAGGGTAAACACCATTGGTCACCCCACCAATTCCAATGATTCCCAAATCTGCAAACATCCACTCCTTATTTATTTCAGAGGCAATCGAGCAGACATCTCCACGTTCGATTCCGAGAGACTTAAGCCCAAGACCGGCAAGACGCGCTGTATCGCCATAGTCGCGCCAACTGTATTCATTCCAAATACCAAAGTCCTTTTCGCGGATCGCAATGTCATCAGCATTAGTATTAACTCGATGCCAAAACAACTGTGACACCGTGCGCAGACCTTCAACCGTCGTGTATTTTTCAAAATTTGTAGTCATCAGCGCCAAGTCTTGCGTTGCTTCCATCGGCGTCGACCTCGAACGCCTTCATCTTTCATACCAAGATAAAACTCTTGAATATCGGTGGCCTTACTCATTCGTTCAGAGGTATCTTCCATGACGATTCTACCGAGTTCCATCACATAGGCGAAGGAACTGATGTCGAGTGCCATACGCGCGTTTTGCTCTACCAAAAGCACGGTCACATTGCGTTCTGTATTGAGCCTTTGAATAATTTCCGCTATTTCACTCACCAATCTTGGCGAAAGCCCCAAGGAAGGTTCATCCAGCAACATAATCTCTGGTTGCAACATCAATGCCCGGCCTATGGCGAGCATTTGCTGCTGACCTCCGGAAAGAATGCCAGCGGTTAAACGTCTTTTATCCGCCAGAACTGGAAAATACTCATAGATAGACTGGAGATCCTGATCGATATTTGCATCACGACGAGTAAATGCGCCTACTTTTAGATTTTCCTCCACGGTTAAAAAAGGGAACACTTCGCGACCCTCGGGTACGTGTGCAATGCCCATACGGGCGATAACATCCGGATCGCGGCCCTGAACCTCTTGCCCGTGTAACTTGACGCTACCTTTCTGAGGATCCATAGCGCCGCTAATGGTCTTTAGCACCGTGGTCTTGCCTGCACCGTTGGCACCGAGTAAAGCAACTATCTCGCCTTGCGGCAGCTTCATGCTTACACCACGAATCGCCATGACCGGGCCATAGTAGGTTTCAATATTGGCTAACTCAAGAATCGATGTCATATCAATCACCCAGATAAGCTCTTAGAACATCAGGGTGGTTCTGAATTTCAGACGGTTCACCGATGGCAATAACTGCACCATCCGCCACCGCCATAACACGATTGGATGTTTGCGAAACCAGATTCATATCATGCTCAACCATGATAATCGTCGCGCCATACTCTTGGTTTATGTCCTCTATCCAAAACGCTACGTCCTCAGTCTCCTCTGGATTGAGTCCGGACGAAGGTTCGTCCAATAGCAATAATCTTGGCTCAATGCACAAGGCTCGACCAACCTCTGCCATCTTACGAACACCATACGGCAAGTTGGCAATAATCTGATTGCGGTAACTTTGCAAATCAAGAAGATCGATAACATCTTCTGCCACCTTACGAAAGGCAAGTTCCTGTTTGCGCGCCGCGGGAGTATACAACATTTCCTGCAGTAAATTAGTGTTTCGATGAACGTGACGGCCAATGAGTAAATTCTTTAACACGGTTTCGTGATCGAACAACTCAGTATTCTGAAAAGTTCGAGCAATCCCACTCTTGGCAACTTCGCTGGGCGCAATATTTGTGATGTCTTGACCATCGAACAGCATGCGACCGCCTCCTTCAACATCATAGAGTCGGCTGATCAAATTGAAAATCGTGGTTTTACCTGCGCCGTTCGGACCAATAATACTAAACACTTCACCCTTCTGAACGTCGAAGGAAACATCGCGTACAGCGTGAACACCGCCAAAGCTCAAATTCAAATCACGCGCACTAAATAAAGCCTCGCTCACTTCAGTCGCTCCGTACGCAAATATGACTTCTGTCGCTTATGGGTGGCAGCGCGATATAAAGGAAACTCTTCGAAAAAATTGCGAATCTTGAGCCAACGTCCATATAAGCCTAAAGGTTCAAAAATTAAAAACAGCACCAAAATTAAACCGAAAATACCCGGCTCAAGGCCCGGCTGGTTGGCGATTGCGACTGGCAACCAATCTCGCGCGATGGCGATGGCCTGCGGTAGTAATACAACAAATACAGCACCTAGAACCACCCCATGCAAAGACCCCAAGCCGCCTACTACGACCAGCAATAATAGCTGTATAGACATTAGAAATGTAAAGGCGTCAGGCGCTAAATAACTCAATTGGTGCGCAAATAAACCACCAGCCAAACCAGTGAAGCCAGCCGAAATTGCAAACGCCAAGGCTTTGACTCGAGCTAGATGGATGCCCATGCTTTGCGCAGAAATCTCTGAGTCTCGAATACCGATCATCGCGCGCCCGGTTGGACTGCGTAGAATATTAAGTGCCAGCACCAAACTACCAATCAATAGAAATAAACACAGAAAATAGAAAGCTGTAGGAGTGCCTAAATCAAGGCCTAGAAATTCAGGCAATGGAACCGGCATGCCGCGAAAGCCACCGGTTAAATCATCCATGTGCACAATACTGTGCTCAACAATCATGGCGAATGCCAAAGTAGCTATAGCAAGATAAACGCCTGTCATGCGCATGGTCGGAAAACCAACCAATGCACCTATCAATGCTGAAAGTAAGCTCGCTGACACTAATGCCACTGGCAAGGGCAGACCATGAGTCAAAAATATGGTATGAGCGTAGGCGCCGATAGCAAGAAACGCAGCATGACCTAGGCTGACCAAACCTGTATAGCCAACCAACATCATTAAGCCTATACCTGCAATCGCGTAGATACAAAGCATTGTTAACTCGCCCAGATAAAAGGAATCTAGAACAAGGGGAGCGGTTAACATGGCGAGCAACAGTAGCGCAAACCAAAAGCGCTGACCATTGTGTTTAAACAGGTCGACATCCTGTCGATAATTGGTCTTGAATATGAATCTCATTAGACTTTCTTTTGCTGCATGCTGGCGAAAATGCCTTGTGGTCTGATAAACAGCATTGCGAGAAGAATGACATAAGCGGCCATATCGGCCGATCCTGGCGGTCCATATAAGCCAGCAAATTGCTCGGAAATACCAATAATAAGGCCGCCGATTAGCGCGCCCGGCAAGCTACCAAAACCACCCACAATGGCAGCCGCAAACGCTTTGATACCGACAAAGCCCATCATCGGGTCGATTAGCGTAATTGGCGCAACAAGAATTCCGGCGGTCGCTGCGATGCAGGCAGATAAGGCCCAAACAATAGAAAAGGTTCGCTTGACTGGAATGCCGACATAAAACGCTGCTAATTGATTCTGCGACGCAGCTTGCATCGCGATACCAAGCCGCGTGAAACGAAAGAACATAAATAAGACAACACAAAGCACTAATGTTCCACCAACCATGGCTAAGTTTTCATAGCCTATCGCCAGCTCGCCATAGCGAAAAACACCGCCAGTATAAGGTGAGCTAATTGATTTAGGATCATTACCCCAAATTGCACCCGCGATAGCACGGAGGATAAATCCAAGCCCAATCGTGATCATCAGGGTTGCAAATGGCGGTTCTCCAATCATTTGACGAAGCACAACCCGTTCAAGAATCACACCAATAATAGCCATGGTAGCGATGGTGGCGAGGACGCCCCAAAAGAAGGGCAAGCTCATTACGTTAATATAAGTAAACCCGATGAAGGCACCCAACATCATCATCTCACCTTGAGCAAAATTCACCATTTCGGTTGCCTTGTAAATCAATACAAAGCCAAGCGCAACCAGACCATAGACACAGCCTAACGAAATTCCACTTATAAGGAGTTGAAGTATTTCCATAATTTAGGATTTGCTGGAAGGTACCCAAATAGAATGTTTAGTCGTTCGCATCACGTACCGAGAGATATCTGTCGCGTTCAACTACAGCCGGGAATGAACCTAGTCTAAGCCACGGTTTTTATTTTTATATTGTTATGGCTGCTAGTGTACTCCACTAGTCCGTTCTGTCAAATTGGCACGGCGATGATCTTAGGATGGGGGATTCGCCTTCTCCAACGCACTGGTGAAAATCAGTGCGTGCTCCGGTCCGGCACCAAGCCCTTTATATCGATGTTCCACGATGCAGAGATCCTGTAAACATTCTGCATTCATATGTATCCCGTCAGCCCATCGCGCAAAGGTCGCTTCGAGGTCATTATCAGCAAAGCTCGAAGACGACCGGTTGGGGTTGCCGTTACAACCTGTTGACGGGGTACACGCTAGATCAGGGCTGTCCCTCATGGAGTTGGTCGAGCGCTGCGGTCAAACGTTTACCCCATTTTCGGAACTCTCGTCTTACTTCCTGGGCATTGGTTCCCGGCGAGGATTTCTGCATGGATATCGGCTGGGCATTACGGCCATCAAGAGCACGGGCCAATATTTCATTACTTCGCGAATCTTGTAATTCCAGAACCAGTTTTGCCGATCCAATATTGGACACGTAGAAATCATGTCGGCCAGCGCTCTCTGGCGGTATTGCTGAAACCACATCAAGCAAACCACCGGTTAATGTCAGCACATCAGGACCCGGTTTGGACACCAGGGTGAAGTGCGTACTCTTACCGAGTTCTTCCAGAAATACTTCTCGTAGTAAACTTTCAAGTCGACTCTTTTTCTTTTCTGTTAGCGGAAACTCACTTCTCCTAGCATTTATGCTGGGGCTTCCAGATGCTGGCTTTACCTCCCGATATTCAATCCCTGCGTTGACCAGCCGGACTTTTGTATAGGCTGCAAGACTAAGGTTTGGTTTCAGCCATGCATATTGCATATAGGAACCATCAACTCTGTGGAGTCCATCAAAGGTGATTTCCGCATTAGCTCCCGTTTGTAGTGTCGGTGAGGTTGTTTCGCATCCAGTGAGGAATACGAAGGTGAGAAGCAGAAATAAATATTTCATCATAAAACTCCAATTACCGGTTTGATCAGGATTTGAGCATAGGAAGTATTAACGCCCTTTTCGGAGAAATCAGCAAGTAAGATCTGATCTCGACAGTCCATTTTCTACAACACTATTAGGATCAGGGGGGTATTACCAAAGCTTTGGATGAAATTTTACGCATAAATCAACCCCTATTCAAAATTTTGAAGTCTTTTCAGGTTGTAAAGTTGGTGGCGAGTTTGGAGGCTATTTCAAATAGATGATGCATTTCCAAGGTTTAAAAAGGTGACCCAGTCGCCTGTTAGTTTCGCGGAGGGGCTATCCGGGACTCTATAGATCTACTAACCGAACAGGATCCTATAAGATGTTGATGCGTGCGCTTTCGATCTTTATTTCCAGCTTTAAATTCAACATCGATTGGGCCCCACGCTGGAGGTGGCCTTGCTGGCATGCAGGCGACTTGTGAGTTGACCCTTTCTGCGTAGAGTGGTTAGCTTATTTTTTTAATACGGAATGCTGAATATGCAACTAGGTACAGGAATAGGTGGTTGGCCGGGCGCTGCCGCTGATCAGGCGACGCGTGCGGAAGCCCTTGGATATGATTTTGTAAATTGTGGTGAACTCAGTCACGACTCCATGTTGACCATGGCGCTCGCGGGTTATGCCACTTCGAACATCA
>CAZGCW010000146.1:0-9823 GCA_964524295.1 uncultured Pseudomonadales bacterium
GTTAGGGAGGGAACGACTGTGCGGGCTGCGGTTGATCTTTCTGGGCTGCAGCAGAGTTTTCCCGAAATTACATTTTCTGAGTGTCCATTGGGAAGATTCGGACGGAGAATCGAAGACGATGCTTTAGTCGAGTCAGGGGACCGTATTGAGATCTATCGTTCCCTGATACTCAGCCCGAAAGAAATAAGGCGTCGTCGGGCTAGTTAGACCCCGTATCCGCTCTGGCATTGGTGACGTCGCTGGGCACAAAGTCGCCTTCAAAATGGCTGAGTTTGTTGTCTTTAAAATAAATGACGAGTTCCTTGTGCAATCGTTCTCGACCGGGTATTTGCAGGGAATAGATATAATTCCACCTGTCTTGGTCAAGGGAATCCTCAAGTATCGGGTTACCTAGAATAAATTGGATCTGGCTTTTGGACATCCCTGGTTTGAGCTTATCAATCATTTCCTGTGAGACGATATTTCCCTGCTGTATGGTGAGGCGATAAACCCACGGGAACTGGAACGTCGAACAGCCTGTCGTGAATAGACCCAACAGGATCAAGGTAACTACTAGATTTTTCATGGTAGAACTTGTCTTTAATTAATCGGATTTACGGCTATTGTATCGTATAATGGGGATTAGCGAGGAGGAATCTGATGTTTGCAGCTGAAGACTTTAGAGGATGACGGCCGAGACTCAGGGCCTGAAGGAAGTAGGGCTCAAGATCACGTTGCCGCGGGTCAAGATACTTAATATTCTTGCTAGCTCAAGTGTGCGGCATGTCAGCGCAGAAGATGTTTATAAAATCCTGCTGGAAAAGAATGAAGATATTGGGTTGGCAACGGTTTATAGGGTATTGACGCAGTTTGAAAATGCAGGCCTTGTTAACCGGCATCATTTTGAAGGTGGGCACTCTGTTTTTGAGCTATCACCAGAACACCACCATGACCATATCGTCTGTATAAAGTGCGGGCACGTTGAAGAATTCGCTGACCCTGATATTGAAGCCAGGCAAAAAGATATTGCCAAAAGGCTGGGCTTTGAATTGACGGACCATGACCTGAATTTGTATGGATTTTGCGCTGACTGTCGTTAGTTTCAATGCCCGTGCTTAACCCTGACTGACGGTTTAATTCCGTGATGGAATAACCTGGCTCTCTGCCAGCATTTCGCTGGCATGGGCAAGGGTCCTTTCGGTTATTGATATACCGCCCAACATACGAGCAATTTCGTTGATTCTTTCGTTTCGACAGAGAAGACTGATTTCAGTGTGATTCGAGTTGACGGGTTTGCTGACCTGAAAGTGATGCTCACCTTGGGCCGCGACTTGGGGCAGATGAGTGACACATAAAATCTGGGCGCTGCCACTCAGGTCTCTAAGCAGCGAACCGACAATGGATGCGATGGCACCACCAATGCCGACATCCACTTCGTCAAAGACCAGCGTGGGAACAGCCGATGTATCCGCTGTGACCACTTGAATGGCGAGGCTGATTCTTGATAATTCGCCTCCGGATGCTATTTTATTAAGTGGTAGTGGGGTCTGGCCCGGGTTTGTGCTCACTAGAAATTCGATATCTTCATATCCGGTACTACGAATCTCTGAATCTTCCGATGCCGACAGGCTGATTTTTAATTGGCCGTGCTTCATACCCATTTTGTGGATCAGCTGGGACACCTTTTTTTCTAATTCGGGCGCTTTGTTGAAGCGTAATTTGCTTAGCGATTTAGCGGCTTTATGGTACTTCAACCGCTGCGATTCAAGTTCCTCAGCCAGTTTTTCGATATCCCCATGATTGTCTTCCAAAGCCCTTAATTGATCCATTAGCTGCTGGCTAAAAGCGGCCAGATCACGGGGTTGGATTTTATGTTTTCTGGCAATGTCGTGAATTTGCAATAACCTGGCTTCGATCCCCGCTAACCGCGCGGGATCGACTGGATAATTTTCGACATAGCGATTGAGGTCTTTCGAGACTTCTTCGACTTGGATAATGCTCTCGTCGAGTAGTTCTCTTAGTTTTGTGATGGTGGGATCTTCAATCTGATTCATCAGGGTATTGACTTGATGGAGTTGTCCTATGATGGTTGGGTCTGAATCACTATTGATCAGTTCAGCGGCTAGAGAGGCATTATTGATGTGGTGTTCGGCACGACTCAAAAGATGATGCTCTGCTTCGAGGCTTTCAAGTTCGGTTGGTTCAAGATTCAGTTCGGTTATTTCACTTGCCTGGTACCTTAGTAACTGCAGTTTGTCATTGTTTTCATCAGAGGCGGCAATCTGGTGTTCCAACTGTTTTTTGTTTTCCTGGTATTGACTGTGAAGTTGCTTCACTTTTCCAGCTAGCTTCTGAGCGCCGGAATACTCGTCCAGGAGCTGTCTTTGGGTTGGTTTTTTGAGTAACGATTGGTGCTCATGTTGTGCATGTATATCGATTAGTTGTTCGCCTAAGGACTTTAATTCAGTCAGGGTCGTTTGCGAACCGTTAATAAATGCTCGATTTCTTCCGTCTGAGCGAATCACGCGGCGCAACAGGACCAGGTTATCTTCAATATCGATATCCCTTTTGACTAGCCATTTTCTGGCAGCAGGTAATTTTGTGATATCGAATAGGGCGCTGACCTCAGCCATGCTTTTACCGGAGGCGATTTGATTAATCTCGGCGCGTTGGCCCAAAGTGAGAGACAGGCCATCAAGCATAATCGACTTGCCGACACCGGTTTCCCCGGTAATGACGCTCATACCATCAGGCAGGTCAAGATCTAGATGATCGACGATCGCTAAATCTTTAATTGTAATTTGAGTCAGCATAGTATCGCTTGAGTTCCTGCCATAGATTGTAGATCAGTACCGAGCTTCCCCACGGTTTAAAAAGCAGACTCAGGTTTGTTTGCTTACCGGAAAAGGCTAGTTTAATCTAGTTACTTGTCCCAGTTGATTGTACGTTATGGAAACTGTTTCGGTTACCGATAAAGCTCAAATTTTGTTAAAAAATTTAATCGAGCAATATATTGCTGGCGGTCAGCCGATCGCCTCGAAGTATTTAGCCAGATCCGCAAACATGCCGATCAGCCCTGCTTCGGTCCGAAATATTATGGCGGATCTCGAGGACAAAGGCTTCCTCAAGTCGCCGCATACCTCCGCGGGTAGAATACCTACTGAGAAGGCGTATCGGCTTTTCGTCGACTCGCTCATTAAAGTGCAACCCATGGCTGATGTTGATATCAAGCAGTTGTCCAAACATCTTGACCCTGACATGACAGCGCAGGAGTTGGTGAAGTCTGCCTCTGACCTACTGTCAGAGATCACTCATATGGCGGGATTGGTTACCATTCCCAGAAATGAGCAGGTGGTCTTGAAACATTTGGAATTCCTGCCGTTGTCAGGAGAGCGGGTGCTGGTGATCATGGTGTTGAATGATCATGAGGTTGAAAATCGAGTTATTCATGGCAAAGAAGCTTATACAGATACCCAATTGAAGGAGATTTCCAATTTCCTGAATGCCCACTTTGTGGGCCACAGTCTGGCGAATATTCGCCTCAGAATTGTTGAGTCGATGACGTCAGACCGAGAAAATATGAATAATCTGATGCAAGCGACCTTGGAAATGGCATCGATGGTATTTGAAACTGAGCAACCTGCTGATTTTGTGGTGGCGGGTCAGGAAAACTTGTTTGAGATGGGTCAGGATCAACGCCTGGATGATATCAGGGCGTTATTTAAAGCGTTTTCACTGAAGGGTGATATTTTGCATTTGCTTGACCGTTGCATGAACTCTGAGGGAGTGCAGCTCTTTATAGGCCAGGAATCAGGGTATGACCTACTCGACGAATGCAGCCTGGTCACTTCTTCCTATCAGATTGAGGGCCAGCTGGTGGGTGTATTGGGGGTCATTGGGCCTACTAGAATGGCCTATGATCGAGTCATCCCGATAGTTGATACCACAGCACGGGTTCTCAGTGCTGCCCTTGAGGTTTCCAGGCGCTAGCAGGGATTGCTGCGCCTCATTCAAATACGTCCGCTCTGTTAATCATCCTGATTAAAAAAGTTAGTTGAGTAAGCCTGTTTGACCTTGAAAAAGGACTACAAAACCCCATATTCCCATGTAATTCGGATTTAAGGGTTAAAAATGACCAAAAAGCAGGAAATTGAAGAGGAGTCAGTAGAGGCCATGGAGCCTGTGGATGACTGCTCTGAACCCATGGAATCAACCGATCAGGTACAAGCGACAGACTCTGAGGCATTGCAGGAAGCCCTGGAAGAAATTGCTGCACATAAGGATACCGCCCTAAGGGCAGAAGCCGAAATGCAGAATCTGCGTCGCCGAGTTGATAGAGATATTCAAAACGCCCATAAGTTTGGTGCCGAACGGTTATTACAGAGTTTACTTCCGGTAATCGATAGCATTGAAAAAGCAATTGAGACCAGTGAGCAAGCAGAGACGCCTGCAGATGACCCTCAGCTGGAGGGTATAAAGCTTTGTCATAAGTTGTTTGTAGATGTTTTGGGTAAGGAAGGAATTGACGCTGTAGACCCGCAGGGAGAACCGTTTGATCCTAACCTTCATGAAGCATTGTCGATGGTTGAAAGTGCCGACCTTGAGTCGAATTCGGTTATTGCGGTAATACAAAAAGGGTACACGCTGAATCAGCGGTTAATCAGACCGGCCTTAGTGATTGTGTCGAAGTCTTCATCAATATAAATCTTAGGAAATACTTGAAATTATCCATAGCAAGCCTACATAGAGGGCTACAGAACAAACCCGCGGGGCAGCATGACCCTGTTAGAAAGGAGAAATAAAAAATGGGAAAAATTATCGGTGTCGATTTAGGTACGACAAATTCATGTGTTGCTCTGATGGATGGTGGTACCCCTAAAATCATTGAAAATTCGGAAGGGGATCGTACAACACCCTCTGCTGTGGCCTATGCTGATGATAATGAGGTACTCGTCGGCCAATCAGCAAAAAGGCAGGCGGTGACAAATCCCGAGAATACCTTGTTCGCAGTGAAGCGTTTAATCGGTCGACAGTACACCGATGAGGTCGTTCAACGCGATATTAAGATGGTTCCCTATGGAATTGTTAAGGCCGAAAACGGTGATGCCTGGATAGAAGTCAAAGACGAAAAATTAGCGCCGCCGCAGATTTCAGCTCAGATTCTCGGCAAGATGAAGAAAACCGCTGAGGATTTCCTGGGAGAAGAAGTAACCGAGGCGGTGATTACCGTCCCCGCCTATTTTAACGATTCTCAGAGGCAGGCGACCAAAGATGCAGGGAAAATTGCCGGTCTGGATGTAAAGCGAATCATTAACGAACCGACCGCTGCTGCCCTCGCCTATGGAATGGATAAGGCTACGGGCGATTCGACCATTGCAGTTTATGACCTTGGTGGCGGAACTTTCGACATCTCTATTATTGAAATTGCTGATGTTGACGGTGAAAAACAATTTGAAGTGCTGTCAACTAATGGCGACACCTTTCTAGGCGGAGAAGATTTTGATCTGCGAATTATTGAATATCTGGTCGCAGAATTTAAAAAAGAATCTGGTATGGATTTACAGAATGACTCTCTGGCGCTGCAACGCCTTAAAGAAGCAGCGGAAAAAGCCAAGATTGAATTGTCTAACGGCACCCAAACCGAAATTAATCTGCCCTATATAACGGCTGACTCATCAGGACCGAAGCATCTGGTTATGAAAATGACACAGAGCAAACTTGAGTCATTGGTCGAAGACCTGGTTGAGCGAACCTTAGAACCACTTAGGGTGGCATTGAAGGATGCTGACGTGGGAATCTCTGGCATTGATGAAATCATATTGGTAGGTGGGCAGACCAGGATGCCCCTTGTTCAAAGCAAAGTGAAAGATTTTTTTGGAAAGGAAGCGCGTAAGGACATCAATCCAGATGAAGCTGTCGCCATGGGTGCCTCTATTCAGGCCGCTGTTTTAGCTGGAGATGTTAAAGATGTTCTGTTGTTGGATGTCACGCCTTTATCCCTGGGTATTGAAACAATGGGTGGGGTGATGAGCGCGCTGATTGATAAGAACACCACTATCCCAACCAGGAAGTCCCAAGTATTTTCCACAGCGGAAGACAACCAGCCGGCGGTCACGATTCATGTACTTCAGGGAGAGCGAAAGCAGGCCGGCCAGAACAAATCCCTGGGACGATTCGATCTTGCTGAGATTCCTCCTGCTCCTCGGGGTGCACCTCAGATCGAAGTCAGTTTTGATTTGGATGCAAATGGTATTTTGAGTGTTTCAGCTAAAGACAAGGCCACGGGCAAGGAACAGTCCATTGTCATTAAGTCTTCAAGTGGTTTATCTGACGAAGAAGTTGAAACGATGGTCAGGGATGCTGAATCGCACCTTGAAGATGATCGGAAGTTTGAGGAACTGGTGTCTGCAAGAAATGCGGCAGATGCGTTGATACACGCCACAAAGAAAACCCTTCAGGAAGCAGCCGAAGAAGTTTCTGATGAGGAAAAGTCGACTATCGAAGCGGCGGTTGCCGACCTCGAAGAAGCCATCCGAGGCAGCGATAAAGATGATATTGAGGCGAAGACTCAGAAGCTGTCCGAGGTTTCCTCTACCCTGGCGCAAAAAATGTATGCTCAGCAAGAAGCTGAAACTCAGGCGCCAAATAGTGATGAAGGTGAACCTGCCGAAGCATCTGGAGATGATGCGGTGGATGCTGAATTCGAAGAAGTTAAAGACGAAAAATAAATGACCCACTCGCATCGGCTTTTTATCAATGATGAGGGCCATGGAAGAATAAAAAATAGATAGAAACTATGGCTAAACGTGATTATTACGAAGTGCTTGGCGTTCAGAAAAACGCTTCGGAACCAGAAATCAAGAAAGCCTACCGTCGATTGGCTATGAAGTATCACCCTGACCGTAATACCGGTGAGGAGGGTTCTGAGGACAAATTTAAAGAAGCCAGTGAAGCGGCAGAAGTACTTCTGGATAGCGAGAAACGAAGCGCTTATGACCAGTTTGGTCATGCTGCCGTAGATGGGTCATCAGGCGGTGGTTTTAGTAGCAATAGTAATTTCGGTTCTATATTCGAAGATGTTTTTGGGGATATTTTCTCTGGGGGTAGAGGGCAGAGTCAGGTACATAGGGGTTCAGACCTTAAATATGTGCTGGACCTTGATCTGGAGGAGGCTGTTCGTGGAGCCAATCCGCGGATACGTATTCCCACGCTGGTTGAATGCATGGAATGCCTGGGCTCTGGAGCCAAAAAAGGCACATCGCCCATTGATTGCGTACAATGCGGTGGTTTAGGGCAGGTCACTGCTCGTCAGGGCTTCTTCTCACTGCAGCAGACTTGTCCCCGGTGCAGGGGGAAGGGTAAAGTGATTAAGGATCCTTGCCAGAAATGTCGGGGCCAGGGGCGGGTAGAAGAACGTAAGACTCTTTCTGTCAAGGTGCCGCCTGGCGTGGATACAGGTGACAGGATCAGATTGTCTGGCCAAGGTGAAGCAGGCGTGAATGGTGGACCCGCTGGCGACCTTTACGTACAGGTTAATGTTCGAGAGCATGCCATTTTCACTCGAGAAACGGCAGATCTTTATTGTGAAGTCCCCATTAGTTTTGTTGACGCCGCTTTAGGTGGGCAACTTGAAGTACCGACTCTGGAAGGTAAAGTAAATCTAAAAATACCGGTAGAAACCCAGACCGGGAAGCTGTTCAGGCTGCGAGGCAAAGGCGTTAATATGGCGCAGATCAGAGGCGGTGGTATCGGTGATCTATACTGTAAGATTGTAGTTGAGACGCCAGTCAACCTGAGCAAGCGTCAGAAAGAGCTTCTAGAAGAGTTTGCTGGTAATCAGGATGATTCGCAATCCCCAAGGCAGGTCAGTTGGATCAAAGGCGTGAAACGATTTATTGATGCCATGAAAGTCTGATTTTTGATCAAGGCTGCCACAGGTAGCAGATAACAACAATGGATGGTCTAGTTATGGGTAACAGGGTATGTGTTGTTGGCGTTGCAGGCAGAATGGGTCGAACACTGGCACAACTCGTGATCGATCATCCTGACTTGTCCCTTGCGGCAGCGACCGAACAGCCTGGATCTGACTGGATAGGGCAAGATTTAGGAGACCTAATCGGCGTCGGGAAGCTTGATATCTGCGTTGCTGATGGCCTGTCAGCAGTCATAGAAGATTGTGATACTGTGATCGACTTTACTCGCCCGGAAGTGACCCTCAATCACCTGGCTATCTGTACAGGAAGTGCTAAGAATCTGGTCATAGGGACGACCGGTTTTACCGTGGCAGAACGGGAAGTCATCGACCAGGCTGCTGATAAGATTGGCTTGGTGATCGCCAGTAATTTCGCCATCGGTGTTAACACTGCATTTAAACTCGTTGAAGTTGCGGCCAGAATTTTAGGGGCCGAAGCTGAGGTGGAAATAGTTGAGATGCACCATAGCCAAAAAATCGATGCGCCATCCGGAACCGCACTCACGCTAGGCGAAATAGTATCAAAGGTGAGAGGCTCCGCACTGTCTGATACGGCCTCTTATGGCCGACATTCCGAGGAGCATAAGCGGCCGGCGGGAGAGATCGGGATTCACTCCCTACGCGGTGGTAGTGTCGTTGGTGAACATACTGTTATTTTTTCTACATCAGGTGAGCGAATAGAGATTACTCACAAGGCGGAGAGTCGACAGAATTTTGCCGAAGGTGCCCTGCAAGCTTGCCAATGGTTGAGAAATCAGCCTCACGGCATTTACACCATGTCTGATGTCCTAAATTTGGACCAGTTCCAATAAAAACAGACGAATCGCTGGCATCACAGGGCGGTCTCAATTAGAATACTGCCGCAGTATGAAACTGCAATTCGAATTAACAAGAAGC
The DNA here is from genome assembly GCA_964524295.1 of uncultured Pseudomonadales bacterium. Lineage (GTDB taxonomy): Bacteria > Pseudomonadota > Gammaproteobacteria > Pseudomonadales > Azotimanducaceae > UBA9926. The sequence goes on from CAZGCW010000146.1 coordinate 8,849, forward strand.
GAGATGGCTAGAGCCACCTCGCTTTTTTTTGGATCGGCCATCAGGGGCTCTTTGGAGGATTTAATTGGTAGCTAAAGCCGTTCTAGTGTTAGCCAATGGTGATATTTTTGAAGGTATCGCGATTGGTGCCATGGGCCATGCTGTAGGTGAAGTCGTTTTTAATACAGCCATGACCGGCTATCAGGAAATCCTGACGGATCCTTCCTACTGTCGTCAGATTGTCACTCTGACGCACCCTCATATTGGCAATACCGGTTGTAATCCCGAAGATAACGAATCTGATTCAGTTCAGGCATCTGGGTTAATTGTAAGAGACTTGCCCATTCTAGCCAGTAACTGGCGCAATACGGAGAGCCTGGAGACGTTTCTGGTCAGGAACAACATCGTTGCCTTAGCTGAGATTGACACGCGCCAGCTTACTCGTCTGCTTCGTGACCGGGGATCCCAGAATGCCTGTATCCTGGCTGCTGAGGATCTGACGCCGGAACTGATAGCCCTGGCGCTTGACCAGGCGAAAGGGTTTCCGGGGCTTGAAGGACTCGATCTGGCAGAACAGGTATCAACTGAAGAAGCTTATCCGTTTAGCGAGGGAACCTGGAGCCTTGAAGGTAACGTTATTGAGGTCAGAAATGAACAGTTTAACGTCGTCGCCTTCGATTATGGCGTGAAACGAAATATTCTGCGGATGCTGGTTGATAGAGGTTGTTCGGTCACGGTAGTCCCGGCAAGAACCAGTGCTCGAGAGGTCCTTGCATTAAAGCCGGATGGCCTGTTTCTATCTAATGGACCGGGTGATCCGGAACCTTGTGATTATGCTGTTAGTGCGATCCAGCAGATTCTGGAAACCGATATTCCAGTATTTGGTATCTGCCTGGGTATGCAACTACTTGGATTGGCCGCCGGGCTGAAGACTAAAAAGATGAAACATGGTCATCATGGCGCTAATCACCCGGTTCGGGATTTAAGTAGCGGTGC
>CAZGCW010000147.1:0-9820 GCA_964524295.1 uncultured Pseudomonadales bacterium
GGAGGTGATTGGCCTGCCTATGCCGGGTGCTGAATTTAAACTTATCCCGGTAGCGGATCGTTTTGAAGTCAGAGTCAGGTCGAAGGGCGTAACGCCGGGTTATATTAACGATGCACAGAAAACCGCAGAGGCCTTTGACGAGGAAGGTTTTTTTAAAATGGGTGATGCCGTGTCCTTTTTCGACCCAACTGACCCCGAAAAAGGCTTGTGTTTTGCTGGCCGGGTTGCAGAGCAGTTTAAACTGCAATCGGGCACTTGGGTTTTGGCTGGGACATTGCGAGCAGAAATAATCGCTGCTTGTTCTCCGTGGGTTAGAGATGTCGTTATTTGTGGATTAAACCAACCTTATGTGACGGCAATGATGTGGTTAAATCAGGCAGCTTGTGCTGAGGCGGTGAGTAGCAAAGAAGGTGCTGGATTAACTCTTGAAGAGCTGGTTGCCAGCAATACGCTTCGAGGACTGATCAGGGGGAAACTTGGACAGCACAATCGAGAAAATGCGGGTTCTTCTACAAGCGTACAGCGATTTGTCCTGCTCAGTGAGCCCGCCAGTCTCGGTGACGGCGAGATCACCGAGAAAGGCTATGTTAACCAGGGCGCGGTTCAGGCGCTCAGGGCTGACATTGTGTCCTCATTATATGCTCAGCCAGGGGGCGCAGTGGTTTTGGTGTAAGCGCTCGTAAAGAGGCGGACCTGAATACGAATCCTGATCACCAGGTAAACCTGCCTAAGGGGTCTCGGATTTTGCTGCCAGTCGTAAATTTCTTCGTTCGATGCTTTGCCGCAAACGCTTTTGTCTTTCGGGTGTCAGCGGATAGGACCAAATCAGCTTCAACGCCAAACCATAAAACAGAATCGGTCCACCGCAGTAGACTAACCGTAAACTGAGCACACCGGCTTCAGTACTGGCGGCTATACCTCCAGTCGGGTCAAAGCCTAATAGGCCAACCACATTCAGCGAGAATCCCGTCCCCAGGGCGACGGCCAGTTTTTCAGTTAAACCGAGAATAGCGAAATAGGTTCCAGCGCGATTGGCACCGCTCCGAGCGGTATCCACGTCGATCACATCCGCCAGCATGGCAACGGGTAGAAATTGTAGGCCGCCGAAACAAAAACCTTTAACAATAAACATCAGGAAGAATGGCAGGTAGTCGCCATTGGTGAGAAAGAAATTGCCGCCGCTGACGGTCGCAACCGTGACCAATGTGCATAAAAATGCGCGATGTTTACCGATAGTTCTGCCAAGCCACAACCAAAATGGAATGGCCGCCAGGCCGGCAATAAAGTAGAAAAAGTAGGCGGCACCGATGGTGGGTATACCCACAATATCTCGAATGAAAAACAGCGAAACCGCATTTCGAAAGGATTCTCCGAATATGACAAGCAGGGCAATCATCAGGATGCGCCGCATGGGACCGTTGCGCCACACCAGACTGGCCCCTTCTCTAAGGGATAGCTTTGACGGATGCTGATTTTCAGGTTCTCTTACAAAGCCGTTTACGAAGAAGACACAGACGGGTAGCACACCGATGATAACCCAGGCTAGTCCAGCGAGAACCGGGCCCGTTAAGGTGGCTCGGTCAACGGGTTTGGTATCGCTTATATTGCCGGTAAATGCGCCAGTGGCATCCTGCCAGAGTGCGCCGAATACCTGGCCAACGCTACCACCCCGGTCAGCCAGAATCTCCACTATCATCGGTACGGCAGCGGCAACCATCAGACCAAGCAATACATAGAGTTCACGTGCAGCGGTGACTCGGCTGCGCTGGTGATAGTCACCGGAAAGTTCTGCGCCCCATGCCCTGTGCGGCAGAGAGATGATGGTGCTGCCGAGAAAAAACAGTGTCAACCAGACAAGGAAATACACCAGACCCACACCCTCATCCGGTATGAACAGTTTGTATACACCCAGCATCATGACTGGAGCGCCCACGATCAGCCAGGGTTTCCTGCGACCGAAACGGGTCTGCCACCGATCAGATAGTTCTCCGATAATGGGGTCCGTGATGACATCGGTAAACCGAGCAAGCATGAGGATGGTGCCGACCGCAGCAAGACTCAAGCCCAATCCGCCGGCGTAATGAGCGGGAATCCAAATTGCCAGGGGGTAGCCGATCACAGCCATCGGCAGACCGATGCAACCATGTAAGTAAACGGTTTTTGCATCTAATACGGCTGGTTTTTCATCTTCGGTCATAGGCTGCTTCTTCTGGGTTAAGTGATGACATGTGCCTGTCTAGGTACTATGCTTTAAATCGACAGGGGATGATATCCATCGTGGCAATTTTTTGCCGTTTGTCAGAGAATAGGGCCTTGAACAATGTGATTTCATCTTTCCTGGATTAGTAGGGCGGCTGAATAAAGCTTTGTAGTGGTCTTATCATGAAGCGATCAATAAGGAGCGACCTTGAGAGAGATTCAGTATCACATGACCACGTCATCAGGGTTAGATGAAACCGTAAAGGTGCTCTTCGATGATGAGCTGAAAATGGTGCAGTATGCTGTTCCTGACGAATTACCGGAATGGACCGATCTGGGTACTCATCAATGTCCCAATTGCCCTTTCCAGGTCGATTATGTTAGAACCTGTCCGGCAGCCGCGGCACTGGTAGACTTGGTTCGCCGAAGCGAGAAAATGAGCTCATTTGAGGAAGTTGATCTTGAAGTGATCACTTCAGATCGGGTTGTTAAGCAAACGGTGAGTGCGCAACGGGCTTTCAGCTCCCTGATGGGTTTGATTTTACCCCTCAGTGGCTGTCCTCGATTGGAAGTCTTTAAACCCATGGCCCGGTTTCATCTGCCTCTGGCAAGTGATGACGAAACCATGTACCGAACCATTTCCATGTATGCGATGCGCCAACTGTTTCGTGCCGAGCAGGGCTTCGAAATCGAATCTGATCTCAAAGGTCTGCTCAACATGTATGCTGAAGTCAATAAAGTCAATGTGGCCCTGAATGCCAGACTTTCTCAAGCGACAGAAAATGACGCAACCTCCAATGCCATCGTTGTATTAGGTAGTTTTGCGGCAGCCTTACCCGGGTTAATCGATAAGTCAGTGGATGAAATTAAAACGTTATTCAGTGGCGGTGCGGCTTAAGTCGCTTAATCGAATATTTTACCCGGATTGAGAATACCCTTTGGATCCAGACTGTGTTTGACCTGTTTCATGAGGCGTATCTCCGCCTGGCTCCTGACCAGGTGCAGATAGGGTTTCTTTTCCAGCCCAACGCCATGCTCCGCTGAGACGGAACCGGCAATAGCTTTGAGTGGCTCATAGACAGCCGCTTCAACACGCTTCCGAGCGCTGGCATCGCCCTGACCCACGCTAATGGCAAAGTGCAGATTACCGTCACCCATATGGCCCAGGGTGAAATTCTGGTAGTCAGGGAAGCTGCTTTGCAGCCGATGGTTTACCTCCTCTACATAATCCTGCATACAGGAAATACGTAGGCTGACATCAAACAAAAAGACCGGGGCAAACTGAAAGACCTGGGCGACATCGTCTCGCAGGCCCCATAACTGCAAGCGTTGTGTTTCTGACTGGGCAATCACTGCATCTGCAATCAAGTCATCTTCCAGGGCCTGCTCCAATGCCAGCTGATTTTGCTCTTCGCTTGCGCCCATTGCCTCAACCAGCACATAGTAATTATAATTCGACGGTAACGGAGCTTGATTTAATGCAGGTGGGCAGGTGACTAGTTTGTAATAGTCGTTCCACATGACCTCAAAAGCGGACAGGTTGCCGCTGAAAACACGATCGACGTGCTTCAGGAATCGACTGAGCTGGTCAAAGCTGTTAATTCCGGCCATGAAAGTAGGGCTGGAAGTAACCTGTTCCCGGCATCGAAGTACTGCGCGGGTGATGACGCCGAGGGTGCCCTCGGAGCCAATAAAATACTGTTTCAGGTCGTAACCTGCGTTATTCTTGATCATCAGGTTCATCGAACTGACCACGGTGCCGTCGGCAAGCACGGCTTCTAGGCCAAGCACCATGTCTCTGGCCATACCGTAGCGAATCACTCTATTGCCGCCGGCATTGGTTGCGATATTGCCACCAATGGTGCAGGAGCCTCTCGAGCCAAGATCGAGAGGAAACATCAGACCTTGGGCCTCGGCTGCTTCCTGGATGCTTTGAAGGGTGCAGCCCGACTGAACGGTCATGGTCCGCTCCAGCGGTTGCACGGTTTCTATCTGGTTCATCAGTGCCAGGGAGAGAACCACATTATCTGGGGTCGTGATGGCGCTTTCAACCAGCCCGGTAAGGCCACCATGGGTGACCACGGATTGATCCCTCTCATTGCAGATTCGCAGTGCGATGCTGACTTCTTCTGTGGTTCTGGGTTTAACCAGGATACGTGCCTTGAGCGTATCAGACCGCCAAATTCCTGCTGATCGGCTGGTCACATCATCATCAAATAGGACAGAACCTTCGGGCAGGGCTTTGACCAGTGCCTGGCCGACTGGACTCTGACTTTGCTCGGTTGCGGGTGTTTTCATAGTCTAAGCCGCCCGCTCGAACAAGGCTGCAATGCCCTGGCCGCCACCAACACACATTGTTTCAAGCGCGTAACGGCCCTTGCGTCGCTGCAGTTCAGCCAACATGGTAGCCAGTATTCTACCGCCTGTTGCGCCAATAGGATGGCCCAGTGAAATTCCTGATCCATTCACATTAAGTTTGTCTGGATCATTCCAGCCCCAGCCCTTGAGCACGGCCAGTACCTGACAAGCGAAGGCTTCATTGAGTTCAACCAGGTCCATATCTTTCCAGCCCAGGCCCGTTCTGGAAAACAGCTTGTTGACGGCGGGTACTGGACCAATGCCCATAGAAGCGGGGTGACACCCTGAGGCGGCCCAGCTAACAAAGAAGGCGCTGGGCTCTAATTGCAGTTCACTGAGTTTATCTTCTGCAACAACGAGGCAGGCAGAGGCTGCATCATTTTGTTGTGAGGCATTGCCAGCGGTAACAATGCCGTCTTTCAGGATCGGGTTAAGCTGAGCCAGGGAAGCTGCGGATGAGTTTGCCCGAATCCCTTCATCCCGGTCAAAAGCCAGGGCTGCCCCTTTGCGTTGTGGGACCGCGACGGGCACCAACTCGTCATCGAATTTCCCTTCTTGCCAAGCCATTGCGGCGCGTTGTTGTGATCTGGCAGCATAGTCGTCTGCATCCTGCCGGCTGATCTGGTATTCGGTAGCCAGATTCTCGGCAGTTTCGATCATTCCAGAAATTGGCCCGAATCGCGCTTCAGGTTGGGAGCGAATCCGACCCCGTTCTAGCCGGTCATAAAGCGTAACTGGACCGCCACGCTGACCCTGGCGCATGGAGGTGGTGTAATATTCGACATTACTCATACTTTCTGCGCCCCCGGCGATGACCACGTCTGCAGCGCCGGTTTGAATCATCATGGCCGCATTGGCGATGGCCTGGACGCCGCTGCCGCATCGTCGATCTACCTGGCTGCCGGCAACATGGAGGGGTAGATCCGCTGCCAGGGCAGCCCACCGACCGATGCAGGGTGCCTCGCCATTGGGGTAACCCTGAGCGAATATAACTTCTTCAATTCTTTCCGGGTCGATGCGGGTTCGGGTGATCAGTTCTGCGATTACCTGAGCAGCCAGTTCCTCTGCATTGAGGGGTTGGAGACTGCCAAGGAAGCCTCCGACAGCGGTTCTGATGGGTGAAACAATCGCAGCTCTGCGCATGTTTGGATCCTTTATTTAAGAACGAGCCTATTTAGGGTGCCTGTGAGTTGATTGAACTCACTTTACCTTCTCGGCGCTTGTCTGCCGCGCCATCCAGACCCATGGTTTCTACCACAATGATGTGCAGTCCAGAGTTTTCACCGGCGCGTTCCTGCACGACATAGCCGCGAGAGTCGAGGTCTTCAGCGATGGCTTTGCCTTCAGGCTCGGCTATTTCGACCCTTACTTTCTCGCCACGAGCAATAATATTCGGATAGTCGACCGCTTGCTGTGCACTCAGTCCCCAGTCCAGTACGCCGATGATGGTTTTGGCGACATAGGCTGGAATTGAATTACCTCCTGGTGATCCGGTAACCATCCGCAGGTTATTTTCCTGATCGAATACCATGGTCGGTGACATGGAGGATCTGGGCCGTCGGTTAGGGGCGACCGCATTAGCCAGTTTAGTACCATCTTCAGGTACTGATTTGGCAAAATCGGTCATCTCGTTGTTCAGCAGGAACCCCTTCGCCCAGCGCTGGGAGCCAAATGCACCTTCAATGGTTGCAGTCATGGAGACCGCATTACCATCCAGATCGATAATAGAGAGGTGCGTTGTCCCTGACATCTCCTCGGTTGTGTCTCTTGCCCACTGAGGGACCATTGCTAGATCATCCATGACAACAGCAGGGTCTCCGGGTGTGGGCGTCGCCTGAGGTTCGAATCGTTGACTGGCTCGATGTTGCAGATAAGTTGGGCTCAACAATGCTTCGAGGGGAATCGCCACTTCATCTGGGTCACCGAAATAATGGTCTCGGTCTGCATAGGCTAATCTCTGTGCATCGGTAAAGGCTGCGACCTTGTCGGCATTTGTTGAGTCATCCGCTACGAGGTGATCATACAAATTCGCAATCATAATCTGAGCCCCGCCGGATGAAGGCGGTGATGTTGTGCAGATCTGCAAATCTCTGAATGGGCCACAGATAACAGGTCTATCAACGCTGCTGTAATTGGCAAGGTCATCGAGACTTAATGATCCGCCGTTTGGCTCAGCATTAGCTGCATCGACAATGGCCTGGGCGATATCACCGGTATAAAACGCTCTGGGACCTTCTAGGGCGATGCGACTCAAGGTGGCTGCATAAGCTGGGTTCTTTAACAGGTCCCCTTCCTGGAGCGCTTCGCCATCAGGATAGAAATAAGCTGCGGTGTCCGGATTGATAGCCAGCCTGCTTCGGCGCGCCATGGCTGGCAGATAACCGGCCAGTCTTGGCGAAACCAAAAAGCCGTTACTAGCCAGCTCAATTGCAGTTTCGAACAGGTCAGGCCAGGGTAGACGTCCCCCCATCTGGTGAGCGCTGGCATAAAGTGCGACGGCACCGGGGGTGCCCACGGCGATGCCACTTTGCCAGGCTTCGATAAAACCCATGACTTCATTTTCTTTCATGAACATGTCGATGCGAGCCAGTGCGGGTGCTGTCTCTCTACCATCAATAAAACTGAGCTTATCAGTGGCCTTGTTATAGCTCAGCATGAAGGCGCCACCACCCAATCCAGAGCTTTGTGGTTCAACCAGGCCGAGCACACTATGTGCTGCTATCGCAGCATCGATGGCGCTGCCGCCTTTAGCCAGGATTGCCATAGCTGCATCGACGGCATGTGGATTGGCTGCGGTTACCATTGCACCCTTGCTCCAACTGGGTCCTGATTCGGTTAGTTCAGTTCCAGCTCCCTGTCCGGTTTCTTCCACTGGATTACAGGCACTGCATACGAGCAGGATAGCGGTGGCGATGAAAAGCAAGTGGTATTTGTAGAACACGGTAGGTCCTTCATGATTGAGTGAAATCGATCTTAACCGAGTTAGCGACCAAAGTTTACCTCAACGCTGCCTCGAATTGGGTGGTTTTGTCCTGTGACCGAAAAAACGGTAGTCGAGTCGGATTCAAGCAGGCAGAATAGAATGGCTATAAAATTCAGGGTAATCCAACATGAAAAATCAACAGATTTTAATAGACCAACTGCCCAGCGGTAAATTGTCAGTCGATCACTATCGTCTTGCAGAGAATGAAATAGGCCAACCACAAACCGGTGAGATCTTAGTTAAGACCGAGGCCTTTGCTATCGCCGCAGGGTCCAGGGCTGGCTTACAGGGAAGCGCAAGTTATGCAGGGGCGCCGACGACCGGTATCGTTATGGGCGGCACCGGCATTGGTATTGTCGTTGAATCCATGGATGAGAAATTTTCTGAAGGGGATAAAGTCGTTTGTTCCACGGGTTGGCAGCGTTACTCGATACAAAAGGCGCATGCGGTTGAGAAAATTCCCAGCGAGCAGTCGTCGATACATTATTTAGGGCCATTGGGCGTCAATGGCCTGACGGCTTATTTTGGATTATTACGGATCGGCCAACCTGAAGCGGGTGAAACGGTGATGATCTCAGCCGCAGCCGGATCGGTGGGACACCTGGTTGGGCAGATAGCCAAGATTAAAGGCTGCCAGGTCGTTGGAATAGCAGGACAGAATAACAAATGTGAGCGCTTGATTGATCGGTTGGGGTTTGATTCAGCAGTGAATTACAAACAGGGCGATTATCGAGGTGCTTTGAAAGAGTTAACACCGAACGGCGTTGATGTTTATTTTGATAATACGGGTGGCTTTGTATTGGGTTCGGCACTGTTTCGGTTGAACTTGAATGGCCGAATCGTCTGTTGTGGTGTGGTCTCGCAATATGATACTGATTCACCTGAACCCGGACCAAAAGGAATACCTGGATTGTTAGTCAACAAACGAATCCGGATGCAGGGCTTCCTGGTCTTTGATTTTCTTGAACAATACCCATCAGCACGTGCGGAAATATCCAATTGGTTAGACACGGGTCAACTCACCAGTATAGTTGATGAAATAAAAGGGCTCGAAAACGCACCAGCTGCATTCGTTGATCTACTCGCAGGCGGTAATCTGGGTACTCGAGTTGTCTTCCTGGATTGACCTGCTTACCTTGGCGCGACCCAGGAAATAACGCCTTTTTCGAGTAAATCTGCAGAGGAGTTATAAAGGGCTTTTGAAACATAAGGCCGCACCTCCTTGGCCCGCTTGCGACAAAGCCCTGCCTTGATCCTTCTGGCTGCAAGTACTTGGTCTGTGATCGTGCCTGCATTCGCGATCAGATCGATAACATGCAGAGCCAGTTGAGTATCACCGGAATCTTCTAGTTGTTTGGCATAAGTCTCAATGGATTCGGTCCCATTAACGGCTGCTAAAATGGCATCGCCAGCCGCCTTAGCGTCAGCTGGATGCAGATCGGTGGGATTTCTGTTCCACCAGCCATTTTCCTGGCGATACACGTCCCGGACGATGTATTCGGGTGCGCCATATCGTGCCTTTAGGTAATCCAGCTCCTGTAGATCATCAGGATAACGCATGTCTTCAAGAATTTCGTTTTCTGATAGTCCCAGGTTCATCCGTTCAACGACCTGGTTGCGAAACCATCGTAGCAACGAGGCTGTTTTCGTTATTCGATTTTGTATTTCGGTTGGATCGGTGATGACTGGACCAAATTCCTGGATCAGCGTTTCTGGTTTTAAAGCTGCCATCAGGTCCAGGGACTCGGCCCAACGCAGGGTGAAGCGCTGGCTGCGTAATGGGGTGCCGATGTTCGGGAGGGTTGTTCCCGGAAAGGCAGCTCCTGCATACAAAATGCCTTCGTCAGGTAGCCACAGGGCGATACAGTCATCTGTTTCAGAGGGTACATGCAGGAGTTCTATTCGCCTGCCCTGAGTTGATAAGGAAATCCGATCATTGAAAGTCAGACTGGGGTCAACCAGATTAAAGCGAAGGGGCAGGCCGGGGAACTGCATGTGGGCGAGAATGGTCTGCAGACCCTGAGTCTCTCTGTATCTGCGGTAACGATGCAGACAGTTCTCATGGGCAATAATCAGGGGAGGGTTTTCATGGCGGTCCTGGTTATGTGTTATCCATTCACTGGCTCCGTCGTTATAACCGAGATGGCCATGAGAATAACAAATCGCGGATACCGGCTTGTCGGTGTGCTGGCGTAACAGCTCAATCATGTTGGCTGACATCCTGCCGCCGCCACCGCAATCCATGAGAATCACAGCATCATCGGTTTCTACCGCTAAGGC
>CAZGCW010000148.1:0-9698 GCA_964524295.1 uncultured Pseudomonadales bacterium
CTTATCTTTATTTGTTCCCCCTGCTTGTGCAAAATCTTTTCTACCTCCTCCGCCTTTGCCACCAAGAACTTTTGAAGCTATTTTTACAAGCATAACTGCATTGTATTTTTTCGTTAATTCGCTGGGAGTTTGATCTCACGGTGTTAGCGGCCTTGCTTGCAGTGATCGGTTATTCACTCAATGACACTATTGTAGTTTCCGACCGTATTAGGGAAAATTTCAGGAAGTTAAGACGGGGTAGTTCTGTAGAAATCGTTAACATCTCTTTGAACCAAACGCTTGGCAGAACCCTGATTACCTCTTTCACGACCTTGCTGGTGCTGTTTGCTCTACTGCTGTTGGGTGGCGAACTGATCAGTGGTTTTGCCAAAGCCCTGATTGCGGGTGTAGTCGTGGGAACCTATTCATCAATCTATGTTGCCGCCAATACCCTGTTGTTACTTAAGCTGAACCGAGAAGATTTGCTGGTGCCAGTGAAAGAAGGGGCAGATTTGGAAGAGTTTTGAGCGGCCTGTGGGATTCTTAAGCCTGGTTCCCTAGGGCTTTTTTGACCAAGGGACTGAGGCTTTTAAAGATTTTAGGGCTTGCGGCCACCAGATCACCGTTTTTCAGGTGATTCAGTTTTCCATCAAAGTCTCCTAATAGTCCGCCGGCCTCCTGTATCAGTAAGGCGCCGGCAGCCATGTCCCAGAGCTTGAGGTTTTTCATCCACAATCCATCCAGTCGTCCTGCTGCAACATAGGCAAGTTCAAGGGCTGCACTGCCAGGCCAGCGCATAGAGCAGCCCTCCGACATGAGTTCCTGAATTAAGCCTGCCTGGGAAGACTTCTCCTGTTGTGGATACCGGCCACCTGTCGCTATAACCGCGCCGTTGAGTAACTCCAGTTGAGAAACACGGATTTTTTTGTCGTTTAATTTGCTGCTTTGTCCTCGGGAGGCGATAAATTCTTCCTGCCGGATAGGGTCGATGACGATGGCGTGTTCAAGAACATCATGATGTAGGCAGGCAATTGATATACAGAAATGAGGGATTTGTCGAGTGAAATTAGTAGTCCCGTCAATGGGGTCAATGACCCACTCGAATTCGGCTTTTTCGGGGCCGGTAATCAAGCCGCCTTCTTCTCCGACAATTCGATGCGTCGGAAATGTCTTGGTAATCGTATCTGCTATAATTGCTTCAGTTTCCTGATCGATATTAGTCACGAAATCATTAGGGCCCTTCTTGCTGATTTTAATCAGATCCGGACGATCGAATGCCCTGGCAATGTGAATTGCTGCTTCGCGCGCTCCGCGGAGCACTATATTTACCATTGGTTCCATCGGTTCACAGGGTCAAATTATAAAGAGGCGAGATAGTAACAGATCGTAAGCTAAATCACTTGTAATATTATCCTGGAAAAATCGACATGGCTGAAGCAATGGATTTTAAGAAAATCCGAATCGTATTAGTAGAAACCTCCCACGCTGGGAACATTGGTGCAGCTGCACGAGCGATGAAAAATATGGGCATCAGTCGATTGTATCTGGTGAATCCTGCTGAGTTCCCTAGCGCCCAGGCTACCTTCAGGGCGGTCAGTGCGGCGGATGTGCTTGATGAGGCGGTCGTCTGTAGCAGCCTTGCCGAGGCGATAGCAGATTGTAGTTTGGTCATAGGGACCTCAGCTCGAGAACGTAAGATTCCATGGCCGCTCCTCAATCCGGTTAGCTGCGCAGAAAAGACCCTGGAGATGAACCATAAGGGCGAAGAGACGGCCATTGTTTTTGGTCGGGAGGACAGAGGGCTTAAGAACGAAGAACTACAGAATTGTCATTATCATGTCAACATCCCGACCAGTGGTGATTACAGTTCTCTTAATCTGGCAATGGCAGTACAAGTAATTTGTTACGAACTCGTTAGTCAGTCTGGACTTGAACCCACCCAGGAGATTTGGGATCAGCCGTTGGCTTCAGCAGAGGATATGACTCATTTTTTTGAGCATCTTGAGCGTACGCTGGTGCAGGTGGGCTTCCACGACCCGGATAATCCGCGGCAACTGATGAGCCGCCTGAGGCGGTTATTTTATAGAATCAACCCTGATCAGATGGAAATGAATATCCTTAGGGGTTTTTTGACGGCGATTAACCATTCTTCAAGCCCGGTTAAGGATGACCTCTAAACAGGTAATATTACAAGATAGGGCAGATTGGGTTTCCTGTGGTGAAGGGTGAGGGGCCACGGTAGTGGAAAGAGAACCTTTTAAAGAGAGAACCTTTTAGAAGGAGGCGAGTCTAAAATACCCGACTAAAACGCTTGGTTATTTTATATGAGTGCTGTAAACTTGCCATCGCGTCATGAACTATTCCCCAGGTGTTACTCAGGCTTGGAAATTCAAACGAATAAATGGGGTTATTACCCTGAGATGATAGGACGATGAAACTCACAGCTCGAGGTCGATATGCGGTGACCGCAATGGTTGACCTGGCGATGCACGAAGATGAAGGACCGATCAGTTTGTCTGATATTTCAGACCGGCAGGCAATCAGCCTGTCTTATCTGGAGCAGTTGTTTGCAAAACTGAAGCGGAATCATCTGGTTGATAGTGTGCGCGGACCAGGTGGTGGTTATCAACTGAGTAGAAGCTGTCGCGAAATCTTCATTGCGGATATTGTTGGGTCTGTGGATGAGCACGTTGACGCGACGCGATGTGCCGGTAAGGCCGATTGCCAGGGTGGCGAGACATGCCTCACCCATGAATTATGGTCTGATCTTAGCGAACAGATTCATAAGTTCCTGAGTGGGGTCGACTTGGGTAGCCTTGTAGAAAAAAGACAAACCCAGAAGATTGCCCGGCGACAGAATGAGTTTCAGGCAGGAAGTGCCCGTGGGCAGAGTAAATCGATGTTGTTGCCAGCAGAGCAAATTTAGCGGAGTTAAAATGAGGGAGCCAGTTTATTTTGATTATGCGGCGACAACGCCGGTAGATCCTAGAGTAGCTCAGAAGATGAGCGAATGTTTATTGACAGAAGGTAACTTTGGGAACCCGGCCAGTCGATCTCATAAATTCGGTTGGGAGGCTGAAGAGGCAGTTGAAGTCGCCAGGCGTCAAGTTGCTGATCTGGTTAACTGCGATCCCAGGGAAATTGTGTGGACTTCAGGCGCCACGGAATCAGATAATCTGGCGATTAAAGGTGTTGCACAGTTTTATAGAAAAAAGGGCAAGCACCTGATTACGTCAAAGATTGAACATAAAGCGGTTCTTGATACCTGTCGACATCTTGAGCGAGATGGATTTGAAGTGACTTATCTTGAGCCAGGCGAGGATGGCCTGATTCGAGCTGAGCAAGTGCAGCAGGCCATTCGGGAAGATACGACCCTCGTTTCCATTATGCATGTGAACAATGAGATTGGTGTCAGGAATGATATAGCTGCCATCGGCGAGGTTTGTAGGCAGGAAAAGGTCTTTTTTCACGTCGATGCGGCCCAGGGTGCCGGTAAGGTGCCGATTGACTTGTCGGCATTGAAAGTGGACCTGATGTCATTTTCAGCGCACAAAATGTATGGGCCCAAGGGTGTGGGTGCACTCTACGTGCGACGTAAGCCAAGAGTCCGGCTGGAAGCCCAGATGCATGGAGGCGGGCATGAGCGGGGGATGCGTTCGGGAACGCTGGCGACACATCAGCTCGTCGGCATGGGCGAGGCTTGTCGAATTGCCCAGTCAGAGATGAAGGCCGAAGCAGCAAGAACACTCGCGTTGCGACAGCGACTTTGGGAAGGTTTCAGGGATATGGAAGAGGTCTATGCAAATGGTGACCTGGAACGTCATGTGCCTGGGATTATTAATATCAGTTTTAACTTCGTTGAAGGTGAATCACTGATCATGTCGTTACCGGAGGTTGCTGTCTCGAGCGGTTCAGCCTGTACATCAGCTAGTCTCGAACCTTCTTATGTGTTGAGAGCGCTGGGTATGAATGATGAGTTAGCGCACAGTTCGTTGAGGTTCTCCGTTGGCAGGTTCACCAGCGAAGATGATGTTGACAGAGTAATAGCGCAGGTCCGAGGCGCAGTTGAAAAATTAAGAGATCTATCACCCCTTTGGGATATGTACAAAGACGGTGTAGACATGAACAAAATAGAGTGGGCAGCCCACTAGGTTTCTGATATTGGAGTAATGACATGGCTTATAGCGACCAAGTGATGGATCACTATGAAAATCCCCGTAATGTCGGGAAGATGGATGACAAGGACAGCCAGGTTGGCACGGGAATGGTGGGCGCCCCTGCTTGCGGTGATGTTATGCGATTACAGATAAAGGTGGATGAAGCAGGCATTATTCAAGATGCTAAATTTAAAACCTATGGTTGTGGTTCGGCGATTGCTTCGAGTTCGTTATTAACAGAATGGGTTAAAGGCCGGTCCATAGAGGCTGCGGAAAGTATCAAAAACACCGAGATAGCCGAAGAACTGGCATTGCCACCTGTGAAGATTCATTGCTCTGTGTTGGCGGAGGATGCGATTAAAGCAGCGGTTAATGATTATCGCGATAAAAAAGCAGCAAATTCAGATAAAGCGTAGAACAGGATCAGAGAATTATAAAGATGGGTATTAGTTTGACCGATGTGGCAGTGGAGCATGTCCACGACTATCTCAAAAAAAGAGGTCACGGGGTGGGTATCAGGTTGTCTGTGAAAACAACCGGATGCTCCGGTTTAATGTATGTGATAGAGCCGGTAGATGACCCGCAGGCAGATGATATTAGCTACGATTGTCAGGGTATCAATGTCTTTATTGACCCGAAAAGCCTGGTTTATGTCGATGGTACAGAGATGGATTATGTGAAACAGGGTTTGAATGAGGGTTTTGAGTTTAAAAACCCCAATGTTAAGGGAGAATGCGGTTGCGGTGAGAGTTTCACCGTCTAGTGTGGGTGCGAAAATCCTGTGAATTTCGGCCAGAACTACTTTGAACTATTCCAATTGCCGGTCACTTTTTCAATCGATTTAGATGATCTTGCTGATCGGTACTTTAAACTTCAGAAAACCTCGCACCCTGATCGTTATGTTGGATCAAGTGATCAGGAGCAGCGTTTGGCTGTGCAGTGGGCGATGCAGATTAATGAGGCCTACCAGAATCTGCGGGACCCATTAAAGCGAGCAATTTACCTTTTAGTGCAATCGGGTGTTGAACTCGTTGAAAACCCACAGATAGATCCTGCATTTTTAATCAAGCAGATTGAGCTCCGTGAAGAAATAGATTCCATTGAAAATAACAGCGCTGACGCAGAGCAGCTGGATGAACTGATTCAGTCACTATCAGAGCAAATTGCTGAACTGCAAAAGGAATTTGCCTCCGCTTATGAGGCTGGCAATATGAGTCAGGCTCGGCAGGGAATTTATGAAATGCAGTTCATGGCAAAATTAGAGAAAAGTGCCAGGCAAGTAGAAGAGAAAATACTGGGATACTGATATGGCACTGATACAAATAACGGAACCCGGGGTCGTTGTCGATCCACATCAAAGGAAACGTGGCGCAGGCGTTGACCTGGGTACGACGCACTCATTGATCGCAGTGGTTCGGGAAGGGTCTGCAGTGACGCTGCCTGATGAGTCGGGAAATCATTTGCTACCGTCAGTGGTACGCTACCAGCCGGACGGGGTCAATGTGGGGCAGACTGCGGTTGAGGCTGCGCGAGAAGATCCGCTGAACA
Organism: uncultured Pseudomonadales bacterium; assembly: GCA_964524295.1. Taxonomy (GTDB): domain Bacteria; phylum Pseudomonadota; class Gammaproteobacteria; order Pseudomonadales; family Azotimanducaceae; genus UBA9926. Next base: position 5,685 of record CAZGCW010000148.1, read on the forward strand.
CCATCGCCTCTGCAAAAAGATTGATGGGTCGGGGCTTAGAGGATATTGCCAGCCGAGATCAGTTGGAAAACTACCAATTTTCGAGGGGATCCTCAGGTATGGTTAAACTGCAGACCGTGAGTGGGGAGATTAGTCCGGTTCAGGTATCAGCTGAGATTCTTAGTGCGCTGGCTTATAGAGGTGAACAGGCCCTGGCAGGCAAACTTGACGGTATTGTGCTCACCGTCCCGGCGTATTTTGACGAAGCGCAACGACAGGCTACCCGGGATGCCGCAGCAGTAGCGGGTCTTCCTGTGTTGAGATTGTTAAACGAGCCGACAGCAGCAGCGATTGCCTATGGGTTAGATAGTGGAGAACAGGGCATTATTGCGATTTACGATCTGGGTGGTGGTACCTTTGATATTTCATTGTTGAACCTTCAAAAAGGCGTCTTTGAAGTGCTTTCGACTGCCGGTGATACCAGTCTTGGTGGTGATGACTTTGACGAGTGCCTGGTACGAATGTTACTGGATAGAAGTCAGTATCAGGGAGATTTAGATGCGAGTTCACGAAGAGCATTGCTGTTAGAAGCAAGAGCAATTAAAGAAGATCTTAGTCGGCTTGACCGGGTTTCTATAGATCTGGATTTAGCGGCCTTTACATGGTCAGGCGTGATCAACCGGCGAGAATTTGAACAAGCGATACAGCCGCTGGTGGAAAACAGTATGAAAGCCTGCAGGCGAGCGATTCGAGATGCTGGCCTGACGAAAACGGATATTAAACAGGTGGTTCTGGTTGGTGGCGCGACTCGGGTTCCCTTGGTAAGGCAGAGAGTGGAAAGCTTTTTTGGCTTTCAACCGCTTTCTCATATCGATCCCGACAAGGTGGTTGCCCTAGGGGCAGCGGTCCAGGCTGATGTGCTGGTGGGTAACAAACCCGATGAAGAGATGCTATTACTTGATGTGCTGCCTTTGTCTCTGGGGCTTGAAATGATGGGGAGTCTGGTAGAAAAGGTTATCCCTAGAAATTCGCCGATCCCTATTTCCAGGGCACAGGAATTTACAACCTCAAAAGATGGTCAGACTGCGATGTTGATTCACGTTTTACAGGGGGAGCGTGAACTGGTTCCAGACTGCCGTTCTTTGGCCCGGTTCGAATTGCGAGGGATCCCGCCGATGGTTGCGGGGGCTGCCAGAATCCAAGTTGTTTTCCAGGTAGATGCGGATGGTCTGTTGTTTGTTTCTGCAGAGGAGTTGGAAACGGGAGTCAAGGCCAGTATCGAGGTAAAACCAACCTATGGCCTCGATGAAACAGAAATCACCAATATGCTGCGAGCCTCAGTTACGTATGCAAGGCAGGATGTTGAAGCGCGAATGCTGGCCGAAACAAGGGTGGATGCGCAGGCTCAAATGGATGCAGTGATGGCGGCAATAGCAAAGGATGGCGATCAGTTTCTGGATAGTGAGTCAATTAATGGCCTTCACCAACTGATTGAAGAACTGGGTGCTGCAGTCCAGGGTGAGAATATTGCGGAAATTGAAAGAGTGAATAAGCAATTGGGTCTCGCCAGTGAAGGCTTTGCTGCTATGCGTATGGATGCATCCGTTAGACAAGCATTAGCCGGGAAACATGTTGAAATGGTTTCGGAGTAGCAAGGCCATGCCTAGAATTATTATTTTACCGCATGAAGAAAGGTGTCCCGAGGGTGCCATTATCGACGCTGAGCCGGGTGATGCCCTGATTGATCTGGCGCTTGATAATAACATTCAAATTGAGCATGCCTGTGAAATGGCGTGTGCCTGTACAACCTGTCATGTGATCTTGCGAGAAGGGTTTGATTCGCTAGAGCCCTCGGATGAGACCGAGGATGACTTGCTTGATAAAGCCTGGGGCCTGGAGCCAGATTCGAGGCTCAGTTGTCAGGTGATGGTTGGAGATGAGGACCTGGTCGTGGAAATCCCAAAATACACCATCAACCAGGTGTCAGAAAATCATTGAAGGATGGTTTGAGAAGTGTAAAGGCGCTTTGTGTTGGTGTTCAGGTTCTCCTAAGCCAAAGTGTGACTCCTGTCAGGAAAGGATGGAAAGGTCTACAAAGAGGCAGTCATATGAGATGGGTTGATATTAATGAAATTGCGATTGATTTATCAGAAAAATATCCGGAAACGGATCCGCTGACTATTCGATTTACGGATCTGAAGCAGTGGGTAGAGCAGTTGGATGGATTTGAAGATGATCCGAATCACTGTGGTGAAAAGATCCTGGAGGCCATCCAAATGGCCTGGATGGATGAAATCGACTGAAATTAGCAGTCCTTACAGGTAAGTTACCACTATTTTGCCCGTGAATTCACGAGTATAATGCTGCCCCTTAAATTTTTACTTTAGCGCATTTTGGGAGCTTTCATGGCAATAGAACGAACTTTTTCAATCATCAAGCCAGATGCAGTGGCAAAAAATGTAATCGGTCAAATTGTTGCTCGTTTCGAGCACGCCGGGTTACAAGTTATCGCATCACGGATGGAACATTTAACCGAGGAAAAAGCAAAAGGCTTTTATGCTGAACATGATGGCAAGGGTTTCTTTGCGGACTTGATTCGTTTTATGACTTCCGGACCCGTTGTTGTTCAGGTTCTTGAGGGAGAAGGTGCTATCAGCCTGAACCGGGAGTTAATGGGCGCGACCAATCCCCAGGAAGCAGATGCTGGAACCATCAGAGCGGATTTCGCTCAATCCATTGATGCTAACGCCGTGCACGGCTCAGATGCCCCGGCATCGGCTGCCCGCGAGATAGCTTATTTCTTTTCTGATGAGCAATTGTGTAGTCGATGATGAAAGACTGTTCATCAAAACATGATCTTCTGGGGCTGAGTCAGCCTCAGATGACCTCTATGCTTGGTGAACTTGGCGAAAAACCTTATCGAACCAGTCAGGTAATGAAGTGGTTGCATCATCGTTTTGTTGATGATTTTTCGCAGATGACTGATATTTCTAAAAAGCTTCGTGCTGAGTTTGATAGCATTGCTGAAATCCTCGAGCCAGAGGTGATGAGTGAGAAGCGTTCAACAGATGGAACGCGCAAGTGGTTGATGCGATCAAGGACAGGAAGTGCCTTTGAAACCGTTTATATCCCCGAAGACACTCGCGGGACACTCTGTGTCTCGTCTCAGGTTGGTTGTATCCTGGATTGCACATTTTGTTCGACGGGTAAGCAGGGCTTTAACTCTAATTTGACTGCGGGTGAAATTGTCGGCCAGCTGCGCGTCGTAGAGCGAATTTTAGAGGCCCAGCCAGAGAATGGCCAGCGTGTTACCAATGTTGTTTTCATGGGTATGGGCGAGCCTTTGCTGAATGCCGATGAGGTCATTCCGGCTGTGTCGGTGATGATGGATGACCTCGGTTATGGACTATCCAAGCGCAAGGTGACTATTTCAACGGCAGGGGTCGTACCGGGTATTCGCCGTTTGAAAGAAAATACCGATGCGTCTCTTGCGATATCGCTGCATGCGCCCAACGATCAGCTCAGGGACCAGTTGGTACCACTTAACCGTAAGTATCCGATTGCTGAATTATTAGATGCCAGCCGGGACTATGCGTTAAATCTAGGCGAAAAGCGGACAATCACAATTGAATATATATTGCTCGACGGCGTTAATGACCAGGCCCAGCATGCGCATGAATTGGTAGCGCTCCTGCAGGATTTTCCCTGCAAGATTAACCTGATTCCTTTCAATGGTTTTCCGGGTTCCGGATTTAAACGACCCTCCAACAGAGCGGTTCGTTTTTTTCAGGAAAAGCTTGTCCAGGCTGGATATGCGACAATGGTGCGGACTACTCGCGGGGAAGATATCGATGCTGCTTGTGGTCAGTTAGCGGGTAAGGTAGATGACAGGACTAAAAGAAGCTCTCGATATCAGAAGATTGCACAACAGTTGGTCGATTAACGATGAAAATATGGTTCATGGCATGTTGGATTGTTCTACTGGCTGGTTGTTCCGCGGTTCATAGTGGTTCCGGTATATCAGCTTATAAAACC
>CAZGCW010000149.1:0-9672 GCA_964524295.1 uncultured Pseudomonadales bacterium
GGTCAAGCAGAAAGACCCAACAATTTCGCCTGTCGCCATTTTTGGTAAATACTGCTGTTTTTGGGCCTCGGTGCCGTCGATGACCAGGGATTGGGATCCAATGCCAACATTGGTACCAAAAGCAGATCTAAAAGCGGGGGAGGTGTGCCCAAACAGCCTGACAACCTGAATTTCCTCACTCATAGTGAGCCCAAGCCCACCATAAGCCTCAGGTATCGTTAGGCCGTAAAAGCCTAACTGTTTCATTTCTTCAATGACATCATCAGGGATCTTGTCATTTTCACCGACCAGAGATTCGAGAGGGCGCAACCTCTGTTCAACAAACCGATCTACGGTGTTGAGTAACTGATTCATTGTTTCCTGATCAAGTGCCATATTAATTCCTGTTTTGTGTGCTTCTGATTAATTGATACATGGTTTTTTACCGGCATTACCGACTAAGAGCGATCGGTGTGGTCACTGTCGATGAGGACATTCTGATCAAATTCAGCGAGCACCTATCCCTCGAACACTGAATATAATATTATTGCGCGCTTAATTTATTCCGCACTGGAAGTCAGGTGGTAGTGACCAGCATTACACGAACTGTATTGTAAGCATCCTTACCTCGAAGTGCTATTCAACATATGCCTGATGGAGGCCAAATGTCCAATTTCAAATGGGATGATCCTTTTTTCCTTGATGAGCAACTTACTGAAGACGAACGCATGATTAAAGACACTGCGCGCGACTATGCTCAAGACAAATTGTTTTCCCGTGTGTTACAGGCTAACCGAGATGAAGAATTTCATCGCGAAATCATGAATGAGATGGGTGAGCTGGGTTTGCTTGGCGCTACCATTCCTGAAAAATATGGCTGTTCCGGCGTGAATTATGTGTCTTATGGGCTGGTTGCCAGAGAAGTCGAACGCGTCGATAGTGGTTATCGCTCTGCGATGAGTGTTCAATCGTCGCTCGTCATGCATCCGATTTATACCTATGGCAGTGAAGCCCAGCGCGAGAAATACCTACCAGGTCTTGCAACCGGCGAACTCGTGGGTTGTTTTGGACTGACCGAGCCTGATCATGGTTCAGATCCCGGAAGCATGATCACTCGGGCCGAGAAAACCGAGAATGGTTATCTGTTGAATGGCGCTAAGATGTGGATTACCAACTCACCTATTGCAGATCTTGCGGTCGTCTGGGCGAAACTAGACGGCGTGATTCGCGGCTTTATTGTCGAACGAGGGACACCTGGTTTTGAGACACCAAAAATCGAGGGTAAATTTAGCTTGCGCGCGTCTGTTACCGGTCAAATTGTCCTCAGCGATGCTGAGATACCTGAAGAGAACCTGTTACCCAATACAAAAGGCCTGGCTGGCCCATTCGGTTGCCTTAATAAGGCACGTTATGGCATCGCATGGGGTGCTATGGGTGCGGCTGAATTCTGCTGGCATGCCGCGCGCTCGTATACGCTAGACCGAATTCAGTTCGGCCGTCCACTTGCAGCGAATCAATTAATTCAGAAGAAGCTGGCAGATATGCAAACTGAAATTGCGTTAGGGCTTCAGGGGGCGCTTCGAATCGGCCGTCTGATGGATGACGATAATCTTGCGGTTGAAAATATTTCGCTAATGAAGCGAAACAATTGCGGCAAGGCATTGGACGTTGCACGTTTAGCGAGAGATATGCATGGTGGAAACGGCATTTCTGATGAATACCATGTCATCCGTCACGTCATGAATCTGGAAACAGTCAACACCTACGAAGGAACCCATGACATTCATGCGTTAATCCTGGGAAGGGCGCAGACCGGCCTGCAGGCGTTTACCGGCGTGTGAGATATCTCTTACACGTCACTGGGAAATATCGACTGGAGGAGTGATTCTGATAGGGGCATGCTGGTTTGTGCTAGGTTCAGGTAATGAAACCGGGAACCGTATAAAAGCGAGGGCTGCGCGTTTTGTATACTGAGATATCGAGATATTAGAGCCTAATTACACACCGATTTCTTTAGGGATAGGTGAAAAAAACGGGTTCTGCTTGGCGATATCAGTATCAGTACAGACGTTCAGCGACGCTTTAAACCGCGCGCTAAATGACCGGTTTAAGATGCTGCTCTAACTGGTCCACTTTATAGCCCGCTATGAAAGGAGAGTCACATGATTAAAGTACTTGTTGTGGATGATCACCAGTTAGTGCGTTTCGGTACGACCCGCTTACTGGAGGACCAACCCGGAATCAGCATCATCGGTGAAGCAGAAAGTGGCGAACAGGCGATTGAGTTAGTCCGGAGTCTCAGCCCTGATGTGGTTCTTATGGATATCCAAATGCCGGGGATAGGGGGGCTGGAAGCGACTCGACGCTGCCTTCGCGTGAAGCCGGAAGTAAAAATAATTGCCTTGACCATGCATGAAGCAGAACCCTTCCCAACCCGGTTATTTGATGCCGGAGTGCTCGGTTATCTGACTAAACAAACCGACCCGGTAGAAATGGTCAAAGCGATTAAGCGGGTTTGTGCCGGCAAACGCTACATTAGTTCAGAGATTGCCCAGAACCTGGCGTTGCGCCCCTTCGATGAGAGCGGGCAGTCTCCTTTCGAGCTGTTATCCGGGCGTGAGATGCAGGTGACGCTGATGGTGATTAAAGGTATGAGCGCACCTGAGATGGCAGATAAGCTCTCCCTGAGTCCAAAAACCGTGAATAGTTACCGTTATCGGATTTTTGAAAAGCTGGATATCAAGAATGATGTTGAGCTCACTAAGCTTTCCATAAAACATGGTCTAATGGCATCAGAAGTCGCCGCTTGAACCAGTATGTTAGTGGGCACAGTTGGCCGGTTGGGCCCGGTTGCGTGCCTTGAGAGCCGATTAACCGCTCGATTCACAGGCAGGCCCCATGGTTTGTATACCCAGGTTAAGTGTGAACGGTTAATATGTCAGCAACGAATCAGTATACGGACGGGAACTTGCCGAACGGACCGGTAGCTAAGAGTACCCATGAGGCCTTGCTAACGTGTCAGAGGTGCCCGGCCCTGAGGCGGCAGTTCAAGTCGCTTAAGCAGCGCTATCCTGACTACTGGAATCAACCGGTGCCGGCAGTGGAGCCAGCCGGTGCGGCGATCCTGATCGTTGGCCTGGCACCCGGCCTGCATGGGGCCAACCGGACCGGTATTCCTTTTGAAGGGGATGCTTCAAGTCAATTTCTGCGTTCAGTATTAGGCCGGCTCGATCTTCTAGACAAGGTTGCCATTACCAACGTGCTGAAGTGCCTGCCGGAACAAAATAAGCCGAAAACAGATGAGCTCAAGCGTTGTGAGCGGTTCTTTTTACCTGAGATAAAGGCCTTTAAGGCACGACCCCATGGGGTTGTTTTCGCTTTGGGCCGGGTTGCGCACGAGAGAATAATTCGTGCGTTGGGCCTGCGTCAGAAAGACTTCCCTTTCGTTCATGCCCAGGCACACAGGCTGGATGCAGAACATTGGTTAGTCGATTCTTACCATAGCAGTCGCTATAACACCCAGACAGGCCGGTTGACTGAGGCCATGTTGATCGCTGCTGTGAAGACAGCAGCCAGGCTTGCGAAATGACGTCCTTTGATAGCAAGGCTTTCCTGAAAAACCTGACCACCCGGCCGGGTGTTTACCGCATGTTGTCTGAAGAGGGTGATATTCTCTATGTAGGCAAGGCCAAGAATCTTAAGAATCGGGTTGGTAGTTATTTTCGCAAGACCTCTCTGGATGCCAAGACCCTGGCGCTGGTAGCTCGAGTCGCCGATGTTAATGTGACCGTAACCGACAGTGAGACTGAGGCGCTGTTGCTGGAACAATCTCAGATAAAGGAATGGCGGCCGGTTTACAACATCCTGTTTAAGGATGATAAGTCTTATCCTTTTATTTATCTGTCCATCCAGGAAACTTATCCGCGGTTAGCTTTTCATCGCGGTGCGCGGAAGAAAAGCGGTCGGTTTTTCGGCCCTTTCCCTAGCGCCTATTCCGTCAGGGATAGTATTAATGTGCTGCAGAAGGCATTCAGGATTCGCTCCTGTGAGGATAGTTTCTTCAGGAATCGCTCCCGGCCCTGCCTGCAATACCAGATCAAGCGATGTTCAGGTCCGTGTTGTGAACTCATCTCTGAGGAAGACTACCGGGTTGACGTGACCAATGCGGTTAAATTCCTGGAAGGCAAGAGTCATGAGGTGCTCGAGCAATACTCAGAAAGAATGGATCAGGCTGCAGCCAGCCTTGATTATGAAAAGGCCGCTATCCACAGAGATCAGATTCTGCACCTTCGTAAGATTCAGGAGCAGCAGCATGTGGTTGCAGCCGAAGGCAATATTGATGTTATTTTTGCTGAAAAAACCGCGGCCGGACTGTGCGTCCTGGTGATGTTTATAAGGGGAGGGCGGATGCTGGGAAACAAGAATTTCTTCCCCACTAACCGACTGGACGAACAACCACCTGGCATCCTTGCTGCTTTTCTTTCCCAGTTCTACTTATCCGGGATGGCTGGACGAGAGGTTCCTGATGAAGTGGTTGTCAACGCACGACTGGGCGATAAAATGTTACTGGAAAGTGCCCTGGGACAAGCCAGGGGAAGAAAGGTTCGAATCAGTGACAACGTCCGTGGCATTCGCGCCCGTTGGCTTGGAATAGCGCGTAACAGTGCTATGCAGGCCTTAGGCAGTCACCTGGCTCAGCGTGATAACCTGCATCGGCGTTTCCTGGCGCTGCAGGAGGCACTCCGGCTGGACCAAATGCCAGATCGTCTCGAATGTTTTGATATCAGCCATACCCAGGGTGAAGCGACCGTTGCTTCTTGTGTGGTTTTTGACCAGGCCGGCCCCAGGAAAGCGGACTATCGGTTGTTTAATATCAAGGATGTTGCGGCTGGCGATGATTACGCGGCTATGGAACAGGCGCTCAGACGCCGCTATACCCGGCTTCAAAAAGGCGAGGGCCATCTTCCCGATATCTTGTTTATTGACGGGGGCAAGGGTCAAGTAAGCCAGGCAATGGCGGTGTTAGAAGACTTGCAGGTTGAGGGCGTTTTGATTATTGGGGTAGCCAAAGGCCCAAGTCGAAAGGCGGGTCTGGAAAGTTTGATTGTCCCAGGCAAGGCAGAGCTCGAGCTTCCACCTGACCATGCTGGATTACATCTCATTCAGCATATCAGGGATGAGAGTCATCGATTTGCCATTACCGGTCATCGGCACCGTCGCGGCAAAAAACGGACTGAATCACAGTTGGATGGGATTCAGGGTATTGGTGCCACGCGGAAGAGAAATTTGATAAGGTACTTTGGCAGCGTAAAGCAGGTGCAGAGTGCTTCTATGGCCGAAATTGCTCGGGTCGAAGGAATTAGCCAAAAATTAGCGGAACACATTTATACAACCCTGCACAACAGTTAAACTGGAGTCAGGTCAAAATGATCATTATTTATGAAACTAGCCATCAGTCTACCTAATCTCATCACAGGTTTTAGAATTTTACTAATTCCAGTTCTGGTTATCAGTTTTTATCTGTTGCCTGTAGAGAGCCGCTATATTGCTTCAGCAGGCGTTTTTACCATCGCCAGCATCACTGACTGGCTGGATGGTTATCTTGCCCGCAGAATGGGCCAGATGACCGCATTTGGGGCTTTCCTGGATCCGGTCGCGGACAAGCTGATCGTCGCCGTTGCGCTGGTTTTATTGGTTGAAGTCCATGCCAGTGCCATTTTAGCTATTCCAGCGCTGGTCATCGTCTGTCGAGAAATTGTTGTATCTGCGCTGCGGGAATGGATGGCCCGGTATAGTGAAAAACGCGGCGTCGCAGTGTCTTTTCTGGGAAAGATTAAAACCGTCTTTCAGATGATTGCGATCATCGTCCTCTTAGCAAGTGGCCCGGACCGCCATGCCATAACCGTGATCCTCGGTTATATACTTCTGTATGCGGCGGCCGGCTTAACACTGCTTTCCATGTACCAATACCTAAGGCTAGCCTGGCCCGACCTATCTTCAGGGATGAAGAATCAAAGCTGAAGCCTTGCGTCTCTGCGGACTGTGCTGGTTTTGCTGGGATTGGCACAGACCTGCCCGGAAAATCAATTCCCGAGGGCCTGCTAAAGTCTCCATAGGCTGGTTTATAAACGCAGGGATAAGCCTAAGCCCAGTGCTTCTTATGACCTAAGGGCCTCAAAAATAAAATACGAATCGGGTTGTCTCGAAGGCACACTCGGCGGTTAATCCTCTGTTTATAAACCGCCACCAGTGACGGTGGTGTTAGCGTTACCTAAAAGGACCCAGACGACGGCTTGGCATTGCCCTCGGGTGGTTTCCAATGAGCGATCGCGAACTCAGCTAGTTGATAAGCCGGGTTAACATCAGGCTATTGACCGTGTTAACTTGCTGATCAGAATACGTAGTCTTGGCGGCAACGGATAAATAATGAAACGGGGGGACAGCATGGATACAGTCTGGGTCGATAATGGTAATACTCGGCTGGAGGTAAAGGTACAGGGAAGTGGGCCGCTTATTTTGTGTGTACATGGCTGGCCTGAGCTGTGGTACTCCTGGCGTCATCAGATGGCTTATTTTTCTCAGCGAGGTTATACCATCGCTGCCATGAATGTACGCGGTTACGGTGACAGCAGTCATCCCAGCGACGTTGCCGCCTACACATTGTCTGAATTGTCTTCAGACGTCCAGGCTGTAGCGCAGCAGTTGTCAGATGGGCCAGTGATCCTGTTCGGTCACGACTGGGGCGCGCCTATTGTCTATCATAGCGCGCTGCGTTATCCGGCGACATTTTCCGCAGTAGCCGGTCTTAGCGTGCCGTATATGCCATCCAGCGAACAATCAACCTTGGATCTGTTTCGGCAGGTTTATGCGGGTCGGTTTTTTTACCAGTTGTATTTCCAGGCACCGGACATTGCCGAATCGGCATTTGCGGCAGATATTCAGCAAGCACTGCGTAAGGTCTATTTTTCTCTTTCAGGTGATGCTCCCCTGAACGACTGGATAAAACACAAGCCGGAAGACGCGGCCTTGCTGGATGACCTGCTGGACCCGCAGCCGTTTCCTGACTGGTTAAGTGATGAGGATCTAAGCGTTTATGCTGCGGCCTTTGAAAAGTCTGGTTTCCGTGGCCCACTGAATCGATATCGGGCACAGACCCTCGACGCTGCGCAGCTACTGGATCATCGTGGCAAAGAACTGCAGCAACCCAGTTGCCTGATCGCAGGTGAAAGAGATGCGGTCAGGAGCTTTGTCCCTGGAATGGATCTCTATGCAGGTGCTGAGGCCAATTGTGCCGATTATAGAGGCACGACGATCATTAGTGGGGCTGGTCACTGGGTTCAGCAGGAAGCCCCGGTCGAAACCAATACAGCGCTTGATCACTTTCTACAGGGCCTGTAGCCCGGATTAAAACCATGATACAGCCCGAAGAGCTCAAGTTGGGTTATTTTTAGCTTCGGATTTTTTGTTTGCGTGTCTAGGTCTATATGAGCGCTGTTTTCTAGCCGTTGCCCCCATGATCACGAGCAAATTTGACGACGGGCATTTGGTCAGTCAAATCTGACCGGTCATTTCCGGTATGATAAAAAAGGCGCGTTCACCCGGGTTCTATAAACTGCTGATTTAAAGCGCTGGATTCGGGGCACATCGCAGGTCGACAGTACTCAGGGGTCGAGGTGTTTGAACTGGGATCCTTCCCATAGGGCTGCACCTGACATGCTGGGAACAAGGACAATCCCATTCAGGATAATGTCAATGGAAACCACCCCCGTCCGTACGTATCGCTTTATTCTTCACAGGTTCTACGAATTTGTGTTGCTGTAGCCCGATGGGTAACCGGGTGCCAGGCCTGGTTTTCATATACCCTAGATGGGCGCATAATGTGATTTCACGGGACTAAAATATAATTGGAGCGGTACATGATGCGAGTTAGATTCAGGCCCTGTTCTGCGGCGATCATAGTGTCTGGGCTGGTCTGGATGCAGCCTGTGTTATTGGCTCAAGATCCTCCTGGGGCAGCAGTCGATTCAGAACCCGAGCTGATAGGTCCGTGTAGCCCGTTGGTCGATCCTGGTTGCAACGGCACTGTTGAGCTTGAACAAGGTGAACAATTTACCGGCACCCTTAAAGACGGACTACCCGAAGGTAAGGGAGAAATAGTCTATCCCAACGGAGATACTTATACCGGCTATTTTCGTGAAGGCCGTAAGATGGGGCAGGGCAAGTACGGGTTTGCTAATGGGGATAGTTTCAATGGTTTCTGGGTACGTAACAGGCTCTCAGGTGCGGTCGAACTGGACTATATTATAGGTGATCGCTATGTGGGCCCGCTACTGGAAAACAAGCCCCATTGGCAGGGAACACTTTATTTTGCTAATGGTGATATTTACCGGGGTCAATGGGTCGCGGGGATTCGTACTGGTGAAGGGGTTCTAACTTATGGTGAGAGTCACGCCGATAGTGCCGGCGATCGCTATGAGGGGGCATTTCGCAATAATTTAAGGCATGGGGAGGGACGTTATGTCTGGGCTGATGGCAAAGAGAGTACGGTAAGCTGTCAGTTTGATGTTTGTAAGGAGCCCTCCTGGACAGAGCGCTTCCCTTGAGGGTAGGCGAGCTTTCAGTTTGTGGACGCAGCGGCGCAATCCTTTCAAGCCTTATATTTTGATTCATTATTGATCAATAAATAATTGTAATATATACCTATTTATTAATTATAAAGTTTGATTCGTTGTTTTTGAAATACGCTATCGGGATTAGGCAGGGCTAAATGCCCCCCTTGGGAAGCGGGTGCCACTTGTCCCCGGTTTGGGTCAGGGAGTTTGGCGCTGAATTGGAACATTTGGCCTGGTCGACATCATGTGGGAAAGCCTTTACGCTAGATAAGTTAATTGCCAACGAGGGTACTCATTGCCGCAGCTAAAACAGACAGGCTCTCCCGAGCGACCGCTTCGCAATCTCACTGATGCTGAACGCAAGGCATTGAATGACGATGGCGTCATCTGTGTCCGGTCAATTCTGGAAGACAAATGGCTTGAAATCATTGCCAGTGGCATCGAACAGATAAAGGCAAATCCCGGAGTTATCGCCAATATCCTATCCATGCCGGAGAAGGGCTTTACCGGTGATCTGTTTATGTGGCGTAAGCATAAGGAATTCGCTAGCGTCCTATTTGAGTCTCCGCTGGCCTATCTGGCGCAGCAGGCCATGAATTCAACCGTCGTCAAACACTGGTATGACCAGATTTTTGTTAAAGAGGCGGGTGCTCAGGTGCCCACACCCTGGCACCATGATCTCACCTTCTGGCCGATCAAGGGGCAGGAAATTATCAGTATCTGGATACCCGTCGACCCAGTAAACAGGGCATCGAGTGGTTTGGAATACATTCGGGGCTCGCATCGCTGGAGTAATCGCTTCAAAGCAATCACGCCTGATTATGCTGAATTTATGGTCAACCCTGAGCTTGAGGATGTCCCAGACATAGAAGCAAATAGAGATGATTATGATCTTTTAGGCTGGGATATGCAGCCGGGCGATCTATTAATTTTCCACCCGCTGGTTGTACATGGTTCAGGTGGTAATCACTCAACGCGAGCCAGCAGGAGAGCATTGGCCAGTCGCTGGGTAGGAAATGACGTCGTTTATGATCCCAGGCCCCATACGATGCCATTGCCGCCTGATCATGGCCAAACCCAG
>CAZGCW010000150.1:0-9670 GCA_964524295.1 uncultured Pseudomonadales bacterium
AAAGAGGGGCCAGAGACGATTAGCCAAACTGAAATCAGCCAATTCAAGCAACGCTTTAGTCATCCTGCCTACGTCAATCTGAACAATGAACCCAGTGAAAAACCATCTAGCGCTGATACTGAATGTCAGGCCTGGCTGGACCATAATGTCCTGGCTCACAAACAAGCAGGCTATGCCATCGTAAACATCGCCTTGAAAAATCTTGATGCTGCGCCTGGTGATATCACGTCAAAACAGATGAACCTGATCGCCGGACTGGCAGATGAGTACAGCTTTGGTGAAATCAGGGTCACTCATGAACAGAATCTGGTGCTCGCTGATGTCAGGCAAAGCGAACTGCTCAACCTATTTAAGTGCCTTAAAGAAGCTAACCTGGCAACCGCAAATTTGGGATTGATCAGCGACGTAATCTGCTGTCCAGGTGGTGATTTCTGCTCTCTTGCTAACGCAAGGTCTATCCCAGTTGCTGAGGCCATCCAAGCACAGTACCAGAAAATTCAGGAGGTCGTTGATATCGGAGCGCTAGACGTCAATATTTCTGGGTGCATGAATGCCTGCGGTCACCATCATGTTGGCAATATAGGCGTTTTGGGCGTGGACAAAAAAGGCCAGGAATTCTACCAGGTCTCCGTGGGCGGTGACGCCAGCGAACGGACCCAGCTAGCACGGATACTCGGCCCGGCCTTCCCCGCCGAAGAAATACCACAAGCCATTGATCGACTAGTCCAATGTTTTAAGGTGCCCCTCGGGAGACTTTTATCCAGACATTTAACCGTATTGGCATCGATGCTTTTAAAGTCGCAGCTTATCCAGGAATCGCAGCATGAAAAAACTGATCAAATCTGAGTCATTTACTGGCAACACCCTTAAAATCAATACCGCTAAGCCAACCGACCAGACTTACCTCACGTTATCTGACTACCTGGCATTAGAAGAAACTGCCCAGTCAAAGCAGCCGGTTTTACTGGAACCCGATGTCGACATTGATGAGATTTATTTACTGCTAGAACCCCTATCACTCATTGCCCTGAATTTCCTCAGTTTTTACGATGGCAGGCCCTACTCAACAGCGGCCATACTACGTCAAAGGCATCACTACAAGGCAGATATTCGCGCCGTAGGCGCTGTGCGCGTTGACCAAATCAATCAAATGTACCAATGTGGGTTTACCAGTTTTGAAATCTGCAATGATCAGTTAACAGATACTAGAACGGCAGCTTTGCGGTTTTTCTCATCCGATGACCGGAATACAAACCATGATCAGACTGCTTTGATCCACAATAATCAACAACCCTGGAGCAAAGCCTGGGCAGAGCCGCACTCAGTGATCAACCTCTAAGGTCGACGATGACTCGGCCAGCCACTTTACCCGCAAAGATATCAGCGATCGCCGAAGACAAACCGGCGAGGTTAATCTCAATGGCCATCTCATCAAGATTGGGAAGATACCATTCGGTTGCCAGACGGTTCCAGTTGCGCGTCTTATCCTGAATCGGTAATTCAACCGAGTCGATACCGAGAATGTTGACGCCGCGCAGGATGAATGGCAGCACGGTTGTAGAGAAAACAGGTGACGCGACAAGTCCGCAGATGGCCACGCTGCCCTGATAATCCAACGACTTGATGATATTTGAAAGAATTTCCCCACCCACTGTATCAACCGCATTGCCATAAACCGGAGCCGCCATAGGCCGTTTATTGACTGCTTCTAATTCACTTCTTGGCAGCACCGACTGGGCCCCCAGGCGCTTCAAATAATCTGCTTTATCGGCTTTACCGGTAGTCGCTGTCACTGAAAAACCCAGCTTTGATAGCAGAGAAACGGCAACTGAGCCAACGCCACCGGAAGCACCTGAAACTAATACAGGACCTTGTTCCGGGGCTGCATTTAGCTGCAGCAGTTTTTCTACACACAGACTGGCCGTGAGTCCGGCCGTACCGATGACCATACTCTGGCGAAGCGAAAGCCCCTCTGGAAGTGGCGTGATCCAGGCAGCAGGCACTCGGATATATTGACCGAATCCACCTGAAGTGTTCATGCCGAGATCAAAACCGATGACGATGACTTTATCATCAACAGAGAACTGGCTGGTCGAAGATTCTACTACCACGCCTGCAGCATCAATGCCGGGCGCATGCGGGTATGACTTTGTTACCCCGGGCAAACCATTTGCCGACATAGCATCCTTATAATTCAGGGAAGAGTAGTGGACTTCGATGAGTACCTCTCCGTCAGGAAGGTCACTAAAGTCTCTTTCGATGATCGAATGTGTTACGCCTTCGGCGTCCTTTTCCACCCAAAAAGATTGAAAACTCGACATGGTACTCCTCGCTTACCCTATAATTAACACGCTCTGACGCGGCAAATAAGTTTATCTGATCTGACTGTCTGGCAGTCTTGCCAAATGCTGAACCGGTGTGTGCCACTGACTTTTGAGTAGTTGCATCTTTTGAACTATCT
The DNA here is from genome assembly GCA_964524295.1 of uncultured Pseudomonadales bacterium. Lineage (GTDB taxonomy): Bacteria > Pseudomonadota > Gammaproteobacteria > Pseudomonadales > Azotimanducaceae > UBA9926. Next base: position 2,462 of record CAZGCW010000150.1, read on the forward strand.
TTTGCCAACGATTAAGCGCTTGCTTAAACTTCACGGAAAAAACCTCACACTCCTCACATTTATTGATGATATATTCATCACTCGTCATTAATTCATCAACCAGCATGACATCAAGGGCTCTTTTTCCATACCATGCTTCGCCTGTGCTGACCTCTTCTATCTGTACCTGAGGTCGATTCTCTGACACAAATTCCTTAAACAAAGCATGCACATCTTCAAGCTCTTCGATGAATTTCTGTTTTCCAGATTCAGTATTTTCACCCAATAAAGTTAGGGTTCTTTTATATTCTCCTGCAGTCAATACCTCAACATCAACCTCCTTATTCTTCAGGAAACGATGAAAATTAGGTATCTGAGCAACCACACCAATTGAACCCAGCAACGCAAAAGGAGCGGCTATAATTTTATCGGCTATACAGGCCATCATATAACCACCGCTCGCCGCTACTTTATCTACCGCCACGGTCAGCTTGATGGACTTTGCCTTGACTCGCTGTAATTGGGAAGCGGCCAGGCCATAGCCATGAACGACGCCGCCAGGACTTTCCAGTTTGACAATGACTTCATCATCTGGCTGTGCAACTGAGAGCACTGCTGACACTTCTTCTCGTAGAGAATCTACGGCCGATGCCTGAACATCACCATCGAACTCGAGTACAAAAACCCGTGGGTTAGCAGATGGATCTGTAGCATCTTCACCTTCTCTTTTCAGTTGCTTCTTTCGGCTTTTTTCTTCCTGTTTAAGCCTTTTTTTATCTGCCTTTTGCTGTGCTTTCTGCTGGACAGGATTTAGCATTGAACGCGTTAGGCTTTGGCTGATCTCTTTTACCGCTTCGTTTATATTCTTAACTTCAAGGTCTCCCTGCTGAGCAGGCTGGTTGCGCTGCGTCGAACCCAGGACAAATACGATAACGATAATCAAACTAACTAGAACAGTGAGGCACTTTGCCAAGAACAACCCATATTCGAATAAAAATTCCAAAATAATAATCCCCCGGATGGACCCCGCAATATTAGCACAATCAGGGTCGTGGTCGTGGCACTTCGCCACAATAAACGCTATTCTTTGCTGACTCTCGAATAAGCCCATTTATGAATATCGAACAACTCAATCAGCACTCATCAAGACTGGCGCCATCTTTCCGCCATCATTTCCTGCCTGAGAACCCGGTCACATTTCAGTTTAATTTCGAGTCTGACGAGCCATTTCATCTTACTGTTGATCACAGCGAGTTTGCCTTTAAACCAGGTTGCGCCGAGGCGCCAACGCTGACCCTATGGCTGGATAAAGCAACGACGCTCTGGCACCTCCTAGAGGGGCGACTTGATGGTATGGACGCCTTTCTGGCGGGGCTTTACAAAGCAGACGGGAATATCGTACTCAGCCAGTTGTTATTATATCTATTCAAATCTCCCCAACCGGTGCTCGCTCATGAGATCAGCGAGTAAATGGCCCCACAAGAACCGGCCTAGTTTATTTGCCTCAATGAAACCTTGATTCATTACCGGCCCTTAAGGCATCCCAGTTCAACTAATATCAACTCCCTGCCCGTCGAGGTAATCATCAATCAACCATCGTGAAATTGCGTGCTCACCCGGAATGAGGGGCAATGCGTCTATATCAAACCAAGCGGCTTCGGCTATTTCTTCTTCCTGCAAACGAATCTCACCGCCCTGGTAACGCGCTTGGAACCCTAACATCAGGCTATTTGGGAAAGGCCAAGGCTGACTGTAACAGTAACGCAGATCACAGATCTCTACACCCACTTCTTCTCTGACTTCACGTCTCAGGGTGTCTTCTACTGACTCTCCGGGTTCAACAAAACCCGCGAGTGTAGAAAATAAGCCCTCCGGAAACCTGTGATTCCGGGCTAGGAGTATTTCCCTTTGACGATGGATCAAAACAATAATTGACGGCGATATTCTTGCATAAAAACTGAGTTGACAGGTATCACAGATTCTGGACCTATCGGTTTCACTGACCCGCGTCTGCTCACCACACTTTCCACAAAACCGATGGGTTCGGGACCAGTCGAGGGATTGGAGGGCCCGGCCAGCTAAATTGAAAACATCAACCGATATCCGCCCAAATAGTCCGCGAAGCGTAGACATCTCGTCATCGGGTCTGGCTTTCAAACTGACCGCATAACAGGCAGTACTACCCTGCATCCCCATAAACTCGCGCACCTGTTCATAGGCCACCAGGGCTGTGAATTCTACATCACTCATCGGCCTGAAATCACCGGAAGAATCTCTTCGTATAATAATATGATCAGCATAAAACACGAAAAACCAATTTCCGAGATCTCCACTAAGAGGGCTAAGTGGCGAGGAAAATTCTACATTTGGATCAGGCCAGATCATTGCCATAGACCTCGCTAGGGGTCCAGTTCAGTCCAGAGTGCGCCCTGCTCTGAGGACTCATTGAGCTCATCTAAAAACGCATTATGTTCGGCTTGTTCTGTTTCTGACGGCAAGATGACTCGAAGTTGCTGGCTTTTCGGTGCCAATTTCTGTTGCTGGGTGCGCGCCTTAGAATGGCCTGCATCCAAGACAAGTTTCCCCTGACCACCTGATAGATGCAGGTAAACCTCAGCAAGCAATTCGGCATCAAGCAAGGCACCATGCTGTTCTCTATTGGAGTTATCAACACCTAATCGATGACAAAGGGCATCCAGATTATTTCTCTGGCCTGGATATTTCGAACGTGCCAGCGACAAGGTGTCCAGCACACCACAAATCTCTTCCATCCTCACAGGATCTGCGGATCCAAGGGACAATTCCTTGTTTAGAAATGCAAGATCAAACGTCGCATTGTGGATAACCAGTTCTGCACCCTTAACAAAGTCCAAGAAAGCGTCCTCTAGATCCCCGAACACGGGCTTATCCGCTAAAAATTCACTGCTGATCCCATGGACTTGCTGAGCACCTTCATCGATACTTCTTTGCGGATTAATATATTCGTGGAAACAATTTTCAGTCATTCGCCTGTCAATGAGTTCAATGGCGCCTATTTCTATAATCCGATGACCTGCTTCTACCTCCAGGCCCGTTGTTTCAGTATCAAGAACAATCTGCCTCATTTTGACGTCATCATTGAATCAATCGCAGCATTTGCAAGTTGGTCCGCTATCTCGTTTTCCCTATGACCACTGTGGCCCTTTACCCAGCGCCATTCAATGGAGTGGCGCAATGCCAGTTCATCGAGCCGCTCCCACAAATCTTTGTTTTTCACTGCTTGTTTGTTACTGGTTTTCCAGCCATTTAACTTCCATTTTGCAACCCACTGGGTGATACCTTTGCGTAAATATTCTGAGTCTGTGGTAAGTTGGACTTCACTGGGACGAGTCAAGGCTGATAAGCCTTCAATAGCCGCTAACAGTTCCATGCGATTATTGGTGGTCTCTAACGCACTACCGTTAAGGTGCTTTTCTGTCTCGCCATAGCGCATAACCGCTCCCCAGCCACCCGGTCCCGGGTTACCACGACAAGCACCATCCGTATAAATCTCCGTTTTCATTCACAATACCCAGGCGTTTTGCTTTTTTGCATTATATCAAGCTCAGGAGGATATAGTTGTGCCACCGGCTTGATTAAGCCTAGATTCGCAAACTGTCTTCGTCTTGCCCATCTAGGTTGTAACCGTATCATTGATTCCACCTGCTTTCTTGCCACAATAATGCTAACCGCACCAATCGGCAGTTGAGTCCTTCGGCTCAGGCCTAAACTATAATCTGGAGACCGCCCATGCCTGGCTCTGAAAGGTAACCGATATTCACAATAGATGGCTCTGTCGATTCGAAAATTAAGAACATTAAGCCAATCCATCAACCGATTGGGGGTCAATAATCGACTCGTCCAAGGCGCTTCATGCTTCCAGAACATCAACAACCGGGTTAACCCCCACAAACTATAGGGATTAAAACCAATCAATACCAGCCAACCACCCGGCAGCACGACCCGTGAAAACTCTCGAAGCAAATCCTGAGGTTTCTGACAGAAGTCCAGGAGGTGGTGACTAATCAGCACGTCAATACAATCAGGCTCAAATGGCAGTGCATCTGGATAAGCACTTAGATCTGCACCAGGAAGATCAATCAGGGATGTCTTCATACGATGCTGGACAGGACTCTCAGCACAAAGGTCCACCTGTGGGAAGCCAATCTGAAGGAGATGATAGCCAAACATTTCTCCTAACAGTTCATCCAGTATCGCTGTTTCCGTCTCAATTAACTGTTTCCCGAGAGTGCTTTCAAACCAACTAGTAATTTCCATGATTTGATCGACTAGAATCGTTGCCATCTTTCCGTATTCCGAAGGTGATTGACCACATCAATCTTTACTATACCTACTTTTTAAAGAGGAACCTCTATTTGTGATAAACCTTAGCAACGAACTATTTTAGCACCGAGAAACTTATCTCGCGCCCGGCTATATACAGTATACTTCAGCAATGAGTTTTCCTGATACACCCAGACTGCTGCAAACTTCGATTTGTTCAATCCTGTTTCTTACTAGCGCCTGCAACCTGATTCCCCAACCAGAAAAATCTCTGTCTGAAAACGCGACCCAAAACCCTGCTAGGCAGGTCGAACAGGCACTGGCAACCCGCGCTATCGCAATTCAAGAGGATGCTTCTTTAGACCAACAGATCCATGCAGGCACCGATCATACCATCCAAGAAGATGCCTCTCTGGACCCGCAGGCCCTTACCGGCACCGACGACGCAACTCAGGTCGATCATACCACGACTGAAATTGGACCAACCTTAGCGCCAGCAGCTAGCGACCCTGACCTACCCGATCAATTAGAAGAACCGGCAACTGCAAGCAAAACAGCGGATGAACACATCCATACCACCATTTGGAACCGAATCAGAGTGGGCTTCCAATTAGACCACCAATTGGAACAAAAGCGTGTCCAGCAACAGCTTAACTGGTTCATCAAAAATCCAGACTATCTCCAAAGAGTGATCAAGCGCAGCGAGCCCTATCTCTACTATATCGTAGAATCTTTATCAGACTCGAATATGCCACTCGAGTTGAGCCTGCTTCCTATCGTCGAAAGCGCCTTTGATCCTTTTGCCTATTCTCATGGCAGAGCATCTGGACTATGGCAGTTCATCCCATCTACCGCCCACCTCTATGGTCTACGGATAGACTGGTGGTATGACGGCCGTCGCGACCTGATGGATTCTACGGGTGCTGCTATCGTATTTCTTAATGATCTTCACGATTATTTTGATGGCGATTGGGAGTTGGCCCTAGCCTCTTACAACTCGGGTATGGGGATGGTTGGGAAAGCAGTCAAATCAAACAAGAAAAATCTAAAACCAGCCGATTTCTGGAATTTAAAACTGCCTCGCGAAACCCAGTCCTATGTGCCCAAACTGCTTGCGCTCAGCGCCATTATAAACAACCCAGAACACTACGATATCCAGCTACCCAGCGTGGTTAATCAGGCCTACCTGACAACGGTTGACATCAAGTCGCAAATTGACTTGGCTCTAGCCGCTGACCTTGCCGACATCGATCTCGACCAGCTTTACCGTCTCAACCCCGGCTTCAATCAATGGGCAACACACCCGGAAGGCCCCCATCGACTCGTGTTACCGATTAAACAGGCTGCTGGCTTCGATGAGCACCTCAAGACGCTACCCGATGGCAACAGAATAAGCTGGAAAAGACATATCGTAAAATCCGGGGAAAATCTGGGCAGCATAGCCAGGCATCATGGTGTCACTGTAAGCACCATAAAGCGAGCTAATGACCTATCCGGCGACCTGATCAAAGCAAACCAGACTCTGTTGATTCCAAGTGCAATCGCCGCAAACTACGCTATGTCAGTGAAAGGTAGAGCTGACAGCAGAGCAAACTATTACCGCAATCGATACGGAACGGAACCGACCCTTTACCGCGTCTCAGAAGGCGACAGCCTCTGGTCTATTGCAACGCAATTCAATGTATCCATGCGAGCCTTGGCCAAATGGAATGGCATAGGCACTCATGGCCTATTGCACCAGGGTAAAGAAATGAAAATCTTTATTCCAGGCAATAGCGGAGATAAGCCCAAGTCACCTGAAAAGTTACGAACGATTCATTATAAAATCAGAAAAGGGGATTCTCTTTCCAGGATAGCCAGTCAATTTCGAGTGACCGTAGAGAATATCAAAAGTTGGAACGAAGAAGTCCGCCATGCCCCCTATATCCAACCCGGAAATCAATTAACCCTCATTGTTGATGTAACCGCATCGCACTAATGTGAGTTCAGGAACCGGTAATATCTGAGGCTTGCAGACGAGACCTTTGATAGTTCTGCAAGTCAAACCCGCCCAATTGCATCGCCATCACCTGTTGAAGGCCTTGCACCTCTTCATCCAATATAGATTCAAGCTGTTTTGTTTCTACATTGGTGACCGAAATCACAGCAGCACCACCGTTTTCTATCAGGGCATATCCGACACTTTTAGACGATGAATCCGGCTTGGGTAACGAAAATGCTTTTGTGCTGATCGCTTGTGGCAGGTCTTGTTGGTAGCGTAGCGCTTTGGGCACGACTTTCCATTCAAGGCCAAACTGATCAGCAACGTACCTGGTTATATCTCCCTGCTGAAGCATCGCTACCGCTTTTTGAGCTTGTTGTTCGGCTAAATCAGCGGCTTTATCGATTTTCAACAGCGCTACAATCTCATCCTGTACCGCTTCCAGCGCTCGTAACTCACTGGGACGATGTGCTTTCACCCTGACTATCAAGGCCCTGTTATCCGATTCTTCGATCAATGCACTATTATTTCCATCGATTAAAAGATCTGGAGAAAAAACGGCCTCTTTGACCGCGCCATTAGCAAGTAATCCTCTTGATAATGCGCGTTCCAGGAAACCGGTCGATTGAATCTCCAGTTCAAGCTGCTGGGCGATACCCAGGAGATCGGGATCTTCAAATGCTAATTCATCCATTATCGACACTTGGGTGATGTATTCCTCCGCAACCGCTTCCTCTTTGAAAGCCTGCGTGACGTCTGCCTTGATCGTTTCGAGTTCCGGTGTCACCTGCTCAACCAATTCTGTCAATTGCAACAAATGAAAACCAAACTGGGTTTCCACCGGAGCAGAAACTTCACCCGTAACCGTTAATGCCAGTGCCGCTGATTCAAATGGTTTAATATATACATTCTGTGAGAGATAGCCTAGATCTACACCCTGGGCAGCG
>CAZGCW010000151.1:0-9618 GCA_964524295.1 uncultured Pseudomonadales bacterium
TGGATTGTTTAACCCAGATGCTTTTACGTCGGTCTCCTTCGAGTTTCTTCTGCACCAGTCTATCCAGGATGAAATTGTTTTTCGGACCATCAACATCAAGGTCGACGTAAAAGCTGAAGTAATGGTCATGGTTTACCCCAATGACGTGAGGGTCAACGAATCGGCCATAGGCATCCGCAGCGGCATCTCCACGCGAACCTTTTGCTTTGATCGAGGCATTTTTCTGGGGACTCATTTTTACTTCGACGATGCCGGTGGCACCCACGCTTGCCTCAATAGAGCCATCTTGTCTGAAGACCCAGTCAAACAGGTAGTCGTAATTGCCAATAACGGCGGCACTGCGCACGACCAGGTCTTTTTTAGGTCGACTCGCCGTATTATTGGCTTCCAGATGACGCCATGCCGGGTCACCCTGGTCGCGTTCAAATAGACACAGGCTGTCATTGACGGTCGTTGGACGGCCATTACTTTCGATATTGAGACTGTCTGTATAAAGCGCATAATCCGGGCAGTCCTGGCCTCTCAATAAAGACTTGAAAATACCGACACCGGAAAACTCACCCGCATCGATAAAATTGCGGGCATGCCAGGCAAAACCAGGATCCATATAGGGAACAAAAATTTCGGATAAATAAGCCTGGTACATAATGGGGCGATCTTCACCCTGGTCGGTATAGCGGACCACTGAAATATTAGTTCCGGTTCTTTGGTCCACTCGAACATGGAACTTCCAGTTCTGCCAGGAAACCTGGTGCCCGTTGACCTTAAATCCAGGGCCATCAGGCTGGCTGATGCGAATGGGACCTGGCACCTCTCTTAAAGGTCCAACGGAATTTAAATCAAAATCTGCGGTGGTATCGTGAAGCTTGCTTGCGCCTTCATCGATCACTTCAAGGACTTCCCCACTGTCCACATTAACTACGACGGTGAGTCCTTCTATCTGCCTCGGCCAGGTGTTTCGGATGCCCGTTGGGACATTACAGCGCAGATGACCGAGGCGTTTGCCTGCTTCTTTTTGGGTTCCGAAATATCCTGGCGGAATGGTGATACAGTTCAGGAAAGTGAAGTCTTTAATACCGCGTTTTTTCATGGCTTTGATGAAGTCTGGGTGCGCCATGGCCGCAGCAACTCCTGCACCAAAGTCCTGTGCCACCCACATTGTGTGGGCGTCTTTAATGGGTTTAATGGAGCTGAGTTGTCTCTGGGTCAGGTCTACGATGGCTTTATAGCTACCACTTTGGTTTCTGATGGCTACAAAGGCCTTGCGATTGGTTTCTTGGCCGGGTTGCCAACCCCATACCTTGTTTTTGCTGGGTTGTTCAAGGCGAATCTGAGAAAAGGAGGTGCTATGGTCTACGTGGCCGGCATCGCGGAGGACTTCCAGGGTAATCCAGTGTTCCTGCCAGGTAAGCGGGTCCAAGGGGTGAGTAGTTGAGCTTGCAAAGCAACTGGCCATCGAAGATACCATTAGGACTGCAACCGTTAGCCAATCTCTCATACTTACTCTCCTCAGAAAAAAAATACGCTAGGCGATAGATAAACAGAAATTAATTTTTCAGTCAATTGACCTACATTAACGAAAGGCCGGCATTGAAGGTAGCCCACTAGTTTCACCCGCGCAATTGAGCATAGTGGTGGGATCGGCGTTTTTACGCCGTCGTCCAGGCAAAGGACTGAATCATCCTAGTTTACCCGGGCCTGCTGATTGCTCTGGTGTACACAGGAAAAGACGCTAAGGTCGGGACTGTTTTGCTCAGCCAATGGAGCTCAGAGCAGGCGTTGGCCTGGTGATAGGCCGTCTATCATCAGGTCGACGAGCACACGGATGCATGGACCTGCTTTGTTTAGATTTAGGTTTAGGTCTGAGTTTGGGTTTAGGTCTGGGATTGGGTTTAGGTTTAGGTCTGGATTTGGGTTTAGGCCTGGGTTTAGGCCTGGGTTTAGGCCTGGGTTTAGGCCTGGGTTTAGGTTATATAACCAGAATGCGTGCGTTGGCATCCATTTGTCAGGGGTGGGCACCATTAAGGTTCTGTCGAGGCCGGAGCATCTACAGATTGGGCGGTTTGTGCCCGCTGGAAACCGTCCCGACTTTTTAGCCGTGCCAGATAGTCCAGGGTCTGGGGTTTATAGTCCTGGTCTATGCCCAGGCTTTCGCCCAGCAAGAGGGCGTAGCCACACGCAATATCGGCAATGGTAAACCGACCCGCAACCAGAAACTCGTGGTCCTTTACCGTATTGTTTAGCATTCTCAAGCGGGCCAGATACCACTTCCGATAATCGTTTCCTACTTCTGCTTTGGTTTCGTCTGGTTCCAGCCGGGTATAGCGAAGGAATAAAGTCTGAGGGAAGGTGAGAGTCGCGTCACTATGATAGAGCCAGTTAAGGTACGAACCATATTCTTTATGGTCAGGTTTTAAACCAAACTCATATTGTCTGTATTTCTCGACCAGATAGTGACAGATCCCTGATGATTCTGTCATATGAGTGTCACCATCAATGAAATAAGGAACCGTCCCCAAAACATTAATATCCAGATAGCCATCGTGGAGAAACCGAGGCGGAAAGGGAATCACTTCCAGATCATACTCCAGATTCATTTCCTCCAGGGTCCAAAGTGCTCGAAGCGATCTTGCGTTGTGACAGTGCCAGAGTTTCATGCCGATGGTTTTCCTTATCACGTTGAGACGCATTTACTTAACCACCTGCACGGTTGAAGATCAATCGTCATCGGCGAATTTATTGCCAGGCTCGTTAACCTGGGTAGATGCCGCGCCTGGTTTGATGGACTCATGCATTGACGGATAGTTGGATTCAGGCTAATGGACTTGTTTAGCCTGGGTCATGCAGTCTTAACCCTGGCTATATTGCCTCTGTGGGCCTGAAGTGGCAGGATTCAAGTTAGGATTTAACCCGTTGAAGGGGAGAATACAATGCCTGCAATGACTGCTACCAATGAAGTCATCAAGAAATTTGGCTTGGAAAAATATTTGCTGGAACTCGAGATGGAGGGTTTAACCGTGGTTCCGCCTGAGGTACATGGTGTTCCCATGCAAGCGATTGACCAAATGGTTGAACTGTTGTTGGATTACGCTGAGCGCATGACGGGCTCGCCATTTTCTCTTGATAAGGGTCCGGGAAAACCGCTGTATTTTCCCGAACAACCCAAGGGTTTGACGGCCGGAGCTGATATGCCAGGACAGTTCCTGATACAGCAGCTAGGCCATAAGCATCGATTGTTCAGGGATCTGGCTGTTAATCCGGTTGCCGTCGGGCTTATTGGTTGCCTGGTAGGACATAAAGCCGTGCGCTTCAGCAGCCACAATTCCTTCATAAAATGGCAGGGAGACTACGGCTATGGGCCCAGCCTGGGTATGCATGCAGATCAGACTGCTCAACCGCTGCCCTGGGGACGAACGGCTTTGACTGCGAATACAAACTGGTGCTTGACGGAATACTCCGAGGATGGTGGTTGCCTCGCCTATGTGCCAGGATCGCACCGATTCGGAACGCCAGCACAATTTCCCCAAGCGGTTCGTGAAGCGGTACCTGTGGAGGCGGTCAAAGGTTCTATGATTGTGTTTCATGGGGCTACCTGGCATGGTGCTTTGCCGAGGAAGACAGCCGGAATGCGTTTATCTATAGCCAATTATTATCGACATCAGGCCGTCACCTCCCAAGAGGATTTCTCAGGCAGTTTCCCATGTGAACTGGCTGAAGACTGCAATGATGCAGTGCGCTTTAAAAGCTTATGTGGTTTTAGCGACCTCTTTCCCTACACGCAACAAACGGAAAGAGTACCCAGAGTTGTGAATTAGATTGGTTGGATGTTTGGGCTATGGCAAGCCCCTATCTGATTCATTTAGATAATCTGGTTTGGTTGAATTAGGTTAGAATTGAAATAGACGGGGAACTTGGCGACATGCAAAGGATCATTTGCGTTATAGTGAGCTCTACCGTGCCTAAAATAGTTTAGCCGTTGGAGTGAAGACATCTGGGTCCATGTTTTCATGTACAGGTTTAAGGGGAGAAGAGTTCCGTTATGTTAAAAAAAATCATCCGTTGGCTGCTGCTGATACTCATTGCCATGGCGATTGGTGTGGCTGGCTTTTTTTTAAGTATGCGTTTTGCCGATGGGCCTATGGGGATTGTATCCGGGGGCGCTTTCAGTACCGGCATTGCCGCTTCTGCTCCAACGGACTGGGCTTTCCTGGAAGGGCGTGACGTCATCGAGTTCCAGACCCTGGTCCCAGAGACCTCAAGAACGGTCTGGCTGGTGGTTTACAACACCCAACTCTATCTGGTGAGTGGCTATATGAACACTGATTTTGGGAAAGTATGGAAGCAGTGGCCACATTATATAGAAAAAGATAATCGAATTGTCCTGCGAATCGATGGGAAGCTGTATCAGCAACAGCTAAAACGTCTAATGACCGGGGACATAATCGCCCCGGTCATGCTCAAGTTCTCGGAAAAATATCAATTGTCAGGCGGTAGTGGCGAGGATATAGCCGCTATGATTGCCAGGGGGGATACCTGGTTATATCAAGTTTCACACCGCTAGCCACGAGTTAGGCCAGTTGATTAAGGGTCAAGGTGAGCACCCTTCAACGTTAGTGTACTGCTGGTTAGCGGTTATCATCTCAGGTTAGTTGGATGCCCAAGATAGGGGTTATGTTGGAGTTGCTATGAATCAACCCGGATACAAACCTGAATGGCTGGCTTCAGAGACAGTCAGTCAGCAGTGGTTATCCTGGGCACTGATAGCCATCCTGGTTTATTTCATCGCATATGTCATCCTCGGTCTGCAGGGTTGGGGTGACCCGGCGAGTTATGAGCAGGCGATTGGCAATGCCTCTCGCTGGTGTGAAAGAGTCAGCGGGGGGCTATTGCGAGAGCCTGCCAATGCCTTGAGTAATATCGGATTCATGATTTCAGGCTTAATCATGTTGTATTGGCTCCGTCGGGATGTCCGTGTAGGTAAAGCGACCACTCTATTTCATGGCGCCCATCCTGTGGCACTGCTCTACGCCAGCGCAACCATTTGGTTAGGCCCTGGTTCGATGCTGATGCATGGGACTCATACCGTCTGGGGTGCCTGGGCAGATAACCTCAGTATGGTGATGTATATCCTGATTCCCTGGCTGGTCAATGTGTCCGAAATGGGTCGTTGGCAGTTGCGGTCCTTTTTTATGGTCTATGGGTTCCTGGTCTTAGGCTATGGACTGGGTCGCCCTCTTCTCGGCGGTAATCTGGGAATACATCTGGACTTATTCAGTGTCTCCATTGGATTGTGGGGTGTTTCTGAATTGCTGTATCGCTTCTGGTCACCTCAGTTTCGCTGGCTATCAGGCTTTTTTGGCTTTGCCATTGCGGCATTATTTGGCATCACCCCCGTGGATATGTTGGATAAGCCCGCTGAGTTCTGGTGGGTCGTGCTGTTCTGGTTGCCTGGATTGCTGGCGCGTCACCCTCCCCGAGGCAGGCGGTCTTATTCTCCCTGGTATTTTGCTGGCATCACCTGTTATCTCATTGCGTTTTCCATCTGGTTGACCGGTCGACCTGGACACGAGTGGTGTCAACCTGATTCCTGGCTGCAATCTCATGCTATCTGGCATCTGCTTTCAGCCGTGGCGACGGGTTGTTTTTTTGTGTTCTTGAGAACGGAGAAGGCCAAATAAATTTGCCGGTTTGGCGGTTCTGATGGGCGCGGTGTACCGCATCGGTGAATGCGGGTGGGCAGTAAAATACAGCGGATGACGTCGCCTTCATCTGTGTTTATTTTTCTGATCTGGCCTGCCCGCGGTGCTGGCTATTGTTAGCAGAGAATAAAGGAGTTCAATGTGGATTATTCATTACCCCTAATCTCATGGCTGGACCTGGGTGTAGTCTTCCTGCCTATGGTGATCGTGCTTGTGGTGATGTTCAGATGGTCTCTACCGGCCTGGACAGCCGTATATTCAACGGCTCGAATGTTGCTGCAACTGATACTGATCGGTTATTTCCTGGTGTATATTTTTGAGGCTCGTCATGCTTGGGTTATTTGCCTGGTTCTGGCAGTCATGTTGACCGTTGCCAGTTGGATATCGCTTAATCCAGTTCAGGGCAAGCGTCATTACCTTTATCCTTATGTGCTGTTATCGCTGGCAATAGGGGGTGGTTTGGTGCTAATTATAGTGGTGTGGGGTGTTCTTCATATCGAGCCCTGGTATCGACCGCAATATACGGTCCCGCTGGCCGGAATGATTTTTGCCAATTCAATGAATACGGTGTCCTTGTCTGCTGAGCGGTTTGAGACCGAGGTTAGCAATGGACGGAGCCCAGAAGAAGCGAAAAAAGTGGCGTTCCAGACGGGTATGATTCCCGTCATCAATTCAATGTTTGCCGTTGGCCTGGTCGCCCTGCCCGGCATGATGACAGGCCAGATTCTATCTGGCGTGTCGCCCCTGATTGCAGTTCGTTACCAGATCGTGGTGATGTGCATGTTGTTTGCCGCATCGGGTATCTGTGCTGCGATTTATCTTGTTCTGGTGAGCCGCCGGATAACCCAAGCGAGTAGGTTAGGGCCTTCGCAATAATCTCGACAGCAGGTCATGGGCAATGCATGCGCGGCGGTGATGATGGTGCGTGTTGAGAACCCGGCCCGATTTTGTTTTATTGGGTCCTGATGGCCAGGCCATGGAATTCAGGTGACTTCAGTGGCACTGCTGGTTAGCTCATAAAACCGAGATTTCTAAGATTAAACGCAGCTAGGTTGGGCGCGATCTCATCCAGGCCGGATTCCGGTACACCAAACCAGGTTGCCAGGGTCGCAGCGTACTGGTCGGCTGATTGGGTGGGTATAATTCTGCCGCCAGCAACGTCATCAGGGCCATCGATTTCGAGAACGGGCATAGTGCCATAAATCTGTCGGCCCATTACTGCCCCGGCCGCCACCAGCTGATGGGCGCCCCAGCCGTGGTCGGTGCCGTCGCCATTACTGCTCAGGGTGCGGCCAAAGTCTGACTGGGTGAAGGTGGTGACCTGGTTTTCCAGGCCGATTTCGGTCATGGCGGCCTGGAAGGCCAGCAGGCAATCACCGAGATCCAGAAGCAGGTCAGGTTGATCCTGGTTCTGGTCATTGTGGGTATCGAACCCTCCGGTAGTGGTATAAAAAATTTGCCGGTTGACGGCAAATTCATCTTTGACGGCAAGTAACCGGGCGACAATTCTCAGTTGCCTGCCCAGCCTGGTTTCAGGAAACGGCGTATTCAGCTCTGGTATCAGGGTTAGGGCATCGTTGACCAGGTCTGCATACTGCAAGGACCGGGTATGTACCGCAGCCAGCGCCCGGCTGTGGATATTGTTATAGCCATTGGCGAGTTGTTGTTCAAACGAGGCGCGGCGTTCATCGCCAAATTCGGCGCTCCGTCGAAATGCCGCATAACTGCTGGCGCCGTTATTGTTCACCGTATAAGGGCTACTGGTTTCACCGGACTGAAACCGAGAATTACCTGAAGTTGAGATGTTGGTGGGCAGCAATTGCCCGGGAAGGTCTTCGGCTAACAGGTCGGCGATTCGACCAGCCCAACCGGTCGACACAGAATCTCTTCCCCTTAGGCTCTGCCATTGGTTGCGTTGATCGTTATGAGAGAAGAGCTGCGGTGGCAGGGTGGTATTGCCATTAAGGTAGTCGTCTTTGCTGGTGGGTTCCAGGAGCGGGCCAACATTACTGGCGATGGCCAGGTCGCCGGTTTCGAATAAAGCCTGCAGTCCGGTCGCCATGGGATGCAAGCCATATAAAGTCCCATCTGAGTTCAGGGGAGAGATGGGTAACAGGTCTTCCTGGGGAATGGCCAGGTTTTGTCGCGAGGCCGCATAGATACTGTATTCAGCATCACTGCGCGGCACCAGCATATTAAAGGAATCATTACCACCAAGCAGAAACACATTCACCAGACACTTGTAATCGCTGAATTCTGCGCTCCTGGCCGAGGGGATCATTCCCGGGCCACCGATCAGGCCGAGAGCGGAAAGGGCGGCGCTCAGTCTGAGGAACTCTCTTCTATGCATGGTTCTGCTCATGGTAAGGTCGCAAATTCGGGTGAGGTGGCAATGGTGTAAATGGTCTCAGCCACTTTACCTTCCTGGGAATCCCAGCGCTGCATCATGGTCATGGTTTCTGCTCTTAACGCCTCGGAGATAGTCCCACCCAGGAGTTTTTCTGAAACCTGATTAATCAGGGTTTCGGATTGATCAGCGACCGCCAATTCCGAGTCAATATTAATATAAATGGTGTCGACTTCTTTTTCTGCTATCGACGAGTGTTGCAGGAAAATGACCAATGCCAGGTAGTTGTTGACTAAAACGGAAGTCGTTTCATTGGTTACCTGCATCTCCGGCGATACCAGCCCCAGTTTACCGATCTCTCCGGTTGGCGCATAGTCCGGTCGGAAAAAGTTAAACACCGAGTCTGCTCGCAATGGCGCCTGGGAAAATGAACGCTCAGGAAAGGGGAAAAGATACCGGCCATTTTCGGCAGAGGCATTAAAGGCGCGCCAGATGGCTGTTAACCGCAATAGCGGCTCGGTTAACTTGCCGCTATTGTCATTGGTCGGTTCTTCCCTTGCCTCAGGGTCAAGTAATAGGGCTTTTACAACGGCGCCCAGGTTACCTCGAGTGCCAAACCCGTCGTCTATGAAGACCTCAGAGACCCTTTCGATATAGTCTGGGGATGGGTTGGCGGTGACCAGCCGTTGAATCAGTTGCCGGCTGATAAAGGGCGGTACATTGGCATGGTTGGCGATATTTTCCAGGGCGGCATCCAGATCATCTTCCGCGGATTGCCCGGCGGGTAAAATGACGTCGTTTAGCAGGCGTTTTTCGCCTTCGTCATGATACGCCTGGAATGCGACCATGGGCGCCCGGAAAATATAGGAAGGCCGGTTGAACGCTTCCGAGCCGTAAAAGGTCCAGCCCGTAAACACATGCGCGAACGCTTCGATCACGCCCTGGTTATAGGTGGGTATGGGTTGGTTGTCCTGGCCCCGTATCACTGAGCCATCGTTGTTGAGCATGACCAGGCCAATGCTGAATAGCTGCATTACCTCTCGAGCATAATTCTCATCTGGTCGGATGTTCTGGGCTTTGTCGGGTTTCTGGTTTCCCAGCATGGAAAGGTAAACGCCCATGGCAGGTGTGAGGGTGACGGTTTTAAGCAGGTCCTGGTAGTTTGCAAACGCATTCAGCGCCAGTTTGTCGTAGTAATCGGCCAGGCTGTTGGGGAAATTAAATAAGTTGCCCTGCTCCGAGACAACCATGATCTCGGACAAGGCGAAGGCGACCCGCTGCCTGAGTTGGTCCTCGCCAGTTAGGACATTCTGGAACCAGGCATCAACGCGATTCGCTCGGGCCTCCCGGTTATTGTCAGGTTCTGGCAGGTCATCCATATAGGGGAGTTGCAGGGAAGCCGGCTCAAGCAGCTGCTGGTCTATCCAGGCCTCAAAGCCGAGATTGCGAACGGTTTCGACTTCAGCTGGCGTTGGACCAAAGCTGGCCTGCCTTAAGAATCGGTGTGCTTCAGCTATCGATAGGTCGGGTGTGGTCGGTCCTCCTCCGGATGGTGGTGGGCTGCTCGATCCT
>CAZGCW010000152.1:0-9611 GCA_964524295.1 uncultured Pseudomonadales bacterium
ACTGCCACCTTTAGTCAGTCAATCTCCGCCCCTCGCGCTGGAAATGGTGTTTTTACTGGCGGCTTTTTTTGCTGTTCTGGTGCTACGCCTGGCGGGTGTTCCCTGGCAGCAGTTGCAATCCAGTATTGTCGAGCGAATGCGTGCTGCTATGCCTGCCTTTTTTATATTGTTATTTATTGGTGCCCTGATCGGTAGCTGGATTGTCTGTGGCACCATTCCCATGCTGGTCTATTGGGGATTAAAGATAGTTCATCCAGACTATTTTTACTTAACCGCTTTTCTTGTCCCTGTATTGTTTTCATCATTGACCGGGACCAGTTATGGATCGGCAGCCACGATCGGCGTGGTTTTGATTGGTATCGGGTCAGCACTTGGGGCCGATTTGGGAGTCGCAGCCGGTGCCATTATTGGCGGGGCCTATTTTGGGGACAAAATGTCACCGTTATCAGATACAACTAATCTGGCGGCGATTGCCTGCGATGTTGACCTTTATGGACATATTCATTCCATGTTTTACACCACACTGCCATCGGCAATCTTAGCGGGTATCTTATTTTATATGCTTGGATTCAGCGCCAGTAGTGATTTTTCCGTATCGGATAGCAGCCAGTTGGATAGTTTGTTGCAGGGTCGCATGAGCCTGTTTGACTTCAATATTTTTCTGTTGGCACCGCCTTTGATTGTTCTGGCGGGCAGTTTGCTTAAACAACCTTCCCTGCCTACGTTGCTACTGTCGATTGTCGCCGCAGTTATCCTGGCACTCCTATTTCAAGACTACTCCTTGTATCAAGTGGGTGAGGCACTCAAGTCTGGGTTTAATGCCAACGTCATGGCGGCAGATAGTGACGTGTCTGGTGGCGTCATTGAGCTGGTTAACCGAGGCGGGATTTACTCTATGAGCGAGCCGATATTCATTGACTTCCTGGTGTTTTTCTTTATTGGGGCTGTAGATGCAGTCTCAGCTATTCCCCGGGTAATCCAAAGTCTGTTGAGTTGGAGTGATCGACCATTAACAACGGCATTGACGGCACTGTTTTCCACCGGACTGGTTAATGCAATTTCAAGCAACCAGTATGCCACCAGCTTTATTGTTGGCGACGCCTTCCGGCGAAAATTCGATCAAGTTGGAATTGATCGCAGGGTGTTGTCTCGCTCTCTGGAGGATTATGGCACCATGATAGAGAGCCTGCTGCCATGGACGACGACGACCTTGTTTATGGTGGCGACTTTAGGTGTGGCCTGGTCAGATTATTGGCACTGGCAGTTGCTCAGCTTAATTAATTTAGCCGTGGCACCGCTGGTGCTGGTGCTCGGTATCGGCTGGTTCAGGCGTTAGCGGAGCACAGGCACGTTTCTGGTATGATCTGAAGTATCCTTTGCTGGCTTTAAAAAGGTAGGTCAGCAGAACAGCGAATCTGGAGCAAGCCGCTTTTTACGGAAATGATTTGCCCATTGTTTTATGCCAGCAGAATCAATGGGCTTAGAACAGCTTAGAACAGGAATTTCAAACCAAGTGTTGCCGTAAAGGAATTTGGGTCATCGCCATTGCGATTGGCGAAATCTCGGGTTTTGCCGAAAGTTCGATCGTATTTAAGGTCGGTATATAAAGCCATAGCGCGGTTAAATTCATACCGAGTCTGGATGCCCAGTTCCGCATTGGAAAGCCCTGATCCTGTGTTTCTCTCAAGAGAAGTCTGCCCGAAAAAGGTGGCTTCGACATAGGGTCTGGCAATCAATTTCTGGGTTAGCAGGATATCTTTTTCGTATTTCATGGCAAAACTTAAATCGCCCTCTTCGCTGACAAAAAGGTGAGCTTCAGTTTCAAGGAAATAGGGTGCTAAGCCTTCCAATCCAATGACCGCATAAATTAATGAGTCAGGTTCGGTGTTGAGGCGAAGTCCAATTTGAGCGTCCCAGAAGGAACTGATATTGTGACTGAATAACGCGGCAAATTCTGCCTCATCTTTTTCAGTCGGATTGGGTGTTTTATTCAATTTAAGTCGAATTTTGTTCTCATCTGTACCCACCCAACCATCAAGGTCCCATTCGAGCAAACCCTCAGCTTCCTGATTGAGCCTAAGGCCCATCTCTAATTCATAGGCGTGATAGAGATTCTGATTCGCTTGTTCCTCACTCTGAACTGCCAGGGGTAGGAAACAGCCAATGTAGAGCGCAAGCAGTAAATGTTTAGTACACATGATGAGCCTCCTCAAGGGCGGCCTGGACTTGGGACTGGGTCAAGGTTGCCACAACGATCTTAGTCATCATGCCTGCCATCATGTGGTAGAGGAGATGGCAATGCAAAGCCCATTCTCCAGCTTCGTTGGCGGTTAATAAAACAGAATAATGGTCCCCAGGCGCGATGATAATCGTGTGTTTGTTTGGTAGTTTGGACAGAGGTTGACCGTTTTCCAGTTGTACAAACATACCGTGTAAGTGCATGGGATGAGCCATCATGGTGTCGTTAGTAAAGGTTAAACGCACCCGTTCACCGTATTCCAGACTTAAGGGTTCTGAGTCTGCATATTTTTTGCCATTGAGTGTCCAGATGTAGCGTTCCATATTGCCTCCAAGGCGAACGACAATATCCCGCTCAGCCTGGCGTTGATCTTTTTGAACGCTAAAATAGCGCAAGTCTTTGTATGCCAAAGCCCGTGACCCATCAGGTTGGTTGGTTTTGGCCCAGCCACTACCAGGAACCCCAGTGTTGAAACTTTCTTCTGATAGTGACTGTTCAGGCGGTGCTGAATTCGTAGGTTCGGTCTGTCCAGGATGATCCATGGTATGGTGGTGTCCGGCATTGGCTGCTATCGTTTCTAAATTGTGATGGGCATTAATATCGGCTTGACTTACGTTCTCCATATCCATATCCATATCCATATCCATAGCCATATCCATGCCCGTGCCCATGCTCGTATGGTGTTGGATACCCATATCTTGCAGAGTCAGATTGGATCTTTGGCGAAGTTTTGGCCTATCGCCCTGCATGCCCGAAAACGGCGCGAGCGTACCCAGCGCTAGGCCCGAGCGATCAAGGGATTCACAGACGATGCTAAATGCTTTGTTCTCCGTCGGTGTTACGATGACGTCATAAGTCTCAGCAACACCAAAACGGAATTCATCTACTGATATAGGCTCTATTGCTTGCCCATCGGCACTGATGACCGTCATCTTCAACCCGGGGATGCGGACATCATAAAAAGACATGGCGGAGGCATTGATGAATCGAAGTCTAATGCGCTCGCCGGGTTTGAAAAGGCCAGTCCAGTTCTGGTCTGCCGTGTTTCCATTAATTAAAAAAGTATAGTTACCAACATCCGAGAGATCGGAAGGAGTCATTCTCATTTTACTCCACTGCAAGCTGGTATTTAGTGCCTGTTTGAAGCCGCTCCGTTTTACATCGGTTAAGAAATCACCGATGGTTCTGCGAGTATAAGTATAATAATCGCCGGCTTTCTTCAGGTTCGCCAATATCGTATTGGACTGGTCTTGATGGAAATCTGAGAGCAGGACGACATAGTCTCTATCTGCTACGTGACTTGCAGGTGTGTCGCCGTGAATGATGATAGAGCCATAGTGCCCATCTTGTTCCTGGCCCATAGAATGGGCGTGGTACCAGTAAGTTCCACTCTGGCGAATTTTAAACCGGTAGGTGAAGGTGGCCCCCGGGCGAATCCCGGCAAAACCATTAAGTCCCGGGACACCGTCCATTTCGCCTGGCAAAAGCAGGCCGTGCCAGTGAACCGAGGTGTCGACCTGCATGTTGTTAGTAACATGAATCAGGGCTTCGTCACCCCGCATAAATTCCAGTGTTGGGCCTGGGATGCTGCCGTTTACGGTAATGCGTTTGAGGGGTTTGCCCGTAATATTGATGACTTGTCGATCTATTACCAGAGTGTATTCCTGAATCCGGGCAATCGCCGGTGATGTTAAAGCCGATAATAGACTTAGCATTATCATCCCGGCGAAGGTTTTGGTCAGCATGGTATTTCCTTAGTAGTCGGTATCTGAGATCAGCAGATAAACTGCAGGCGTCTGTTCTCGAACAGGCGCTCAATGATTGCTGAAATGCATGTCGCAGAGAAAACTAATCAAGCGATGGGGATTCGCTCAGGGCATTGCCGGTAATGTTCATGAAGATTGGTTTGAGGGGTCAAGGAGCGGGCTCGAGGCTCGATTAACGGGGAAATGATGTGGGAGAGGGCAGCATAAATTTGAGTTTCGGCACAGCTGTTGGCTGTGCAATAGCAGGGCTCATCGCATTGATGAATCAGTCGCTCTTTGTCACTCAGTCGATCGCCAAAGTCATCGCAGCAATCATCTTGGTGAGCTGGTCCAGACAGATCAGCACTAGCGTGATCAGCATGGGATTGCATGTTGCTGTGCGGTGGCGCTATTTCGCTGGCCAAGAGTGGCTTGGCCGCGATCTGACTCGATGAAAATACGAGTGCAACTAAAACCAGGATATGAATTCGTGGTCGGTACATGGAGTATAGTATATCCACTTTGGACCCAGAAAATTGATTGTTTTTTAGACTCAAGCGTCCGCGTATATCGTTCTAAGTCACCGGGGTATGCCCGCTGTGTAGTCTGAATGGCGCCCTTTCAGCGCAGAGTCTGATCGCCATTGACGCTGTATTCAACAGTCAACTCCGTAGTAAACGTCCGGGAGTCGCGCCACTGTATTCGTTGTTGGTCAGCAGAATCTCGCCATTGACAACCGTATTGAGGACCCCGTCAGCCGTTTGCTTGAGGCGAGTGGCGCCGGCTGGAAGGTCGTGGACTACTTCCGGCATCTGCGGGCCTATGGTATCCGGATCAAAAACCACTACATCGGCAGCCATACCCTCGCGAAGCAGGCCACGGTCGTGCAAACCCCACATCGTGGCAGTGTTATAGGTGATTTGCCGTACTGCGTCCTCCAGTGTCAAGGCTTGTTTTTCGCGTACCCAGTAGCTGAGCAGGTGAGTCTGCAGTGAACTGTCCATGATTTGTGACACATGCGCACCTGAGTCTGAAAAAGTCACCACCGAGCGTGGATGCTTGATCATCTCCAGAACATCGTCCTGGTTTTCGTTAGCGATAGGCGTGCGGAAAAACATCTTCATATTTCTTTCTACTGCCATATCGATCATCAGCTCGACTGGATCAATACCTTTACTAGCAGCGAGTGTTGCCATGGAAGGTTTGTCATAGACCATATCGTCCATGGCATAAACGCGATCCCAGTTTGGGGGCCTTAGTTCAGCACCTACGATTCGCGGACCGGTGTATTTTTGATTGGCGATGGTGACGAGTCTGGCTTTGATTGAAGGGTCCATTAGTTTGGCTTTTTGCTCGGCCAGAGGCAGCGCCCGGATCTCACGCCACAACTCCCAATTATCAAAAGGCAGGTTACTTTCGAAAGACAGTATGTTGTTCAGGGCCCGACTATGAACCTGAGCAAACATTCGACCGCCTTCCTGGGCGGTCTCGTCTAACAGGTCAAAGTAGGCTCGCCAGAAATCCGGGGCAATGCTGAGACTGAACATACCCCAGGTCTGGGTGACACCCGATTCTACTGCAAGGTCTCGCAAGCGCTCGTGATACTCGCGGATTCTAGCCGGGTCACGTCCTGGTGCTTCTCCGGCAATTTCGAATATACCTTTGCCAGTTTCGCCCACCGCATTCACAATGGCGCGAACTTCTTGCCAGTTGGCGAGGCGGCTGGCAACGGGCTTATCGTCGGCAGTCGTGTGATTAAAGGTACGCGAGGTAGAAAAACCAATGGCGCCAGCGTGCATGGCTTCTTTGACCAGGGCCTGCATTTTCTTTATATCATCTTCATTGGATTCTTCGCTAAATGCCCTTTCACCCATGGTATAGGTGCGTAACGCCGAATGGCCTATGTAACCAGCATAGTTAATCCCTTTGGGTAGATTGTCGACCGTATCCAGAAACTCCGGGAAGGTTTCCCATGTCCAATCTATGCCTTCTAGCATGGCGTCGCGAGAGAGATCTTCGGCTCGCTCCAAATTACGGAAAACCAAATCAGCATCTTCTTGCTTGCAGGGTGCAAGGGTGAACCCACAGTTTCCCATCACGACGCTGGTGACGCCGTGATAGCAGGAGCAAGAGCCAATAGGGTCCCAGAAAATCTGCGCATCCATGTGCGTGTGCCCATCGACGAAGCCGGGAGAAACGATATGTCCTTCGGCATCGATGGTTTGATGACCCTTTTCGTTGACTCGCCCTATTCTGGCGATTTTACCCGCTTCAATAGCAATATCTCCGCGGTACCGGGCACCGCCGGAACCATCTATGATGGTTCCATTCTTTATGACTAAGTCGTACGACACATTGACCTCCTATCGTCCGGGCTGTTTTCTTTTTAGTCTCAATTAAAATGAAATCAGGTCACCAGAATTAAGTTTTGGCTGATCCTACGTTAACACATAAAAGGTTTGTTTTTGTCCTGCTTCGTTTAGCATCCTGCTGGCGTTATTGTGGTCATCTCGTATACGAGTTGTTTGTTTGCAATCAACCCGCTGAGAACCCTTCTTTGGGCTTATGGGTAGGGACAGTTCTTCCTATATAGGCAGGCAGCAAGGGATTTCTTTAAAGTGAAATCCGGGGCTGGAATGACGCTAGGGTATTGAACTGACGGGCTGGTTTAGGCATGGGCATGGCTTTGGATAGGGGTGGTCTTGGTCCACTGTTTGCTAACATGAGGAGTGATCGCCCATGGTTTTGCTTAGCGCGTATTCAAAACCGGGTTAACAAGCCGCTTTTTGCCCTGAAGGTATTGCCAGAGGTGCGAGTCATTCCGAGTCGGCATTCTCTGAATTATAAAGGGGGCTCTTCTGGGTTGTTATCCAGCATGATATCAACGATTTTTGCCCCTGTGATTGCCTGCAATTGAGAAAAAGTCATCGGTACGCCTGAAGCATCGTTCCCCGCGGCTGGATAAATTGTTGCGTACCCGGACAGGCGTTGATCGATCAGGATCTCTAGATTATCCAGACCAAAAGGGCAGACGCCGCCTGGCCTGAAACCGGTTACCTGCAGGGTCTCCGATGCCTGCGCCATACGTACTCGACTGCCGATTATGGTCTTTGCCTTTTTGTTGCAGATGCGCAGATCGCCGGGACAAACAGCCAGATAATAACGACCTGTCTTGGCCTTGAGCAGCATGGATTTTGCTATTTGCCCAACCTCAACTCCAATCTGGTTAGCAGCAGCCTCTGAAGAGGGCGTGCTGCCGGGAGCGAATTCCAGTGCGGCTAGGTTGTTTTCCTCGAGAACTGTTTGAACCTTATGCGGGATCACGGCAGATGCCTGATGATCATAAAGGGTGAATCGGCATTAGCCGAACAGCGCTTTGTAGGTTTGAACGTAATATCTCATGTCTTCGGGTTTCACCATGCTGACTCTGGACCAGGTCTTAAAGGGAGGGAAGGGTCTGCCAACCTTAATCCCTTTCTCGAGTAGTTTTTCGTTTACAGTTCGCAGATCTCGACCCGTGTCAAAAAATACGAAATTGGCATGCGACGGAGTGGTCTTTAATCCCAATTCTTTGACCATGTCTTCGACCATGACTTTTGATTTGCGCAAGTTTCTGCGAGTGAAGTTCTGGAATTCGTCGTCCTGGTAGCTCGCGGTGGCTGCGGTCACGGCTAGAATATTCAGAGAACCGGTTCCTTTTGCTTCGATTTCTTTAATATGATCAGCGTGAGCAAAACCAAATCCAATTCTCAATCCGGCCATCCCATGGATTTTAGATGCGGTTCTTGAAACCAGAATATTCTTGTGGCCCTCGCGAACCAGGCCGATCATGCTGCTGTAGGACGGGTCTTCGACAAATTCATAATAGGCCTCATCAACCAGCACCATGCATTTTTGGGACACTTCGAGAACAAACTCTTCCAGTTCTTTCTTGGCAACAATAGAAGGAATGGGATTATTGGGGTTGACGATGTAGACGAGTCGGGTGTCTTTCCGAATCGCCCGTTTCATGGCGGCAAGATCAATCTTCATATCTGAACGCACAGGTACTCTGATGATCTCAGAGCCCATTGAACTGGCATACCTTAAAATCTGCTGAAAAGTAGGATCGGGCGTGACCACTGACCCACTGTCCCAGTTGGCAATTAAGCTGGCCACCTCGAGAATTTCTCCAGAACCAGAACCGATGGTGACCTGCTCTTTTGGTAGGTCATTTAAGTCTGCGATGACGCCGTGTAATTCCTGCCGTGCGCGAAAGTTATAATGGCTTGATTTATCAAGATTATTGTAAACAGCATTGAGGGCAACGCGAGACATACCATAGGGATTCTCGTTTGTTCCTGCTCGGATGATATATCCGGGGCGTTTCGCTAACTCGGTTGATCCGTTTGCGTGGAGTGCGGCAGACAAACTTCCGGGCATGGCTGCTGCACCGAGTAGAAGGGAGCTTCGAAATAATGCCTCGCGGCGTGTAAGGGATAAAGTCATGAGGGGTGTATTTCCTTATTGCCTTGATATCCATGCTCATATTGAGGGTTTATGCTGGAAACTGTCAACAGGGATTAACAATTCTTTTAGTGGGGCAGATGAATGAGCCAGGATTAACTTGGCTTGATGAATTCACAAACGAACATCAAAAGTGTTACAAGAAGGAATTGTAGCCAACAGAGGATTTACCTGTATGACAAGCTCAGATTTAATAGTTGAACAGAAAGAGAATGTGACCGTCATTACGATTAATCGGCCGGCCTTAAAAAATGCCATTGACGGGCCAACAGCAATGCTATTAGCTGATGCCTTTCGGGACTTTGACGCGGACGGCTCGCAAAAAGTGGCGGTGTTGACCGGTGCAGAAGGTACCTTCTGCGCGGGGGCTGATCTGAAAGCGGTGTCGCAGGGTAAAGGTAATCGGGTTGGCCGGGAGGGCGATGGGCCGATTGGTCCAACTCGAATGCTGCTCTCAAAACCAGTCATTGCCGCAGTTGAGGGCTATGCCGTAGCCGGTGGTCTGGAACTAGCAGCTTGGTGTGACCTGCGGGTGGCGGCCAGGGATGCTGTCTTCGGCGTTTTTTGTAGACGCTGGGGTGTTCCTTTGGTTGACGGTGGTACTATTCGCCTGAGTCGATTACTGGGCCATAGTCATGCCCTGGATTTGATACTTACCGGTAGGCCGGTGAGCGGCGAAGAGGCGCAATCCATGGGCTTAGCGAACCGACTGTGTGAACCTTCAGAGACGCTTGAATTGGCACTAACGCTGGCTCAACAGCTATCTGAGTTTCCGCAATTATGCCTGCGTAATGATCGGTTATCTTCCTATCAGCAATGGGGTATGTCGATTGATGATGCCCTTTCCAATGAGACTTTGCTTGGCAGGCAGGTCATAAAATCCGGTGAAACGCTGGCCGGCGCAACCCGGTTCGCAGAAGGAAAGGGCCGGCACGGGGATTTCTCTGATATTTGAACCATGCTAGGGCTGCATTATCTGCCCCAAGCTCATCTCTTCTGGAATCAGAAGACGTCGGTTTCAGGGTGTCTGGCCACCAGGCTTGTTGTATCGGTGAGTTATAGGTTCTGCTCTGCCGATTGATTAACTCTGCTCTGGGGTTAGGTGGTTTGTAGGTTGGGGC
>CAZGCW010000153.1:0-9505 GCA_964524295.1 uncultured Pseudomonadales bacterium
ATTTAAGGGGATTTTTTACTGGGAGTATGGTCACCGCGTGCTGGGTCGCTTCATTGGCCTGATATTTTTTGTTCCCTTTGTGTTTTTCTGGTTGACTCGAAGCGTCGAGAGGAAGTATTTACCTCGCTTGGTCGGTGCTCTAGTTTTAGGGGGATCCCAGGGGTTGATGGGCTGGTACATGGTAAAAAGCGGGTTGGTTGATGTTCCCAGGGTCAGTCACTATCGGTTAGCGGCCCATCTTTCCCTGGCTATGTTGATACTGTGCTATCTTTTCTGGCTGATTCTTGATCTGAGTTCAACAGGTAGGGAAAAGATTGCACCGCTGTTGAAAAATTTGATCACAGGTTTTGTCATTCTTCTTAGCTTACAGATCATCTACGGTGCTTTTACAGCCGGACTGCGTGCCGGCCTTGGATTTAATACCTATCCTTTAATGGGACAGCAATTGCTGGCCGACGCAGCAACAACCATTACGCCCTTTTGGGTCAATTTCTTTGAAAACGGAGCCATGGTTCAGTTTATTCATCGATGGTTAGGGTTTATGGTGCTTCTGAGTATTAGCGCGGTCTTTTTTGTTGCCTTGTCTCAGACCCGGTCACACCGTGTGAACCAGGCAGTAGCATGGGTTCTTGGCTTGGTTGTAATGCAGTTTTTGCTAGGGGTTCTCACCCTAATCAATTATGTTCCTCTTTATCTGGCGCTGGCCCATCAGGTGTTTGCCTGCCTGGTGTTACTGGGTGCGGTTTATCTGCTTTATATCGTCAGAGATTAAATGATACAGGATCGTTAATGCGAGTATGTCTCGGACAGATTAATACGACACCGGGCGATTTCTCAGGAAATGTCGAACGAATAAAACAGGGCATATTGCAAGCCAGGGAAGCAGTTTGTGATGCCATTATTTTTCCTGAGTTATCAATACCGGGTTATCTCAGCCAGGATTTAATTTATAGCAGTGGTTATGTCGATAGTAACCTCGCGGCGCTGCAAGAATTGGTTTCATTTTCAAAGCGTATTGATGCACCTCAACTGCATATTCTGGTTGGTTACATTCAAGCTAATAAAGCGTCCGGGAAACCCTACTTTAATTCAGCCGCAGTTATTAGAAATGGCCAACTGTTGACGAGCTATAACAAGATGCTGCTGCCTTTTTATGATGTTTTTGATGAGCTTCGATATTTTCAACCCGGTGATACGACGACAACATTTGAGATTGGCAATCGTATGGTGGGCATCGCAATATGTGAGGATGTGTGGAATGACAAGGGTCAGGATGACTATACCTATGATAAGAATCCATTGGAGATTTATAGGCAGCAAGGTGTCGACCTTATATTTGCCCTGAATAGTTCACCCTATATTCATGACAAATGTCAGCATCGCCTGGAGGCGATCGCCTCAACCGCCCAAAACATGACGGTCGTGTATGTCAATCAATGGGGTGGGCAGGATGAGTTGGTTTTTGATGGACAGAGCTTCGTGATGCAAGCGGGAGAGTTACTTTTTGTTTCCAGTCAGTTACATCAGGATGAATTTGCGGTCGTTGAGATCGCCTCTCGTTCGGGTGAGGGAAGCGCTAGAGAAACCAGCACGGCTATTGAAAATCGCACTTCTGGTGTATTCAGGCAAAAACAATCCTTAACGCTCTACGATATGTTAAAGCTCGGACTCAGGGATTATGTGTTGAAGTCGGGTTTCTCCCAGTTGGTTTTTGCCAGTAGTGGCGGCGTAGACAGCGCTTTGGTGGGTCAATTGGCGTGTGATGCAATTGGTGCCGAAAAGGTCCATGGTATTCGTATGCCCTCTATATTTAGTTCTGAGCATGCCCGTACAGATGCAGTCCAGTTGCATCAACAGTTAGGGTGTTGGGATTATGAAGTGCCCATTGAGCATCAAGCGGTCATTGACAGGTTAAATAACCAATTCCAACGGCATGAAGACAGTGAGAACCTGGTTAGTCAGATTGTTTTGGCACAGCGTTACAATGAGATCGCTGATCAAAATATGCAGGCCAGACTGCGGGATTTGTATGTGATGCATTTTTCCAATGCGTATGGCGCTATGCCGCTGTCCACAGGGAATAAGACAGAGTCAGCCTGTGGATACTATACCCATTTTGATATGAATTTTAGTTTTGCGCCGATCAAGGATCTTTACAAGCGGGAAGTTTTTGCCCTGGCAAGGGTGAGCGATCGAATTCCAAGTAATATCTGGGAAAAGCCACCCAGTGCTGAATTGGCGGAGGGGCAAATGGATGAGCAATCGCTGTTGCCTTATGCGGTGCTTGATCCTCTGGTGCAGGCATATATCGAGGATTATGTGAATCGGTTCTCTGCGTTTCGTGACTGGGTGCTAGAGGCGATCAAATGCCAGCAGTCGATTTCTTCAGAACCGGATTATCTGCTGAGTTGGCTAGAAGAAGATGCGGCACCAGCGGCCTATCAGCGAATGGTCAGTCTGATTGGCCGAATGGAGTACAAGCGCAGGCAGACCTGTCCAGGAACAAAAGTATCGAAGGTTGCTTTCGGAATTGGCCGACGTATCCCGATTGTCGAGAAGTGGTCGTGATTCAACCTGTTTCAAAACGTGCAGGGTGTCGGTGAAAAAAAGCGGCGGTGTTAACACCGCCGCGGGTAAGCCAATAATCAACGTTGCTTTACTTTGATCATTTTGGGTGGGGTCGGTGTTTTTCTGGAGATTTGTAGTTCCAGAATCCCATTTTTTGCTGATGCTTTGATGTCGGAAGCTTCTGCATCTTCGGGAAGTTCAAAGTCACGAGCGTAAAGGTACGGCTGAATCTCTGATCTTACCTGACTCTGGCCTTCCAGGAGTGTGTACTCGGGTCGTTCAACCGATACGGAAAGGGTAGATCGATCCAATGTGATCGATACGGTGTCCGGGTCGATACCCGCGAGTTCCAGTCTGAGCAGGTAACACTTTTCCGATTCGATCAAGTCGACTTTCGGCTTCAAAGATTTTAACGCTAGCGTGGTCTGCGAGGTGGGCGCTTTTACTAATTCGCCGGGCAGTTTTTCCAGGCTTGGTAAAGCGTCACCCAATCTGAGCAGGTCGGATAGCAATGAACCCGGTTCAAAGTCGGTTCGTCGTTGCCGGACAGGGACAAAAGAGAACGGGTAAAAGTGTGAATAAGTCATAGTCATGTCTCCAAGTTTTAAGTTGTAATTTTGCCAATACTCCCTATGTAACCCCTGTTTTCTGGTATTCAAGACCCGAAGTGAATAAGACAAGATATTCTGATCGTCTATTATCGGTATAATTAGGGATTTTTCTGGGATCAATCAGTATGGATTGATTCGAGCTAATCCATATTAGGATCCGCTATGCACGCTAAACAGAATATTTTCTACGCCCAGTCCGGTGGTGTCACAGCAGTCATTAATGCGTCTGCCTGTGGTGTGATTGAAACGGCGCATCAATCAGCACGGTTAGGTCGGGTTTATGCGGGTAAGAATGGCATTTTAGGGGCGCTCGAAGAGGAATTAATCGATACTTCAAAAGAATCTCCGGCCACCATTCGCGCGTTAAAGTATACGCCTGGCGGTGCGTTTGGGTCCTGCCGATACAAATTGCCTTCCATCGACGGCAATATACTGGAATACCGGCGGATACTGGAGGTTTTTAAGGCGCATGATATAGGCTATTTTTTTTATAATGGTGGTGGTGATTCACAGGATACCGCCCATAAAGTGGCTTTGTTTAGTCGCCAGCAAGGCTATCCAGTTACCTGTATTGGGATACCGAAAACAATCGATAACGATTTACCCTATACAGATACCTGCCCGGGCTTTGGTTCGGTCGCTAAGTACGTTGCGATTTCTACTAGAGAAGCCGCCCTGGATGTTGCCTCCATGGCAGCATCTTCAACTAAAGTCTTCGTATTGGAAGTCATGGGCAGGCATGCGGGCTGGATAGCGGCGGCGTCTGCTCTGGCTCGCACAAAGCGATCTGCTCCGCCGCATATGATACTGTTTCCAGAAGTGCCATTGGATCCTGCCAAATTCAGTCAGCAAGTTGAGCGCAGCGTTAAGTGTCACGGGTATTGCGTAATCGTCGCCTCGGAAGGCGTTCAATACCAGGATGGCGGATTTGTTGCCGAGGCGTCGGTAAAAGATGCGTTTGGGCATAGTCAGTTAGGCGGAGTCGCGCCGAAATTAGTAGACATGATCACTCAAAGCCTGGGTTACAAATGCCATTGGGCCGTATCGGACTATCTTCAGAGGGCAGCCCGACATATCGCATCGGCAACCGATGTGAGTCAGGCCTACGCTGTTGGTCAGGCTGCCGTTGAATTGGCCCTGGCGGGGAAAAATGAGGTAATGGCCACGATTAAGCGGGAAAGTACGGACCCCTATACTTGGACAGTTGGCTCGGTTCCGCTTAGTAAAGTGGCTAATGTTGAGAAAAAGATGCCAAGAAGCTTTATTTCAAGAGACGGTTGGGGCATTACAAAAGCCTGCAGATCCTACCTCCTGCCTTTAATTCAAGGCGAAGATTATCCTGCCTATAGCGACGGTCTGCCCCAGTATGCCGAGTTAACTAATCAATTAGTGGCAAAAAAACTCGAGGCCTTTGCATCTTCTCGCCGCTAGCGCTGCGTAAAGGGATATTCAAATCCGTCCGGCAAGGGTATTTTGAACGCATTTAACGTCATTGATACGGTTGTATAGAAACCGCTCAGGCCGAGTAGTTCAGAGAGGCCCTGTCGGCCGAAGTACGCGCAGGCGCCATGGTAGGTGTCTTCACTGAGTTCATGATGTTGATTTATCTCATTGGCAATTGCGTAGGCGATCGCTTCGCCTTGATCTTCAAATTCCGGTTTGGTGCCCGACTTAACTGCGCTGATGGTTGATTCGGATACACCGGCTTTTCTTGCCATGGGTTCATGGGCGAACCATTCAAACTGGGCCTGCCAGAACTGGCCGGTTACGAGGATAACAAGTTCGATGTAGCGTCTATCGACCGAGGTTCGAAAGCGAAAAAAATCGCCCATACCAACGAGACGCCTGGCCATTTCTTCGGATTCAAGCCACGGGTCGAAGGGGCCACCCAAGGTTCCCTCGCCGCGCAGTGATCTGGATGTTGCAATTGATTTGAACAGTTCCTGACGACCTTCGCTGAGGTCATCGTAATGTGTGGGTTGATAGCGACTCATGCGGTCTCCTTTAGATGGGCGAAAAAAAAGCGGGCAAAGGCCCGCTTTTTAATGGAACATGGTTTACACCTTATAGCAAGGGGGCAATAACCAAGCTGACAATAGCCATTACATTGATCAGGATGTTCATGGCTGGACCGGAAGTATCCTTGAATGGGTCTCCCACGGTGTCACCAACGACAACAGCTGCATGTACATCTGAACCTTTACCACCGAGGTTACCTTTTTCAACATGCTTTTTTGCATTGTCCCAGGCTCCGCCAGCATTCGCCATCATCAAGGCCATCAGAACACAGCCCAGCAGAGCGCCCGCAAGCATACCACCGAGACTCTCGGCACCGAGAATAAAGCCAACCAGGGGTGGGCTGGAAACGGCGATGACACCCGGAAGAATCATTTTCTTAAGGGCTGCCTGCGTTGCTATATCAATGCATTTGGCGTGATCAGGATCAGCTGTTCCTTCCATAAGGCCTTTTATTTCGCGAAATTGTCGGCGTATTTCCTCGATCATTTCCATAGCAGCATCACCCACCGCCGTCATGGTAATCGAAGCAATCAGGAAGGGTAGAACGCCGCCAATGAAAATACCGACCAGAACTTTCGGGTTAGATAGTTCAAGGGCAAAACTGGAATTAGAATGGCCCATGGTTT
Organism: uncultured Pseudomonadales bacterium; assembly: GCA_964524295.1. Classification (GTDB taxonomy): domain Bacteria; phylum Pseudomonadota; class Gammaproteobacteria; order Pseudomonadales; family Azotimanducaceae; genus UBA9926. The sequence continues at coordinate 5,825 of CAZGCW010000153.1, forward strand.
CAACAAATGCGGCTATGATAGCCAACGCTGCCAGGGCAGCCGCACCAATGGCGAAGCCCTTGCCAATGGCTGCGGTAGTATTACCGACTTCATCGAGTCCATCGGTAATTTCCCTGACTTCTTCACCCAGTCCGCCCATTTCAGCGATACCGCCGGCGTTGTCAGCGACGGGGCCGTAGGCATCAAGGGCCATCGTCATCCCGACTGTCGCCAGCATACCAACGGCAGCAATGCCAACGCCGTAAAGCCCGGCGAATTCGGTTGATGCGAAAATGATAGCCGCGATGGCCAGAATCGGGATGACAACCGATTGCATGCCGACGGCCAATCCGGTGATCATGACCGTAGCTGTGCCTGTCTGGCCGGATTCAGCGATTCGTACGATGGGTTTACCTGCTGTATAGTACTCTGTTACCAATCCAATGAGTACGCCGCCCGCAGTACCCACCACCAGAGCCCACCAGACATTGCTGCCAACGCCGAGCGTTGCGCATAATTGATAGGCTCCGGCAATCAGGACCAAGGCCGATAGTTGATGGCCCATACGTAAGGCAAATTCTGGCGCTTTTGCTGAAAGAATGCGGACAGTCACAATTCCGATAATGGAACAGATCAGTCCCAGTGAAGCCAGAGCCAGTGGCAGAGCCATCAGCGCTGCCTGTCCGGCGGAGAAATCCAGTGTGGTCAGACGAGTGACTTCACTCATGGCCAGGGTAGAGGCAATGGCAATGCTGGCGATCATGGCGCCACAGTAGGATTCAAAAATATCAGATCCCATTCCGGCTACATCGCCCACATTGTCACCTACATTATCTGCGATCACGCCGGGATTTCGGGGGTCATCTTCTGGTATCCCTGCTTCGACCTTACCGACCAAGTCTGCGCCAACGTCCGCACTCTTAGTGTAAATACCACCACCTACTCTGGAAAACAGAGCCACACTTGAAGCACCCATGCCAAAGCCATGAATTGCATGGGCAGTCTTTGGGTCACCGCCGAAATACCAGTATAGGAAACCTAAGCCTAATAAGCCCAATGACGCAACACAGAGGCCCATGATGGAGCCGCCGTAGAACGCGACCGTTAAAGCACCGGCCTGGCCCTGGTTTTGAGCCGCTGTGGTGGTACGGATATTTGCTTTGGTGGCCGAGAACATTCCCAGGTATCCTGCCAGGGCGGAAGACATGGCGCCTACGGCAAAAGAAAGGGCAGTCTGCCAACCCAGAAAATAAAACAGCAATACAAAAAGCGGTGCAGCAAACAGCAGTAGCATGCGGTATTCTCGATGCATGAATACCATCGCTCCTTGGTGAATTGCTTCAGCAATTTTTCTGATTTTTTCGTCACCTTCTGAGTATTTGGTCATCATCAGATAGATGATGAAGGCACAGATCAGGCCGAGGCCACCGAATATAGGTGGTATTTCGTTAGCAAAAGTCATAAGCACTCTCAAATGGGTTGTTTAATTGTTATTAGTCAACGCTATTGCGAAGGGGCCCAATGGTACAAAATTGTTGGCCATTAGGAAACTCCTGGGCGCAGATTTTCACTACAAATTCGCTTAGGTTTGCCTATCCTTGTTCCAAAAGGCGTCTTAAATCAATTAACGCCGCATTCGCTCTTGATACATGAGAGGCCATTACCAGTGAATGGTTGGCTAATATACCGAGACCACTGCCATTAAGGATTACCGGGCTCCATAAGGGATCTTGAGTTGGCTCCAGTTCTCTTATTATTTGCTGGAGGCTCACGGTTGCATTCTTTTTTTCGAGAACATCGGCGAAATCTAATTCGACAGCGCCTAATAGATGGATTAGAGCCCAGGTGGTGCCCCTGGCTTCGTAAAACACATCGTCCAGTTCAGTCCAAGGTGTTTTCAATTCGAGTTCTTTTTCTGTCAGGGTTGATTGGTTGGCTGCGCTGTCGCCTGCTAAAGCGGTATCGAGTTGGCGTTTGCCAACGCTGGCACTGAGTTTCTGTGAGATATTGCCTAGGCGAGTCTCTACTTCAGACAGCCAGATTCTGAGATTGTCAGCCCGGGCATAGAATTGGGCTGCTGATTGTTGTTCATCGCCCAGTCGCTGTAAATAATCGGCTAAGGCTTCGATTCCTTTTTGATACTCGGCTTCTGATTCAGGGAAAACCCATTTTTCATTATCGAAATAAAACTGATTTTCCGCGGTTACCAGGCTCACATCTTCCTGTGATTGAGATTGGGATCGGCTGAGGTTATTTCTGAGCGTCCTGGCCATATCTCTTATCTGCACCAACACACCCAATTCCCAGTTAGGTATGTTATCCATAAAAATACCCGGGGGCGCGATGTCATTACTGAGATAACCCCCAGGTTTATGCAGCATGATATCAGCCATGGTGATCAGGGTGGTTATCGTGGCGCTACCTGTGATGGGTTGCCGGGTGACGTTCACCAGCAGGTCAGTCTGATTTTTTTTCACGTCAAATAGTCCGGGCTCTGAATCCCAATAGAAGGCGAGCGCGGCGCAGAGCAGCGTGATAACCGTAATAGACATTACCATCACTCTACCAAGGCGGTTAAAGCGCATGGTTTCTATTTTATCGCGGTTTTCGTCCACTAAATCTTTTAGTTTATTGTTCATCGTGTCGGTCCGGATTCTTGCTTCTGTTGCAGCAGTGTTTCGTTTTCGGGTTGGTTTTGCGGTTGATAGTGCAGTTCGATCCGGCTGGGTGCGTCTTTTTTCAGAATGGCACGAACTCGAATTTTCGAATGCTGGTTGATGTGCCGATACAGCCATCGACCCTCAGCATCATGTTGCGAATAGAGTGTAATGGTCGCTTGTTTCATCTGAATTTCCGCAGCAATATCTTGAAAATAGGCTATGACATGTGCCGGAGACGGTGTTTCTGTTTCCACTTCAGCTTGCTCACTTAAAATCCAATTCGGTAACACGATGATTTCAGTTTTTGTTTGTCTGCTGATTTCCAGTCGCTCTGCCATTGCGGCAACTTCTGGCGCCAGCGGGTCAACCAGATAAGCCCTGTCTAGAAGCCGCCTGGCGGCACTGTATTGGTCATCCTCGATGTGCGTTAGCGCCCAGCTCAGATATTGATCGATGATATGGCTCATTCCTTTGATTGCGTCAGGGTGATTGTTTTGTAAAAGCAGAACCGCTTTATAATGGTGCAAAGCACTACCCTGGGAAGGGGTGGTGAGCCTTTGCTCCTGTACCGCGAGTTCAGCCAGGGTTAAGTGCATGTTGATGGTTCGGAGACGGGCTTCGTCCTCCCGCCGGGTCGTTTCATCTCTGTCTTGTTCTGCTTCACTGATTTGTATTGGCTTATTGACGGATGCCGGTTCAAGCATCTGACAGCCGCCAAGGAAAAAGGCAAGCAGCGGAAGTACGGTGAAATAATTTACGCGAAGGCTGTGATACCGGACATTATGGTTCATAATGTGATTTTAGCGCGACCATGATGGGCAAACAAACACTGTTGTTTAGAGAATAGGTTGTTTAGAAAATATGTTGTTTAGTAAACAAGTTATAGCCGCCATAATCTTGACTGGATTTGCCTTGTCTTTGGGTGCCGCAGGTTTGGGTTTTAACGGGTTATCTAAGGCCAGGATTCTGCCGGTCGATGAAGCTTTTGGATTACAGGTCCTGCCCTATAGTGAAGAAGTGAGAGTTCAATGGCAGATTGCCC
>CAZGCW010000154.1:0-9450 GCA_964524295.1 uncultured Pseudomonadales bacterium
CCTCTGCCTGGGCAATTCGGCCCAGTGGGGTTCTGCGAATAATGCCTTCTTTATTAATCGGCACATCTTCAACCATGGGGGTTTCGATCAGGCCAGGGTGAATCGAGTTCACCCTAATACCTTTTCTTGCCAGCTCCACTGCGGCAGTCTTACTCATACCCGTAACCGCCCATTTTGATGCGCCATAGGCAAAAGAACCCACCGATGCGCGTAAGCCCGCCATTGAAGATATGTTGACGATAGCGCCACCACCGGACTCCGTCATGGGCTCGGCGACCGTCTTCATGCCCAGAAAAACACCCAATGTATTCACTTGCATGACTGCTTGAAAGTCCTCCACTGAAGTGGTTTTTAACCGTCCTACCCTGAATATAGCGGCATTATTAACCAGACCATGGATCCCACCTGAAGTGCTGATAATTTCTTCAATCAGGTTCTGCCAGGCACCTTCATCGGTGACATCAAGATGACGATAGTGAACACCTAACTCCTCGGCCAATGGCTGCCCCAAATCGTCAAGTACATCACCCAGCCACACTTCTGCGCCTTCTTTCTGAAACAACCTGGCTTCCTCTGCACCCTGGCCCCTTGCCCCACCTGTAATCAGGCAGACCTTATGATCGAGCCGGCCCATTACCGCAGGCCAAAATCAAAGGTGGCACCACTGCCATAAGTACGCAAAATTCTCCTGGCCGTATTCATGACATGAACCTCGTCTGCACCATCGTAAATTCTGGCATAGCGAGCATGCCGATACATCCGCTCAAGCGGGGTATCCTCCGTAACACCCAAGGCTCCATGCACCTGGATGGCTCGGTCGATGGCATTATGTAACATGGTTGCCCCGTATACTTTAATTAAGCCAATTTCTATGCGCGCCTCGTCCCCCTGATCGATCTTTTGTGCCGCATGCAGAGTCAGTAACCTGGATGCCTGTATTTCTGCTGCAGTATCGAAAATAAACTTCTGGATCTGCTGATGCTGGCCCAAGGGCTTACCAAATGCGACGCGGTTATTGGCTCTGTTACACATAAGATCAAACGCCCTCTGGGCCTGGCCCAGCCAGCGCATGCAATGGAATATCCTCCCTGGACCCAGACGATCCTGCGCTATCTTGAAACCCTGACCTCGGGGGCCTAGCAGATTCTCTTTAGGCACACGAACATTGTCATAGACCACCTCATAGTGGCCATCGGCCTGCCCCATCACTTTTACGTCACGGATAATGTTATACCCTTGGGTATCGGTGGGGACCACGATCATGGAAAAAGCAGAGTGGTCCGGTGCCTCAGGCTCAGTTCGCACCATTGCCGTGGTATAAGCGGCATTACCTGCACCCGACGTAAACCATTTGCGGCCATTGATTACCCACTGATCTCCATCAAGCTCAGCTTTGGTCTGCAATTGGGTTGGATCCGAACTGGCAACTTCCGGCTCAGTCATACCAAAACTCGGGAACACCTCGCCATCAACCAATGGCTTAAGATACTTGTCACGCCAATCATCGTTGGCATAACGATGAAGCATGATGGAATCCTGAAGGGAATGGGTTCCAAGCGCCACCGTCGCGATCTCAGAACGCCCAACAACTTCATTAACAAACACATAGTCCATAAAAGGCAGCCCACCGCCACCAATTTCCTCAGGGTGACCCAGCGCCCATAATCCTGCATCTTTGGCTTTCTGCATCAGGTCTTTCATCAATTGGCCACGACGCGAACTGACCTTGTCTTCGAGCAACTCACTTTCAATGGGATAGACTTCCTGCTCAATAAAGGACAGCACTTTCTGCCTGATAGGTTCAACATGTTCCGGTATCGATAGACTCAGCATCTTCTTCTCCTAAGCACTTACTTTAGTTTGTATTCTTAGCTTCTATCCCAGCATAATCTTGCCTGTATTAAAAAGCACTCTTCTATGACTTCTTTTCAACAAACCGAAACCCCTGCCGCACCTGCAAAGGGAGCCTATGGAACCCAAACTAAGCTTTCAATCCACGCTCATTGGCATCTCGACTTTCATAGTGCAACACTAATACCCTTGAATGAATGGCAAGCTAGTGCAGTCCGGCACCTGCACTATCTAAACTGATGACATGCCCTGGAGAAAATTATGAATAAACTATTGCTATTAACCGTTTTCTTGGCTGGCTACCTAGTCAACGATGGACTCAACACCAGAACCATCGCTTCTGCCTACGCCGCTACCCGTAATCCTGAGTCGCAGTCTAATCACGCCAATGATGTTTATAGCAGGATTCTGAACCTGGAACAGCTTGTGCAACAGCATCATGAAGCGTTTACCGAAAGCCAGGCAGATCTTGATTCGTTTACCAGCAGATTACCGACGGTTGAGTTGCAGATCAGTGGCGTTGCTGAAGAAATAGCCAAGGTGCAAGGCAGTCTAAATATCCTGGAAAGTAACCTGATCGGGGTCAACAGCAATGTCATGTTTATCCGGTCGAACTGCCGATATCGTCCAGGCCCCACCTCCTGAACCCTGTCTCCTGCCTCGTGGTGACAACTTAACCCCGCCTGCTGGATAGGTTTAGGTGTGCTCCAGTGCGGCTTTCGCCCGCCGATGCGAGTCCAACACTTCCAGCGATGGCCACACCGGGACGGCACAGGGTGAGACGACCCGTCCAGGGTGTTATAAGCCATCGCCTTGCCAACCATCCGCAAATTCTACCGATGTGTCGGTCTTTTTATAGCAGCAAGAAAGCAAATCGTCTATGAATCAATACCCCCCATACACATATACTTAATTTCAAGATAATCATCCAAACCATACTTGGAACCTTCACGCCCCTGACCAGACTCCTTGACTCCTCCAAACGGTGCCATCGGGTTCGAGATAATTCCCTCATTAATGCCGACAATCCCGTATTCAAGCGCTTCCGCCACTCGCCAAATACGACCGATATCGCGGGTGTAAAAATAGCAGGCCAGGCCTACCGAGGTATCATTTGCCAATTCAATGGCCTGCCTTTCATCTTTGAAACTGAACACAGGCGCGACGGGACCAAATATTTCATCCGAGAATACGCGCATATCCGGCGTAGCACCGGTCAGAATAACCGGCGCGATGAAGGTCTCTGCCATCCCCTCGGTAACTGTTTGATCCGTAATTGAGGTGGCACCTTTGGCAATGGCATCATCAATGAAGCTCCTTACGTCTTCAGCCGCACCCGCATCAATGAGCGGCCCCACACTGACGCCTTCGTCGAATCCATCACCCACGGTCAAGTCGGCTACCGCCTTTTGAAACAGATGCACAAACTCATCATAGACTGTTTCCTGTACCAGCAACCGATTAGTACAGACGCAGGTCTGGCCCGCATTGCGAAATTTGCTTAAAACAGCCCCATTAACTGCGGCTTCAAGGTCTGCATCATCAAACACGATGAAAGGCGCATTGCCGCCTAACTCCATGGAAGTACGCTTCACCGTAGCAGCACACTGCTCAATTAGCTGTTTACCCACTTCTGTTGATCCCGTGAAACTCACCTTCCTGACTTTTGGATTAGAGGTCATTTCAGCGCCAATTTCAGAGGTGACCCCAGTAAGAATATTGATCACCCCATCAGGGATACCCACCCTGCAGGCTAACTCAGCGATCGCATAGGCAGATAGTGGCGTCGCATTGGCGGGCTTGCATACCACGGTACAACCTGCTGCCAATGCCGGAGCCAGCTTGCGCGTTAACATGGCATTGGGGAAATTCCAGGGCGTTATACAAGCAACCACCCCCACAGGCTGCTTTATGCAAACAATTCGCTTATCACTATCTGGCGCCGCAATCGTATCACCATAGATGCGTTTGGACTCTTCAGCAAACCACTCAAGATAACCTGCACCATAAGCGATTTCGCCTTTCGCTTCAGCCAGCGGTTTCCCCTGTTCAGCTGTTAAAATCATTGCCAGGTCATCAATGTTCTCGAGCATGGATTCAAACCAGCGGCGCAAACAATCCCCTCTTTGTTTAGCCGAGTATTGTTTCCAGGTTATCTGCGCCGCTTCTGCGGCAGCAATTGCGTTACGAGTCTCAAGGGTTCCGCATCGAGCAACCGCCGCAATGACCTGGCCATTGGAAGGATTAATCACATCCAGAGTCTGGCGATCATCAGCATCACACCAGGCACCATTGATCAGAGCCTGCTGACGAAGCAATCCCGAGTCATTCAGATCTAAAAGCATTTTATCCTCCTAAGAATGATTACCCTACCGACAGTTTAAAGAGAGAATTTCATTCCGAACCAGTTAATAGCGTAAACTAACCGCGTTTAAAACAGATTCCCTTGTCAAACGATTTCAACCTCTGTGTCATAATCGCCTCGCATTCCCCGCCTTTCACTCATTCCAGCCTCCGCTAACCTATCTGCGGATGGTGCGATGAGAACGCTGAAGCGAGCTCAAATGAATGGCCCGCTCTCAGCAACAAAGCCTCATTCAGTGGCTGGGAGATTAACTCTAGACTTAGCGGAATCTGATCCGGGGAGAAACCACAAGGTATTGACAAGGTAGGATAACCATTATAATCCCAAACAGTGACAAACCGCGCGCTGCGAGGAAACCAGCTCAGAGGCACCCCACCGATCGTCCCCTTGTCCGTATCCAGACCTCCATAGGCACCTTCTGGACTATAACGAAACGACTCACTGGCCAGGGTTGGGCAAGCCAGGACATCAATCCCCTTAAAAACGGGTGCCATGCGTCCAACTGCCCGCCTGCGGGCAAATACGGCTTTGGCTAGATCGATTGAGCTGGTATCCCGCCCCTGCTGCAAAAATTGGCGGAAATAGGCGCCATAAGCGTCCGCCTGCGACGGGAAGGTAGCCTCATGAACGGCAGCTGCCTCCGATGCGGCGATAACGCCCCAGGCTGCCAACTCATCTTCAGTCAATTCCGGTACCTTAATATCAATGATTTGAGCACCTAAATCCGCCAGGAGCGACACCGCCTGAGTGACTGCTTTTGCGACATGGTCCTCAACATCGGCAGTGGCAAAGGCTTCATCCCAGCCTATTTTCAAGCCAGACACGCCTTTTACCATTTCAGCTTCATAATCGGGGACCGCCCCGTCCAGCGTGGTCGGGTCAGCGATATCATGCCCAGCAATGACCCCAAGGACTCTTGCTGCATCACGAACACTGCGGGTCATCGGGCCAACATGATCCAAAGTGGGCGCCAGATCAAGCACCCCATGCCGGCTGACCCTTCCCCAGGTTGGTTTTAAACCAACAATCCCATTCACGGCAGATGGAAATCGAATAGAGCCACCCGTGTCCGTTCCCAGAGAGGCAAAACACAACCCAGCTGCTGTCGCCACACCCGAGCCGCCAGATGAGACACCCGGCCAGCGATCCAGGTCACCCCAAGGATTTCTTGGCACTTCAAAATCCCGATGATACCCAACCATGGCACCTTCAGTAGTCGCCAATTTCCCTATCAATATGGCCCCCGCTGCCTCCAGTCTGGCTACCACGGTGGCATCAGATTCTGCTATAGCGTCTTTACGAAAACTATGCCCGCCGGTCGTAACCCAACCCGCTTTATGACAGAGATCCTTTACCGCAATGGGGACCCCATGCAGCGGCCCGAGTGCTAATCCCTGGCTCCTTTGGGTATCAGCCCTGGCTGCTGCTGCCATAGCCTGCTCCCTCATCACAGAAACATAGGCGTGTAAGCGAGGTTGAAGCTGATCTATTCGCACTAGCATTGCCTCCGTGACATCAACTGAATCTAGATCACCCTGGGCAATGAGAGTCGCGACTTCGGATAAAGTCTTGTAATGAAGGGGTTGATCGGTCATGCGGGCCATTCCTGGTTTCGACGTTTTTCTTTCTCGATTGAGTGCACTACCCGGTTTAGAACAGCCCAGTATCGGCGCGCCGACCGCCACCGCAGTCACACCGGTTGAAAATACCCTCAGCAGGTCACGCCTGGTTGTTTTCAAACTGACTCTTTTCGACATATAGTACCAATAACCTAACACAGTTCATCCTGCATAAACCAGATTGACCCAGCCAATCTCAGCGAATTAAGGCCTGCTGCAAATCATCCCAAAACAAACCAGATCACCGGGGTTAACGACTCGACCTGCCGAAACCAATGACTCGCCTGTCCAGCATCGAATCCGTGTGGCGTAGTGCTTAACCACGCTCGGCTCAGACAGTGCACTGGACCGATTTGCCTCCTGTGGTACCTTAACTTTTGGGACCCAAATTGTTATAACTCGAGAACAGCGCGCAGTTTTCATTAATCACAGTACTTACAGAGGCACAGGACCGATGACGATGCATGTTCTAGGTATGCTCGGCGTAGCACCATCAGCAGGATCTAGCGTTCATATCATCGGCGGTGGTATTGACGCAGATTATCTAGTCCAGTTTGCTCAGGCCCATGAATCTGCTGGATTCGATGCCGCGCTGATTGGCTACAGCTCAGCTTCTGCCGAAGGATTTCAGGTGGCGAGTTTCTGTGCGGCTCATACTGACAAACTCAGGTTTCTGGTCGCGCATCGTCCCGGCTTTATCGCACCCACGTTAGCTGCCCGAAAGATGGCCACGTTTGATCACCTGAGTAAAGGAAGGCTGCTCGTACACATTATCACCGGCGGATCCGATTTCGATCAGAGAAGAGATGGTGATTTTCTTGATCACGACCAACGCTATGCGCGAACCGATGAATACATTGAGGTCCTAAAGAAAGTCTGGTTAAGCCAGCAGCCTTTCGATCATTCGGGTGACTATTACCAATTCGAAAAAGCTTATTCGGAAGTACACCCATTTCAATCCCCCCATGTACCCATCTACTTCGGCGGTATTTCCACTGCAGCTCTGGCGGTCGGTGCCAGACACGCTGATGTTTATGCGCTGTTCGGAGAGTCCAGGGCAAATATAAGCCAGCTTATGATCAGCATTAATGAGTTGGCCGCTTCCCATCAGCGACAACCGAAGTACCAGCTATCCTTCCGCCCCATTATTGCCCCAACTGAATCAGCGGCCTGGCAGAAAGCGGAAACCATCCTCACTGCCGTAAAACCTGTGAAAGCACAGGCAACAGCACCCGAGGCTGAGACTGCCAAAAGACTGCTTCGCCTTTCTGCCCAAGGAGACATCCTTGATGAACGGTTATGGACACCAATCGCCGCAGCTGCAAGGGGGTCAGGCAATACCACTGCCCTGGTCGGCACCCCTGAACAGGTCGCTGATGCCATTATTGCCTATTACCACCTGGGTGTTGATGGCGTCCTGATCAGGGGCTTTGATCCTTTTAACGATGCCATTGAGTACGGCAAGGAACTCATCCCTAGAATCAAGGAAGGTACTGCCAAAAAGCGTCAATCCAGACGTTAGTTTCCAGGCGACATAGCACTAATCCACACCCTGTCTATCCAAGGCTTAGTCAGAAAACCACTCATCCGGCATTGAATCATAAATAATTTCAGACATAGCAAAGGCCTCTATACCGGCACCTTCGCACACCTGCTTTGAAAAATGAGAAGTCTGGGCACTGCGCACCATAACCTTGGCGCTAGGATATTTTCGCTTAAGCCAGAGACCCGTACGCAGGTTATCATCATCTTTAGGCGTCGCTAACAACAGAAACGGCCTCATTAACTCCAGATTAATCATACTGCTGAGCTGCTGCCAGACCTGGGGATGATCGATTTCTCCCTCCAGCAAATGAAGCCGGAAAGCACTGCTGATTTCAATCTGCTCCTTGGTAACTAGAATCCTGCGCTGCACATCGCTATCAATGATTACAACGTCTGAAACTTCACCAATAGCACTCTGTTGCAATTCCTCCAAAACAGTCTGTCCAAAACGTTTGAAGCCCGCTATGACGACCGTATCTAATTTCCTCGTGTCACTGAAATGACCCAGCATATGCCTTTTGACAAGCTGTTTTGCGGCAAGGTGATAATTATTGAAGACAATCGTTTTTTTAACGACATCAGATAACCTCATGGCGCGCATAAACCTGAGCCGAGAACAATGCACCACTAATTTACCTTCCAGTCCCGGCTGTAGATCAAGAATTTTACTGGCAGCCTCAAAGTTATCAAAATCGCTTGCACTGGCAATGAATACGCGTAGAGCCCATTCCAATCGCAAGGTCGGCAAAAAGTTCTGGTTAGTAAAGTCACCGCTAATCACTTTGGCATTAAAACGTTCGGAGAATACCTGGGCCTGCAATGGGGTAATATCGCGCTCAACTATAACGATGCTGACCTCAGGACTATGTTCCCGCAGTTTCGCCAGAATACTGTAAGACAACTCTTGGGTTCCGATCAGAATAACGTGGTTTTTTACTTTTTTTAGCCAACGCTGCTGGTCAATCACGAAACGCTGTAGCCAATCGACAATGGTAGATCCAGTCAGCAGTGGCGCTCCGAAATAACCTATCCACAACAGGATCTGCCCCCACCAGGGTCCGGACACGGGCACCCCGATATCCATACCACCGAGAATGAACAAGCCAAGCGTGTAATAGAGCTTGGTAGCCACACCCACTTCGCTGAGATTCCGTTCACTGACTTCAACACCGGACTGAAAACCAACAAACCCGCAAAAAATAACGATCAGGGCTAATGCCCAGCGCCAATTTTTTGAGCTAAGAAATAGAGAACTGGAAAATAATCGTTTCTTCAAGAGATAACAACCGGGCCTGGATTAAAAACGGATAATACAGCGCTAGTATTCACGTAGTTACCGAAATACATTGAACTGCAACCGATTTTACACGGACAAGGACCATAGAAGGAGCGTTCCTTTAAATAACTTCATGCCCGTTGCTGACCTCACCGATCTATCTTTACATGAGTCCGGCTACTGCCCGTCGCTTACCTTTCCTGAACGCGTCATGCTGGCACTTATGACTTCCTTTCCACTACCAACCAGGACTCGTTTATCAAGCTATCGCTATGGCAACTCTGCCTCCAAATCACTTAACTCAATTGCGACGACCCACTCCAGCACACATTCACTCAAAGACGCCCTCATCTTGCAGCTCATTAATTTCTTCATCTGAATAACCTAGTTGCCTGGCAATCTCGCGATTATGCTGTCCCAGCCGAGGCGCATCGAACCTAATACGACCGGGTTCATTGCGGAATTTCATTGGGATGCCGATATGTTCCCGACCGAATTCGTCAAGGACAATCATCTGTCGGTATCGTATCTGCTCATCGTCCACCGCCTGACGCAAGTCATTCACGGGCGCAAAGGCTACATCTATGTCGTTAAACCATTCGATCCAATAATCCTGGCTTTGAGTTTGAAACGTGTCGTTAAAAAAATCTCTTACTGGGTCCTGACCGGGACCTGGTGGCAGCTCACACAGGGGTAGCAGATCCAGTCTACCAAGCCTGCCGAGAAGGTTTTCGGCAAAGTGGATCTCTGACGCACCAAGGACTATAAATTTCTGGTCTGCAGTCGGGTAGATA
>CAZGCW010000155.1:0-9443 GCA_964524295.1 uncultured Pseudomonadales bacterium
TGGTTTTGTAGTGATTGAATCAGCTCTGACATAGTCGCCCTCCTCTGCGGCACTATAACAAACTTCGGCTGTCTGCATCAGACCCGGTTATCGCTTCATTCAAAACAGATCGGTATCACGTCTTCAAAACTGCGAACAAAATGTAAACTCAGCCCGGTTTTAAGGTAATCAGGCATTTCATCATAATCGCGCTGGTTTTCCAGGGGTAGAATCAATTCACGGATGCCAGCGCGTTTGGCGGCGATGATCTTTTCCCTGATTCCGCCAACAGCAAGCACCCTGCCCGTCAGGGTGAGTTCACCGGTCATCGCCATATCCCGATTGATCCGTTTCCGCCTGGCCAGGGAAACCAGCGCAGTTGCCATGGTAATACCGGCACTGGGACCATCCTTCGGCGTGGCACCTTCTGGCACGTGCAGATGGATCAGGGTGTTTTCAAAGTAGTCAGCGGCAGCACCGAACTGATCCGCATTCCCGGCCACATAACTGTAGGCTATCTGGGCCGATTCCTGCATTACATTGCCGAGCTGCCCGGTCTGTTTAAAGCCGCGCCCGTCGGCATGAACGGCTTGCGCCTCGATTGCCAGAGTGGTTCCGCCCAGCGCAGTCCAGGCCAGACCATTGATGACGCCGACGCCACGCTGGACCTGTTGTTTCCGAAAAATGGGGGCGCCCAGTAGCGCCTCAACCACAGGTTTAGATATATTAATGGCACCCGGCTGCTCCTGTAACAGGCGGACCACCGATTTTCGCACGATCCGGCCGAGTAATTTATCCAATCCCCTGACACCCGCTTCCCGGGCATAGCCATCCACAATCAATCGAATCGCTGCATCGGTAATCTTCAATTGCGACGCTTTCAGCCCGGCTTTCTGGAGTTGCCGTGGCCATAAATGATGCCGGGCAATCTGCAGTTTTTCATCGGTGAGATAACCTGACAGACGAATCGTTTCCATTCTGTCCAACAAGGGTGCAGGGATGGTATCGAGCTGATTCGCTGTGCAAATAAACAAGACTTTAGATAGATCGACGCGTAGATCCAGATAGTGATCGAGAAATTCCCCATTCTGCTCTGGGTCCAACACCTCAAGCAGTGCAGAAGCCGGATCACCTTGAAAAGAAGCGCCAATTTTATCAATCTCGTCCAGCATAATCACTGGATTCTGAACCTCGACCTCTTTGAGCGCCTGAACCAACTTCCCAGGCATGGCGCCTATATAAGTCCTGCGATGACCTTTTATTTCTGCTTCATCACGCATTCCACCCAGGCTGAAACGATAAAACCGACGGCCCAGAGCGTTCGCGATGCTTTTGCCGATACTGGTCTTGCCAACCCCTGGCGGGCCAACGAATAAAAGAATTGAACCGGCTATTTCGCCTCGATAAGCCCCCACCGCAAGAAATTCAATAATCCGTTCCTTGACATCATCCAGGCCATCATGGTCTCGACTGAGCACTCCTCGAGCCTGATCAAGATCCAACTGATCATCAGAGTAAACGCCCCAGGGTACCGAGCTTAGCCAATCCAGATAGTTCCGGGTAACGCCGTATTCGGCCGCACTCGGGTCCAGCACCTGCAGTTTCTGCAATTCTGCGTCCGCCACCTCACTCACCTTGGCAGGCAAATGTAATTTGGCGAGTTTTTCGGTAAAGACCTCTACATCCGATTCTTTGTCATCTTTAGCAATACCCAGTTCCTGTTGGATTGCTTTCAATTGCTGGCGCAGGAAAAACTCGCGTTGCTGATCATCCACCTGTTCCTGGACCTGTTGCGTAATCTTCACCTGTATTCTGGCGAGCTCCAGCTCTTTACCGACCAGCAACAACACTTTTTCCATACGGTCCAGCAGCGGCACTGTTTCCAGCACCTCCTGCAACTGTTCTGGCTGAGCTGAGGTAATCGCTGCCGCAAAGTCCGTTAATGCAGATGGCTCATTCGGCGTGAAGTAATTAAGGTAGTGTTTAAGCTCCTCTGTATAGAGCGGGTTCAGGGTAGCCAGTTCCTTGATGCTGCTGATCAACGACATAGCATAAGCTCGTAATTGGTCCGCATCCTCGTTAATCGTGGGCTCGAGGTACTCTACCCGAACCAGAAAGGGCGGTGCCCGATCAAGCCATTCAATAATTTTGAATCTTCGAATCCCCTGGGCGATGAACTGAATCTTACCCTCTGATTCATGCGTCCTGTGCACTCTGGCAACGCAGCCTATTTCCCGCACCTCATCAGCGGTGGCGGTTTCTCCAGGCTCAGATGACGGACTAAAGCTTAGACCTACCACCTTATGTGGACTGGCCACTGCCTCCTTAATCGCCTCGCCCCAGGGCTTATCATCAACAACGACCGGCTGCACCAGCACCGGGAAATAAGGTCCAGAGCCCAAAGGAATCAGATGAAGCACCTCGGGGAGGACCTCATCGGGCCTGGCCAACGCTTTACTCAGTTGTTTAGGGATGAATTCACTTTGATCGGTCATAGTCTTGGGCCTCTGCAACACCTACTACATAATGCTATTTGAACCATTTTCAAGCCCTGATTCAGAATTTTTATGTTAACTGAAAAAGATAGTGGTTCCTTCATTTCCAGGTTGCTGCATGCCTACCCTGCGATAACCCTGGCTCACGGCAATGCACTGAAAGTCCCCGCTGGTCTTCTCCCCTATTCGGGCAGGTGTTAGTAGGCAAATCAGCTTCCTTGAACAGTTCAAGCGGGATTCACAGCTCATCATCTGCGCGGAACCAAGCCTTGATCAACTTAACGTAACACTGAGATTCGCTATTCAGCAGGGACCCTAATCTACTTGACTGTATCTTAGTCTTCAGCACAAATGGCACCTGTTTACCTGGCCAGTCCTGTCTTTAATCGGGCTGCAACCCTTTGCTGGTAAAGCAGGCCCGCAATGATAACGACCAGGCCAGCATAGGTTGTGAAAAAGACGGTCTCCCCCAGTATCAGTTGAATCATCTGTAGCGATAAAAACGGCGATAAGAAAACCAGATTGCTGACTGTGGCCGCATTATCAGTGGATTTCAATGCGATGGACCAGCAAAGAAACGCCAACGACATTTCAAAAATGCCGATATAAATTCCACCAAGGAGACCCGGTAGCGCAACCGAATCACCGGGCGCAATCACCCATAGTGTTATCAGCAGCGGCGTTGCGATCAAAAAATTCAACAGCATGGCAATCACGGGGTCTCGGTTATCCTTCATATTCAGGACCCAGTAGCTGGCCCAGATAAGCGTAGACAGCAGCGCCAAACCAATTCCGGACCAGTCCACACGAGTAAACCCATCCATACCACCCTGGCTGATAATCAGCAGCACACCCACATAACAGATAGTGGCAGCCAGGTAATCATGCCGCCTGATCTTCTGTTTTAACACAACGGCAGCCATGACCGACAAGACAATAGCCCAGGTCATATTGATTGGCTGGGCTAGTTGAGCTGGCAGACGATCATAAGCTTCAAAAAGAATCAAATAATACAGGCAGGGATTGAGCAGTCCCGCAATCAGCGACAGTCGCCAGTATTGTTTCAGTGATGGCAAGACCAGCGGTAATTTCCCCAACAACACCACGATGAGCAACAGCATCAGCAATGCACTGCAACTGGCAATGGTTAACATTTGTAAGACGGTGGCATATGCTAACGTATATTTGAATGCCGTCGCGACGGTAGACCACATCAGCACGGTCAGTGCTGCGAAAAAATAAGCCTTGTTCTGGGATTGCTGTGTCATGAGAGATTTTTAACCCGCTGTTAGCAACAAGCCTGCTGCCTGTCGCTGTGCACCCACCTGACAACCAACTAGAGCCGGTTCAACGGGGTCCACCAGCAAATTATCGCTTCCAGAAATAGCCTGCCTTCCCGGAACACGATCGCCTCCCTGGACCAATCGCACAAACGTATCGCTTCTCTTTAAACACGTTAGTAATCCGACTGGGCCCGCGACTTATTCAGCATCGCTGTCCGGTTTTTTGCTGATCTGGTCCATGGCTTTGGTGACGGTGCCCACAAAACTGGCAATATTACCGACATCTGAGGGCAGAATCAGGGTATTACTGGTCTTGGCCAGGTTACCGAATTGGCTGATATACTGCTCAGCAACACGCAGGTTTACGGCATCTGAGCCACCCGGTGAATTAATGGCTTCTGCGATGGTTCGGATCCCTGCCGCCGTCGCCTGAGCAAGCAATTCAATCTCCTTAGCCTTACCCTCAGCTTCATTCACCTGTTTCAGCTTTTCGGCTTCGGACATGTTGATCAATTCCTGCCTTTGCCCCTCGGACACATTGATCGTGGCGCTTCGATTACCTTCAGATTCGGCTACAACCGCTCGCCGCTCCCGCTCTGCCCGCATCTGCTTTTCCAACGCATCCCGGACTGTAGACGGCGGATTTATATCCTTAATTTCATAACGCAGCACTTTAACGCCCCAGGCATTGGATGCCAGGTCCACCGCATGTACCACCTGGGCATTGATACTGTCTCTCTCCTCGAAGGTTCTGTCGAGTTCAATTTTACCAATCTCTGAACGCAGGGTTGTTTGCGCAAGCTGAGACGTTGCGTAGCGATAATCATCAATGCCATAGCTAGCCAATTCGGCATTCTGGCATTGCAGATACAGGATGCCATCGATTTCTACGGCGATATTATCCTTGGTAATACAACTCTGTGATGGAACATCAATGGTTTCTTCCTTCAGAGACTGTATATAGGCGACCTTCTGGACAAACGGTACCAGTATGTGCAGGCCCGCTTCTAGTGTTTTCTGGTATTTACCCAGAAATTCCACCACATAGTTCTGTCTCTGCGGCACGACTCTGACGGTCTGATACAAAACCCAGAAGACTAGAAGCGACAACACTCCCCATGTAATTAATTCACCCATAACTATTCAACCTCTATCCATAATGTATTTGATTGCACATCTGATATCACGACTACCTTGTCAGGGGTAATGACATCGATTTCCGATCTAGCCTGCCAGTGTGATCCACGATACAGGACCTGGCCAATCCCAGGCGATTCTTTTTCAAAACCCGAAACCAGTGTCACCCTGGCCCCGATCATTTCTCTATTGAGTTCAGAGTCACCACGAACGGTTTCAGTGCCGACGAACAAATGCCTGAATCGTGCCCGAATAGCAAATAACAAAACCAGCGAGCTCAGCGTAAACACTATCACCGGTAGGCCATTCGTCGTTGGCAGACCTGCCCAGACAGCAATACCTGTAATAAAAGCACCGCCAGCGAAGAAAATGGCGATAAATTTGGTGACCATCAGCTCCATTATCACCAAGGCGACCCCCAGCATGGTCCACAATACCAGAGGGGAGACATTTTCAAACGGCGCAGACTGGTAAGTCTTTAGGGAGAGCGTATCAAGAACGATCATCTCACCCTGGATAGTGACTTCACGCCCGTGTAAAGCTGCAAGTAATTGATCCGTGTTAACGGCAACGAGGTCGATTACATTCAATTGCAGGGCTTCACTGGCTGTGATGTTCTGGGCTGATGTTACGGACTGCTCCAACCAGTCTGCATTTCTTCCCCTGAGTTGCGCCAGACTGCGCAACTGCGCGGCTGCATCGTTTACCATCTTGTTGCGCCTATCATCTTCAATATCACCGTACAGCACCACGGGCGTTGCCGAGCCTACATTAGTCGCCGGTGACATCGCGGCGACATGACAGGCGCTGAGCACATAGGTTCCCGCACTACTGGCCCTGGCCCCTGCCGGCGCAACGAAACACACGACCGGAACAGGCGAGTCGAGGATGGCTTGTATCAGTACTCGAGTTGGTTCAAGCAATCCTCCGGGGGTATTAATTCTCAGCATGAACAGTGAGGCACCATTACTTTCAGCCTCCAGCAGGTCCTGTTTTATCTTGTCAACCTGGCTCTGCGTGACTTCCTGGGAAAGTTCGCTGATAAATAGCCTACCGGGGACCGGATTATCATCTGCCAGGGTAGTACTAGACCAGGCCATCAACAAGCTCAACGGTAATACGTTCCGGAACAACAAACGGTAAACTCTGATCGCTAAACCCATGCCTGCTTTTCATCCTAAAATCAAATCAATAGCTTAACATCGAGATTCATGGATAAACAGGCTCTACCCGTCCTTGCCTGTGTTTAGATGTTGCTAACTACACCCGGGAGCGCAAATACGTTCTGCCCTATTTATGCGGTTAGAGCATCAGGCATGATCAGTCAAGCGGTTCCGACACAGCGCCAGGAATAGTGTGTTACCCCACTTTAATCCTCATACCGCTAATACGGACCCACCGTGACCAGGCTCATCAGGTGGTGTGCCTGTAATTTCGCGCTATCTTGGCGATAGCCCATAGTGATGACGACGGGAGTACACTAGAATGACGACACCTAACACGATCGCTGCTGGCTGACAGTAAACATCTCTTTATTCGTTGTTATCGCTCCCCTGCTGCATTCTGCCTAGACCAAGGCATCAATATCCAACTGTAGTGTTTGGCCAGCATCAAAAGGACTTGAGAATACACCCGTCGCAATTGAGATAATCGTTTGTCGCAGCGTATAAGAGGATCTATGATCAAATCTGAAACCATTGTGCAGGCACAGTATATGAAAAGCTTTACGTTTGGATTTGCCTACGTTTTGATTTACACAACCCCTATTCAGGTCTTGTACTTGCTGTGGATTGGCTGGGAGGTCATGACAACAGACCATAGTTTCCTGTCTCTCTCCACCGGTATTTTTCTAGAGGAAAATATCTCTTTTTTATACTATTGGCTCTATTCCTGGTTCTGGCAATCCTGGCTCGATTTCTGGTGGGGCTTTCCTGCCATTATCCTGGGTAGCGTTAAACTCATCGGCAACACACTATTTGGCTGGTGGTTACTCAATGTTGCCAGGAACATGGATTAAAACAGGTGACAAGGTCGAATCACGGTAAAAAGCATCCCTCACGAATCAATTGCTAAGCTGCTTGCCAGAGCACTTGCAAGATTTATCCACCGCCTGCATTTTCGAAGCGGCACGGAGCCCTCTTTTTGATGACCCCCGTGGATGACACCCGTGGTGCCAAGAGAGATACTGTGATTATTTTCGGCGCAGTTTTGCTTCGATTCTGGCCAGCAGAATCGCTGAGGAAAAAGGTTTGGTTATATAATCCACTGCACCACGGTCAAAGGTGGCCAGCTTGCTGGATATATCCCGTTGTCCGCTCATGATAATGATAGGAATATCAAGTCCGTCCGGACAGGATTCGAGAAACTTGGTGCCATCCATTCCTGGCATCAAAAGGTCGAGGAGAATGAGATCATAAGTTTGTTCTCTGAGCTTTTTCAGCCCGAGTTCCGCAGAAGGCGCTGTACTGACCTGATAATCCATTTCGTGCAGGAGCCGGGTAACCGTTCTCACGACAAGTGGATCATCATCGACAACCAAAATCTTGGTTTCACTGTTCATTAATCTGATCTACTCGTGTCATATTGGGCCAAATCATTCTCATTATCTTACTTGACGAACGTTAACTTTGTATAAAAAAGCGACTAAGTTATAGCAAAATTGCAGTACTATCAAAGACAGCTTTAAACTACCCATTAACACTAACGCCCGGCTAGGCAATCCCCATAGCGACCAGAAGATCCGCCTAAACTGAAACATTAGGAAAAGCGTCAGCACCAACTCATAAAAGGACACACAACCACAGTAGGAAGGGTTCCTATGCATTACTCGGTTATTATTGTCGGCGCAGGCCCGGCGGGAGCGGTACTCGCTTACCTGCTGGCAAAATCCGGTATCTCCGTCCTATTGTTGGAGCGGCATAGTGATTTTCACAGACAATTTCGGGGCGAAATACTCATGCCAGGTGGCCTTGAACCTCTGGCCCAGATCGGTTTGTGGAAGCAATTCAATGACGTCCCCCAGGTACGATTAAATGGCGTCAACCTGTTTATCAAGGGAAAACGAGCGAGCACCGTTGACTTTGAAAAGCAACTATTTGGCGAGTATGGCCCTCGCTGGGTCTCACAACCTCACTTATTGGAAATGATCGTCGCCGAATGCAGCCAGTATAAGAACTTCGAACTACTTCGTGGTACCCGTGTCCGAGATGTCGTTAAAAACAGTCACCGTGTTATAGGCGTCAGCGCCGAAACTAACGGGACAAGAAGAGAAATTAGAGCCGATCTGGTCATTGGCGCAGACGGCCGCACATCCAGTGTTCGGCGTGCCTTAAAGTTACCCGTCAGGTCTGATGTTATCCCCATGGACATCATCTGGCTGAAAGTACCGGGTCCTGGCTCAGCCGAGCCCAGAATCCATGCCTACACTGGCCATGGTCGCCTGCTGATTGCAGCACCAACCTATGACCACCAGTTACAAATGGGGCTAATCATCAAAAAAGGCAGTTTTAAAGCCTTAAGAGAGCAAGGACAAGCTGGGCTATTAGACGAACTGGTAAAATATGTTGACCCGGAACTAAAAGACCACCTCACCCATCATTACGATAATGTATCCAACCCGTTTCTACTCAGCACGGTATCGGATTGCTTAATCGATTGGTCCTATCCGGGAAGTTTCTTAATCGGTGATGCAGCCCATACTATGTCGCCCGTGGGTGGCCAGGGACTGAATATCGCCATCAGGGATGCCATTGTTACCGCTAATCACCTGGTCCCTGAGCTTACCTCGGGGAATCCATTAACCGATTTGACGCAAACCACCCATCGCATCCAGGCTGAGCGGAGTAAAGAAGTTGGCAGCATCCAGAAGTTACAGGCCCTGCCTCCAAAAATACTATTAACCGATACCTGGTGGACTCGATTACTGTTTCTGCTACTACTCTGGGTCAGTCGCGGTCGGCGTAAACTGATTAAGACTATTTCAAGAAAAAGTTTCTTTGGGAAATTCACAATGGGCGTCACAGAAGTTCGATGGCAAGCGCCAGATCGCCACCAGAACTAACCCTTTCAAATGACCAGATGCTAAAAATGGCAAGTGCAGGGGCAGTGACAACCCACCTCTAATCGCCACTCTTAAGAAGTTGCTGTAAAAATCACGATCGATAAACTCGAGCAAATCCGGTATTAATATCGAGGCCATAGATGAATTGTGTAAGGAGAACCCTTGAAAATCGAGATGTTGGATCTTAACAGTCAAACCGTCGTTAATCAGTGTGCCGCAATACTAGTGCAGGCCTTTGAAACCCATCATCCGCTGGCCTGGCGGACGATCGATTCAGCCAAAGAAGAATTAACTTGCTTTTCAGGTGAAGACAGAATTGCGCTGGTCGCCAAGAATACTGAGTCACAGGTGCTAGGCTGGATAGGCGCAATAAGTCAATATGCCGGACATGCCTGGGAATTGCATCCGCTCGCAGTACACCCGCTGAGACAGCTGCAGGGGGTGGGCAGCAGCCTGGTTCAAGCACTACTGAATTTTCTGAGCAATACC
>CAZGCW010000156.1:0-899 GCA_964524295.1 uncultured Pseudomonadales bacterium
GCTTCGTCGTGAATTACCCGTTTGAAGCCATCATCCCGGGTGTCTTCGAAAAGTCCCGCCAGCATTGTTTCCTGCAGCCAGAGTTGATCCTCGGCCATGACATAATCTAAGAGCAGGTTGCCGTTTTGAGGGAAAGCTCTGAATGATTGGCTGATTAAACTTTTAATAAAGTGGGTCGATTTTTCGTTTGTCCGGTTCCACCCCTGTGCGGATATGGCGTCAATAATGGCTAACTCATTCTGGCGACTCGCAGCCTGGATGGCGGTTCGCTGCAAGCGGCTTGGGTTACCCTCCATGAGATGGCTAACTAAATATTCGATGACATCCTCGCGACGATTACCTGCGGCCAGATACAGGGTTGCGTGATGTGAGATTGAGGCTTGATTAGCGTGTTTGGCCAGTTTGAGTAATTTCTCGGCAGAGAGCAGGGTACGACCCGCCCTCATTGCGGCAAGTTGAATGACGGGATTAGGATTGTCCAGTGCTTTGTCTAGAGTCCGGTGATCGAGTGTCCCTCGACCTTCCAGTGTCCAGATCGCATGGACAGCGGCGATCTCGTCAGGGCCGGTAGCGAGCGTGCGTAAACCGCGGTCAATACCTGAACCCTTCGCAGCTATTAGTAGCCTCTGGGCGGTATCTCGAACCCAACCATTGTTATCTTCGAGGTGCTTTAATAGGGTGCGCCAACCAGAGGAAAACTGGGGTGTTGGTTTCTTTAATTTACCGTTGGCAGCAGTAATTCGCCAGATGCGCCCCATACCGATTGGTTCATCCAGGCCGCGCGACAAAGCTTGTGCTCGTAATTCATCGGAGAGAAATATCTGGTCCTGGATAATCCCTCGATACATATCCACGACATACAATGCCCCGTCGGGTCCAACATCGACATCCCCGGGGCG
>CAZGCW010000156.1:923-9423 GCA_964524295.1 uncultured Pseudomonadales bacterium
AAACCGTTCATCAGTCGAAGCCAGGAACTCTCGTTGATCCCATTGTTCATCTTCATACAGGATATGATCGGTGCTGGCTTTGAGGTCTTCACGTAACAGGCGCAACTGAACCACGACATTACCGGCCGGTTCAGCTACGAAGATATCCTGTCGGTAGGCCTGTGGAAACTGATCGCCTCGATAGTAGGTCATGCCGCTGGCGGAAGTAGGCTTGTCTAGTCGCCCGTCTTGTCTGAGCACACCGGGTACATAGGCGCGATTGACACCCGGATTGACCCGGACTGAAAACACCTGGTCCTGTTTGCTGATCTGTGTATTCAGGCCGGGACCACCGGAGTTCCCGGCTTCGATGACCGGCTGGGCATCATAAAGATCACCCAACAGAAAGTTTGAGTTGGTATTGTAATAAAGCAAGCCCTGATTATCCTGGGTAATACCCCATTGCCCACGAAACAGGGTCGGTTCCACGACAAGACTGCCATTTTGAATTCGCATTCGTCGATCTGATTTGGCGTTGTAGATCCAGTTGTCAACGGCCAGGAGCAGGCCATTTTCAGCATGCTCTACATTGCCGGGTTGATCACCGTAGTTTGCCAGCCTAATTTTTTTTTGGCAGTCAATATCTTTCGACGCGCCTGTGTGGCTCGGGCAAAGCCATAGATTCGGCGGCTCGCCTATCAGGAGGCCTTCGTTAACGACAGCGATGGCCCTGGGCAGTACCAGTTGATCGAGTAAAACCTGGCGAAGGTCAAATTCGCCATCGTCATCGGTATCCATGAGTTTGACGACGGTGCCGACGGGTTCCTTATCACCGGCGCCATAGGCATCGGGCATAAAACCACGCATCTCTGCTACATACAGATTACCGGATTCATCCCAGGTGATGGCAACCGGGTCTTCAGTGAGTGGTTCTGCCGCCACCAGTTCTATGTTAAATCCTGGGGCAACAGCGAAGGCTGCCAGGGCTTCAGAGGGGCTCAGTTCTGGCGCTGGCGGTGTCTCAAGAGAGAGATAAAAAGGTTTTTCATCAGCCCGGGCTAGATGAACCGTCAACAGGATTAAGACTATAGCAAGGGCGTGCAAGGTCAGAATGTCATCTGGTTCAGATAGGCAAAAGAGCGTTCAATCGATTGCTCTGGTGTGGGTGGATTATCCCGTTCGACGAAGAAGTGCTTCGCTCCCTGGGCGATCGCTTTACGGGTGAATGCAGGGAAATCAATTTCTCCATCACCGACATCAGCAAAATCACCGTTGGTGTCGATGTCCTTCAGGTGACAGCTTGGAAAGCGGCCGGCAAATCGTGTCAGGTAATCATCAAAGTCTCCGCCACCTTTCACAATCCAGTAGGAGTCCAACTGAAAACCAACTTTACCTGGGTCTGTCTGTTCGATCATCAAATCATAAGGAACGATGCCATCAATCGGTGTAAGTTCCCAGTTGTGATTGTGATATCCAAACAAGATACCATGTTCCGAGCAGAGCGCTCCTGCCTGGTTTAGCAGCTCGATATTTCGTTTCACCTGATCCAAAGAGCTAAAGTGCTCGGCCATCATCCCGGGCAAATTAAGGTACTTCTGGTTGAGATGTTCAGCGTCAGCAATGGCGTTGCGGACATTTTCTAATAGAAATTCAGGTCTGCCGCGTTCACGAAACACTTTGAAAATCTCATTTCGGGGTAACTGCAAAGTCCCTTCTGGTAATACTGGAGAAATCCTGCCGACCGGCGCACTGAGGTTATTTGCAGTCAGTAGTTGTTGGACATAGTTGGCAGGTCGGCCGAGAAAACCCATGGCGGAAAACTCGACCTGGCTGTAGCCGATTTCAGCAGCCCTGGCCAAAGTTCCCTCAAAATCCTTCAACATCAGTGAGGTGACGGTTGAAAGTTGCAAGCCGATATTATCGAGCCTGGACTTGGCCTCGATTTCCTGTCGAGCGAGGTCCGGGCTACAGGCACCAAGAAATCCGGATGAAAAAACCACGCCCGAGGTTAGATAGAGAAAATCTCTGCGTCGCATTACGATATCCTGTTTTTTTCTAGAAACTGAATCCTACCTTAACACCAGCGTAAGATTGAGCTTCTCTGGGTAGAACATGGAAGTAAACCGGTGTTCCACCCCAAAGTCCACCCACATTGCCTATGCCCGTGACGAATTCTTCGTCTGTTACGTTGTTGGCGAACAGGGTGACTTCATATCGCTGATTTTCCCTTTCAATAAGGCCCAGGCTCAAATTCAGTACACCATAACTTTCCTGTTCAGATCCAGGGTCAGCTAGCAGTGAAAAATTAACATCACTCTGATACTGGTAAGACAGATTGAAAAAGCCATCAAAAGGCATGGAACTCATGGGTAGAAAGTACTCAGCACTAAGGGTCATTTTAACATCAGGGGAATTGTTCAAATCGGCCCCAGCGAGATTCTGGGCTGATCGACCCGTCAATGCATTCGTCTCGCATCCTTGAGCGGCGCTTTGCCCACTCCAGCAGTCTGCACCGGGAAATGACTTGATCTCTGCATCAACGTAGGCCAGACCTCCTACCAGTCTGAGGTTCTCAGAGATCAGGGCCTGGAAATCCAACTCGATACCCCAGGTGTCAAGTTGTCCAACATTGGCGATACCGAGTTCGATCACACCATCGACGATCCGAGCCTGCTGGGCTTGGAAATCGTCGTAACTTGCAGAAAAGATAGTTGGATTCAATTGAAGTCGGCCATCCATGAAAGTGCCTTTGAAGCCAAATTCAAATGAGTGTGAATCCTCAGAGCCCACAGGGTTGTCCGATGTGCTTTGGCGGAAACTGGAGGAGATATCATAACCTTGTCCCTTATAGCCAATTGAATAAGACGCAAACCACATTAAATCGTCGCTGGCATAGTGTTGCAGGCTGATTTTCCCTGGGGTCGCGGTTTCGGTATCGTCACCTCTGAATTGCAGACCCGTTAGGGCATTGTCAAAGTCGTGGGATATTTCTTCACTATTTAATCTGAGGCCTGCAGTAATGTCGGTCCGGTCACTCAGACTCCAGGTGCCCTGCGCATAGAGTGCGACTGATTCTGTACCGGTTTTAGCAACCCAGTCTGCCGCGAAAATTGGGCCACGAGCAAAGTCCCGGTCGTACTGAATGTCGGAATAAAATAAGCCAACAACATATTCAAAATTGTCGGATGAGGGTGAAACCAACCGAAACTCATGGGACAGTGATTCCAGTTCGAAGCCGCCTCCCTGGGAGATACCACCTGAAAGTGCACCGCCAGTAAAAACAGCCAGCAGATCGAAGTCCGTACCATCGACGTCTGTTGTGACGTCATAGCCCCACTCGGTAAAAGAAGTGACTGACAAGAACTGATGCTCGCCCCAGTCTGCTTCAAACCTTAATGCGACGCTATCACTTTCTGACGCATCCGTTGTTGGGTCATCCACTGCAACCGAAGTGTTGTCTTCAGAAGGCGTCACACTGGTGAGAACGGCGGCACTTGGGAAGGCACCCAGAAAAGCAGCCTCTGCGGGTACTTCTCTATATGGCCGGTGGCAGCAGGTAGATTCAGACTCGCTATGTTCGATACTCAATGTGGCCGATAGTGACTCAGTCATATCCCAGACCAATTTGCCTCTGACGCCGCTAGATTCACTGCCATTGACATCAGCATGATTGGTTACGTTTTTTATGTGGCCATCTGATCTGTCTTTGTCGAAGGCGGAAATGCGGAAACCGACGGTGTCGCTGAGGGGGCCACCCATCGTTGCGGATATTGAAGTTTCATCGTCGTCGGTCTTGCTGGCCTGAATTCTGCCGTTAAACTCGTCTCCAGGCGAATTGGTGACGATATTAATCACTCCAGCTGAGGCACTTTTACCAAACAGGGTACTTTGTGGTCCGCGCAGGACTTCGATTCGATTGATGTCGGAAAGATCCGAAAAAGCCTGGGCCGAACGAACGACGGCAACATCATCGACTATAATGGAAACGCTGGGGTCGATATTGGTACTAAAGACATTCGTACCGATACCCCGCAAACTGAATCCACTGTTTGTCGCCCAGTCGCCTCGATTCATCGTTAATGAAGGTGAAATTCGGGTGAGGTCCGTGTATTCATCTATGCCCATGGCTTCAATCGTACTGGCATCCACGACGTTAATCGCAACGGGCACATCCTGAACGTTTTCAGCACGCTTAGTCGCGGTTACGATGATTTCTTCGATGGCTAGCTCTGCGGCCGACGTGTAAGTGGCCAACAGGGCGGTTAGAGTACCTAAAACTACACCAATTATTTGAATTCTGCGCATATTTTTACCTGCCTGGTATTATTAATTGAAGAGTGACCCACCCAAATTGGTCAAGCCACTTTGCCAGTATACCACTTTAATGAAATGATTCATGATAAGCAATGGTGTTGATTGTTTATTCTATTATGATGTTGAGCTGGAACAAGCTGGCCTAGGAAGCAGCGGTTTCCACCCCAGGCAGTTTTCATTAATTGTGGTTGGGCGCGGTGTCTCAGGGCTTTATAGATCTCCGGCAACAACATTGGTTTGTTAAATTGGCTGCGATCAGAAATCACCTTGGGTCTGTGTCAGTTGATGCGTGTCGGGAGACGGCTGACTGAAGGACGTCTGAAAAACAATATCCATAGAGTGGTTTGGTACCGAGCTCTGCTGGATGAGCTTACGATCATCCGTAGCGTAGGTGGTGATTTAATTGAGGTTGATTGGCACTATTGCGCCATGCTGCTGAATGACCTGGGCCGCATAGCGATGTCCATTGGCTGCTGCTTTTTGCCTCGACTCTCCGTTCATTCTTGCAGACAGGTAGCCGCTATTGAATGAATCCCCTGCGCCGGTTGTGTCTGCAATGCCGTCTACGTCAATAGCGGGGATTTCGACAATGCCCTGATTAGTTTCCAGTAGGCAACCTCTTCGCCCCTGTTTGATTACCGTTTCGGCCACCCCCAGATTACCTAGTTTTTCGAACAGGCTCTCTGCTGAGGTCAAGCTAAACAGGACCTTGTCGTCCTCAAGAGTGGGTAAGGCTAGATCGACCTGTTGGTAGAAATCCTTGTAAATAGCATGAGCTCGCTGCGGGTTTGACCAGCGGTCTGGACGGTAATTGCTGTCAAAGGAAACCCGCCCTCCCTGGCGTCTGAAGTCAGTCAGGAAGCCCAGCAGTGCATCCAGAGCAGCCTCTGTATAGAGGGATAAAGTGATCCCACTGAGATGCAACAGCTCAAATTGCCTCAGCTCAGCAAACAACTTCCTCGACTGTTGCGGATCATCGAAGAGCTCGCGTGCGGGTGAACTGTCCCGCCAATATAAAAAGCTGCGCTCTCCAGCAGCGTCGGTCTCGATCATATATAAGCCGGGTAGCCGGCCGGCTACGTTCCTGACATGACTGCAATCAATACCCGCATGGCGCCATTGCTGCATCATCCAGTGGCTCTGCGGATCGTTACCCAAGGCGGTAAAGTAGCTCACTTGCTGACCTGAACCCGCAAGATAGAAAGCAGTATTAAGTGTATCACCGCCAAAAAACATTTTTTTTAACGCTGGCGACTCAACATCAGGCGAGGACAGTTCCAGCATACATTCACCCAACACAGCAACGCTTTTGATTGCTGATAAATCTAGAGCCGACCTGGTCTGATGCGGTTGCGATTTCATCTTTTTACTCATCGATACAAACCAAAGAAGAAGTTAGCGTTAAGCTATTATCAGCTTAGGTGAGCTGTTATGGATCGGGTTCACGCCGCTAAACTGGCCTGCCCATTTGCACAAATTAGCATTATTGAACTTGTCGTCGCAAGATGGAGACGCAGCCATTAACGCTGCGTGATGCGTAGTTAAGGAATAGACCTATTCTTAAAAGGGGCGCAGTATGAATGCACTATGGATCGAAGAAACTGATGTCAATTTTATAGGTGAATCTGTTTCGTCATCGGAGTTGGCCGAGGCAGGGGTGCCCAGATCCAAAACCTGGACGGCGGCGAGTTTGATGGCCGGGCACTCGGTTTTCGACCGGTATTTGGACTTCTGAACGGGGTGTTTTAAAAGTGAGGAGCTACCCGGTAGACGAAATGTTTACAATCCTGGCCGGGGAAATAGAAGTCTCCAATGAAGATGGTAGTGTGGTTCATGTCAGACTAGGAGAAAGCGGTCTTCTCCGAAAGGGATGGACTGGTTTGTTCCGCACTGTTGAGTCGACGCGCAAGTGTTTTGTGACCGTAGAGGCTTTAGTCACCTAAGTGTAGTCGTTCAATGTGATCAACTTGGATTTATTTGGGTGGTTTTAGGCAGTGTGGATATCATATCAACCGGACTTTAGGCAAAATGGCGGAGTAAGGGTTTTATAAATGAAGGAAACAAGTAATGAAAGATGAATTTGATGACATTGGTGGGCACATCAGTAAAGAAACCGACAACTACACCGTCAAGGATAACTATGTCGGAGAGAATCTTCTGCTCAGCAGCACTCATCTTTTCCCGGGTAAACAAACTGCCGGACACAAACATCTTTTACAGGACGAGATTTTCTTTTTTACGCAAGGTTCGGGTGAAATTTACCTGAGACACCCTGACGAAGGGCAGGGCGAACAAGAAGAATTTCATGAGGTTAATGCCCAAGACATTGTCACAGTGCAGGCGGGGACTTTTCATCGTGTTCACAACAAAGGTAAGACCAAACTCAAATATCTACGCGTGATGAACCGGCCCTGAACTGAAGACCGGGATTTTAGAACAAGTTTCTGATCAATAAGAAAGCTCGGTATTCGCTTTGATTCGCCCACGGTTAACGAAGATAGATAGGGTAAATGAGTCATGAGTTTGTGACCGTGATGGTGCCAGCCGGTTGCCCCCCCTGCGGTTAAAACCATTGTATTATCGAGAGTACTGTTGAGAGTACGGTGGGTGAGGTTTTAGCTAATCTAGCCGGCAGCATTAAAATGCCATGCGAACACCGACTTGGTAATTTCTTCCCGGCGCCGGGGCAAAATCTTTAATGAAGGACGTGTGATGGCGCTGTTCTTCGTTAGTGAGATTCTCAGCGATCATAAACACAGTGACCTCCGCGTCACGAATTGACCAACGCCAGTTTAGCTGTAGGTTCACATCATGATAGCGGTCGGTTGCTAACTGGTACTCCGGAACTTCATCCTGATCGGCAACATACAACACATCCAATGATCCCGAAAATTGGCCATGTTGGTAACCTAAACCCGCCCCGATTTTCCAAGGCGGAATTCGTGGCAGCGCATCGTTACCGGACACATCCAAAGAAGCGCTGACAACATCAAATACAGCTCTCGCTTCGAGCACGCCCTTTTTACCCTGCCACAGGTCAGCAACGAGACTCACGTCAAGGCCAGTAAACCGGGCGTCTTCCTGGTCAAACTGGAATACAGGCAATTCATCCTCTTCTTCACCGGTTGCCCGCTGGTAGATAAAACCAGAAAAGTCGGTGTAGTAGAATGTGGCGTTGAATACCAGGCCTTCGTTTTCGTAACGCCAGGAATTCGATAGGTTAAAGGCACCTTCCCTGCGGAGGTTTTCATCACCCAATTCGAATGCGTTGGTGACCAGGTGTGGGCCGTTGGCATACAACTCATCACTGACCGGGGCGCGAGATGAGATATCCAACAAAAGGGACATATCCCAGGACCCAGTTACAGGAAACAGTGCCCCTAATGAGCCAGCATAGGTATTGAAGTCCTGGTCAGAGCCCACAGAGGGCTCGTGACTTACCCGTTCGAAACGCAGGCCGGTTTCCAGTTCGAACGTGTTAAAGGTTCGTTCCGCGACGATAAAGACACCAGAATTTCGGCTATCAACGGGTGGTACAAATGCCTCCTCGCCGACAGCTGAAAACGCACGATGGGTATACTGCATACCCAAAGCACCTCGCCAGGCACCATTTTCAAACGTTAATTCACCGCGAAGTTCATAAGCCTCATTGCTGAAATACGTGGCAACTTCGCCATTAGGTTCGATTTCTGTATGTTCATAGTCGTTTACGCCGAGTCGAATATTCAGCGTGTCAAAGCCTGCGAAAGGTTTGTTTAGCGCTGCTTCTATATCCCAGCGGGTTTGTTCCATATCGAGATTCGGGTGCCCTTCTTCTTCACTTTCGTCGTCGTGTTCTTCATGGCCATGCCCTCCGGGTAATCCGTAGAATGAATCCAGTTGACTAACGGCAAAGCCCATAAAACCGCGCTCGCCAATGAATGACGCCCCGAAGGCAGCTGAATTCGCTTCAAATGAACTGCCCGGCAAGGTACCGAATGCTTCTTCCTCTTCTTCGTGGTGCTCCTCTTCTTCCAGGGCTTCCAGCGCGCGGAGCCCTGAAGATTCGGCTAAACCAGGAATCTCGTAGTCGTCGCCGTCCTTCTTGGAAGCATCTAAATGCCAGGCAAATGAGCCTGCACCACCGTTCAACTTCAATGCGCTGGTCGTACCGTCCCAGTTGTCATGATAGCGGCTTTCGATTCCACCGGTGATGGTGTCTTCAGGA
>CAZGCW010000157.1:0-9398 GCA_964524295.1 uncultured Pseudomonadales bacterium
TCTTCATTGTGTCGGCGCGACTACATTAGATGAATACAGGACTTTTGTGGAGTCGGATAAGGCGCTGGAAAGGCGGTTTCAGAAGGTCCAGGTAGATGAG
The DNA here is from genome assembly GCA_964524295.1 of uncultured Pseudomonadales bacterium. Lineage (GTDB taxonomy): Bacteria > Pseudomonadota > Gammaproteobacteria > Pseudomonadales > Azotimanducaceae > UBA9926. The sequence continues at coordinate 101 of CAZGCW010000157.1, forward strand.
CCTGGTGTCAGCGATACCATTGCCATACTTCGCGGCCTTAAGGAGCGCTATGAGTTGCACCACGGGGTCGATATTACCGACCCTGCCATTATCGCAGCAGCTCAGTTATCAAGCCGCTATATCAGTGACCGTCAGTTGCCTGACAAAGCCATCGACTTGATAGATGAGGCGGGCAGCATTATTCGCATGGAAATTGATTCAAAACCGGAAGAAATGGATCGTCTGGAGAGGAAGTTGATTCAATTGAAAATAGAAAGGGAAGCCTTGTTGAAAGAAACAGACAAGGGATCAAAGACGCGTTTAGTTGAATTAAATAATAATATCAGTGAGTTAGAAAGAGAATATAACAACCTTGAAGAAGTATGGGCAGAGGAAAAATTAGCCTTACAAGGCGCGCAAACCGTAAAGGAAGACCTTGAGCAAGCGCGACAGGACCTTGAGTTTGCGCGTCGAGAGGGTGATTTGACCAAAATGTCGGAACTTCAGTATGGAACCATTCCGGACCTGGTTAAACGTGCAGCAGAGGTCGCGGATAGTGACGGTGGCCAAACAAGGCTGTTCCGTAACAGGGTGACTGAGGAGGAAATCGCTGAGGTTGTGTGCAAATGGACCGGGATCCCGCTTGCAAAGATGCTGGCTGGAGAGAAGGCCAAACTGCTGGAACTGGAATCGTCGCTAAGTACACGCGTAGTAGGGCAAGATGAGGCGTTACAAGTCGTGTCAAATGCAGTTCGCCGAGCGCGAGCGGGCATTGCAGACCCTGACCAGCCGAATGGCTCTTTTTTGTTTTTGGGGCCGACTGGCGTGGGTAAAACTGAACTCTGTAAGGCGCTAGCAGCTAACCTGTTCGATTCTGAAACGGCCTTGATTCGCCTGGATATGTCCGAGTATATGGAAAAACATGCCGTAGCGCGCTTAATCGGTGCGCCGCCCGGGTATGTCGGCTATGAAGAGGGTGGCTATCTTACTGAGCAAGTCAGGCGAAAACCTTATTCAGTTGTTTTACTCGACGAGATTGAAAAAGCCCATCCAGAAGTATTTAACATCTTGTTGCAGGTGCTGGATGATGGGAGATTGACGGACAGTCATGGTAGGACGGTTGATTTTAAGAATTCGGTTTTAGTAATGACCTCTAATCTGGGCTCCGAACTGATCCAGAATATGGCCGGCGGCAGTGCCCATGAGACAATAAAAGATTCGGTCATGACCGTGGTAAGTCAGCATTTCAGGCCGGAGTTTCTCAATCGAATTGATGATGTTGTCGTGTTCCGCGGGTTAAGGCCTGAAGATATCAGGGCCATCGCCTGTATTCAGCTAGAACAGCTTAAGGGTCGGGTGTCAGACAATGGCATTAACCTTGCCCTGAAGGATGAAGTGCTGGACTATGTTGCTGAATTGGGATTTGACCCACTCTATGGTGCACGACCATTGAAGCGAGTTATTCAGCAGAAACTCGAAAATCCGCTGTCAAAAGGTATTCTTTCCGGTGAATTTTTCCAGGATTCCACTGTGTCGACCTCCATTCAAGGCGATCAAGTCTGTTTCAGCACCTCAAAATAGTACTGTACATACATACAGATACCTGTATACTGTACATATAACCAGTAACCACTATGCGCAGGCAAAGCGAGCTTAACTGCGACAAGTCATCTACCGAGGAGGATGATATGAATGGCAGGAATACTGAGCAAGTTGATCAGAATTATGGAATTAGGGATGACTCAAAGGCCCCTGGATACAATGAAAACGCTGCTGTCAGGCAGGGTGCAAAAGGCAAACATAGAAAAGAGGCCGAAAAAGAGCGTTCCCACACCAAGCCAGCCAAAATATCCAAAACAGCCAAAACAGCCAAAACAGCCAAAACAGACAAGACAGCCAAAGTGGCGAGAATACCCCCCGCCTATCTGCAAGAGGTTAATGCCGTATCCTCTGGAAATAAACGTGCTTCAGGCAAAACAGCTAAGCGAAAACCCAGCCGGGATGCGTCTTCTTCTTTGGTCCGTTCAGCGATCCAAAAGCGGGTTAGTGAGCATTCAGAGCTCGCAATGCGCGCAGCCAAAAGAATTAAGGCGAGCAAAAATAAACGCAAGACAAGCCATTTGGTCTGCCATCATCTCTGCATGATGCTGAATTCGCCTATATCCTCATCGACTCCAAGCTTTCGTCCTATTGCTCGCAGTCGCCGAATAGATGCGGTGAATGATTCAATGGAGCAGTGTTTCCTACCTATCTAGTTGATGTCACAGAAGCGGCATTGTTTAAAGCGCTTCTATGGATCTTGTGTTTGCTCATGGAATAATTGACTTCAATCTCGTTTCTAGGTTTTTTCTGTGGTCGGTTAGGGTACGCTATAGCGTGACCGTATTGGGATAGGTGGATTGGATAAAATTGACTGCGTCGTTATCGGAGCGGGCGTTGTTGGGCTCGCTATTGCCAGAAAGCTGGCATTAGCCGGTAAAGAGTGTCTGCTGCTAGAAGCAGAGGATCATTATGGCCAAGGTATCAGTAGCCGTAACAGCGAAGTCATTCATGCCGGGATTTATTACCCGAAAAATTCCTTAAAAGCATTGATGTGTGTTCGTGGCAAGCTTCAGTTATACGATTATTGTGCTTCGCATAATGTCGACCATCAGCGTTGTGGCAAAATTATCGTGGCGGATTCTGCTAAAGAATTGGCCACCTTATCAGAAATAGAATCTAAGGCTAAGGCTAATGGTGTTACCGATTTAGTCCGCCTCTCACGAGCTCAGTTAGCAGCGCTGGAGCCAGAACTACAAGGAGTTGCAGCGTTGCTATCTCCATCGACTGGGATCATCAGTGCGCATCAGTTAATGACTGCTTTTCTGGCAGATTTCGAAAATGCGGGTGGAACTTTGGCAGTCAACAGTCCCGTTGTTGGTATCCAGGCGCGGCAACCCGGTTATCAGATTGAGGTTGTCGTTGACGATCGGTCCTATAGTCTGCAGTCCAATGTTGTTGTTAATTCGGCTGGCCTAGAAGCCCAGCGTGTTGCTGCGACAGTAAGGGAACTGGCAAGAGACTCTATTCCAAATTTATATCTGTGCAAGGGAAGTTACTTTGCGTTAAGCGGGAACTCGCCATTTAAGCATCTGATTTATCCAGTACCGGAGAAAAACGGGGCAGGCCTGGGCGTTCACGCCACGCTTGATCTGGGAGGGCAGGTCAAGTTTGGCCCAGATACTGAATATATTGACTCGTTAGATTATGAGGTTTCAGTAGAGCGAATGAGCGGATTCTACGAGGCTATTAGACGATATTATCCAGGTCTTCAGGACGACACCTTACATCCGGGTTATACCGGCATCAGGCCAAAATTGCAGGGCCCTTTAGACTCAGCAAAGGACTTTTCCATCCAAAATGGGATACACTTTGGCTTACCGAATTTTATAAATCTGTTTGGTATTGAGTCTCCCGGCCTGACATCGTCGTTGGCCATTGCAGACTATGTCGCCAGTCAGCTATTTGCAGGAAATGAACGTGATAGGAGATGAACTTTAAATGGGCGAGTTTGGGATGGACAATCAAACTGAGGTGAGTGATCTGATAGGAATAAGCAAGTGAGCGAGCACCATCACCATCACCATCATCAGGGCCCCGCAGGTCCCGTGGAGATGAACCGGGGCTTCGCTATCGCAGTGGTCGCAAACTTGTTATTCACCCTGGCGGAAGCCCTATTGGCCTTCGAAGCAAATTCTGCCAGCTTATTAGGCGACGCGGGGCATAATTTCAGCGATGTTCTGGGCTTGTTGTTGGCTTGGGGTGCAACCTACTTGGTGAGTCGCTCCAGCGGAAGCGACTACAGCTACGGCTACAGGCGAACGACTATACTTGCAGCCTTGTTGAACGCCATGCTTTTGCTATTGGCGGCGGGTTACATCGCCTTACAATCCATAGAGAAGCTCTATAATCCCGTTGTGCCTTCCGAAACACTGATTATCTTTGTCGCCCTGATTGGAATCGCAGTCAATGGCGGCACAGCGATGCTGTTTGTAAAAAGCAGTAAAAGTGACCTTAATTTGAAAGGGGCTTTTTTGCATTTAGCCTATGATGCGCTTATTAGCGCTGGGGTGGTAATCGGTGGGGTTGTGATCCTATTTACTGGCTGGTTATGGGTTGACCCCTTGATGGGGTTGATGATTACGGCAGTCATTGTTTACGGTACCTGGGCGCTGCTTCGTGATTCAGTAAATTTAATCCTTGACGCGGTGCCGCAGGGCATTGACCGTCAGGGCATCGTGTCCTATTTGTCCACTTTACCGGGTGTAACACAGGTTCATGACGTGCACATATGGGCGATGAGCACGCAGGAAAACTGTTTAACCGCCCATCTGGTCATGCCTGAAATTACCCTATGGGACCAGGAGGATGGATATTCGAAGGTGGGGTCGATGTTAAGAGAAAATTTTGCTATTCACCACGTGACTTTGCAGGTAGAACGGGATCCCGATTGTCAGACCCAGGATTGTGACGAGTAAGGATAATGACAGCCACACTGAACGAAATCTTTGAAAGCCAGCTTCGAAACCGTCCAGTTGAGGCGATTTTACTGGATCCGCCCGTTCCCCTGGAGAAGGTGCCGACGCCCGCGTTATTGATAGATGAGGCTGCTTTCCAGCGGAATCTGGTACGCATGGCTGACCATACTAGGAGTTCAGGCTTATCCCTGCGTGCACATGCCAAAATGCACAAATCCCCTGTCGTTGCTCGTAAGCAACTTGCCGCTGGCGCAACGGGTATTTGCTGTGCAAAAGTCTCCGAAGCCGAAGTGATGCAACTTGCCGGTATCAAATCGATACTCATTACTTCTCCTGTTGTCAGCCCAGAGAGTCTCCAACGCGTGGTGAAATTGGCAGCTTCTAATGATGAACTGCAAATAGTGGTTGATTGTCAGGAGACTGTAGATCAATTGCAGTTAATGCTCGGCAAAAGAGAGGTTAATCTAGGTGTTTTGGTCGATATTGATCCTGGTATGGGGCGTACTGGAATTCAGGCCGGTCAGCCAGCCTTCGATCTTGTTGTTCACATAATGGAATATTGCCCTAATCTGGCATTTTTAGGGTTGCAGATGTATGCAGGCAATTGTATGCATATTCCAGGACATGCAGAGCGCCGGAGCAAGTATTCCAAGGTAATGGAGAAGGGTGCAGCAACTCGAGATATGATTCAGGCATCAGGAATCAAGGTGAATAAGGTGTCCGGCGGAGGAACCGGAAGCTATGACCTTGAAAATTCACTGGGTCTCATTACCGAATTACAGGCAGGCTCGTTCGCTTTTATGGATATAGAATATCGTGATATTGGCGGCGTTGATAATCCGTTGTTCGAGGATTTTGAGGTTGCTCTGCATTTGCTGGTAACCGCGATTAGTCAACCTCAGTCGACTTTGATCACCGTCGACGCCGGGTTTAAGTCACTAGCCTCAGATAAGATGGTACCCGAATTTAAGGACATCGAAGGCTTACGCTATCATTGGGGTGGCGATGAGCATGGAATCGTGCAATTGAATAATCCCTCAAAGCAGGTTGTTCTGGGAGATAAACTAGAGCTGTTGACCCCACATTGTGATCCGACAGTCAATCTCCATGATTTTTATTTTGTGGTTCGTGATGGGTTTGTACATGAGCTTTGGCCTATTTCGACTCGAGGACTTTCCAGATGACCGTTTATGTGCCTTATTTCGAGGATTTTTCAGTTGGCGATGATCTTTCTGACGTGCCGGCCATCACCGTTACAGAAGGCATGGCGGCAATTCATCAGGCGTTATTCGGTGATAGAAGTAAATTATCTCTTGATATGGAATTGTGCCGGAAGGTGACGGGTAGAACTGGTTTGCTCGCTAATAGTGCATTAGTTTGTAATCTCGCCATCGGTCAGAGTACGATTCCCTCGCAACGGGTACTGGGTAATTTATTTTACAGAGGCCTTCATCTTAAAAATGCAGTCTTCCTTGGCGATACCTTAAGTACGCAAACGTCTGTGGTGGCGCTTCGTCAAAACAAAGGCAAAGCGGGTAGAGCAGCGACGGGGATGGTGGCGCTGCAGATGCATGTCACTAATCAACATGACGAAACGGTAATGTTGTTCTGGCGATGTCCGATGCTGCCCTGTCGTGATCCAGAGGCAGAAACCGGACAGGCGGATTCTTTTGAAAGTATGCCGGCCAGTATTAGCGATCAGGACTTATTGAACCAGCTACCTGCCTGGTCACTGGACTCCTTCAGTCATCTGGCAAAAGGAGCTAAGTTCACGGACTTCGACGTCGGCGGTGTTTTTGATATTGAAGCCGCTGACACAGTCACTTGCGCACCCGAATTAGTTCGCATGACTTTAAATATGGCCATGACGCATACGGATGCAACCCGGAGTGTCTACGGTAAGCGCTTGGTATATGGGGGGCATACCATTGCTATTGCTAGCGCACAGATTACCCGGTTAATACCGAATCTCTGTTCTATTTTGGCTTGGTACCAGTGCGATCATACCGCGCCTGTGTTTGAACAGGATATCCTGTCTACACGGGTCACCATTGAAGAAAAGCTGCCTCTGCAGCATGGCGGTATTTTGAAACTGCACGTTGAAGTGACAGCACAAAGAGGTTCTGAGGCACCTACAGAGATGCAATCTGCAAAAGTGCTTGATTGGCATCTAGCCTGCCTCACTGTCTAGATTAATATTAGTTAATTGCTATAAGTATCGAATATGGAAGGAATATTATCAGGAATGACTGTCGTCGAAGGCAGTGCATTTATCGCTGCGCCCCTGGGCGGTATGACCTTGGCACAGCTCGGGGCCAGGGTGATTCGGTTCGATCCTATTGGCGGAGGCTTGGACTACCATCGATGGCCGATTACGGCCTCTGGCACCAGTCTCTTCTGGGCGGGTATGAATAAAGGCAAGCAATCTATTCAGTTGGATATAAGAAAGCCCGCAGGCCGGGAACTCGTTGCTGCATTGCTGGCCCGACCGGGCCCTGATGCGGGAATGTTTTTGACTAATTTCCCGGAAAGAGGCTGGTTAGCCTTCGATGAGCTAAGAAAGGTTCGTGAGGATCTGATTTATGTGAATGTGCTGGGTGACCGAAAGGGGGGGTCGGCTCTTGATTATACCGTCAATTGTGCTGTTGGTTTTACTAACGCAACTGGCGCAGCCGACAGCAATCAACCGACTAATTATTTATTGCCGGCATGGGATAATATCACCGGCCAAATGGCTGCAACTGCCCTGCTTGCTGCGGAACGGTATCGTCAACGCAACGGTCAGGGACAAATAGTCCGTATTGCCCTAAAGGATGTTGCTCTGGCGACGGCGGGCCACCTTGGTAATATTTCTGAGGTGATGATCAACAAGCATGACCGTGAGCGAGTGGGGAATTATCTTTATGGTGCTTTCGGCCGTGACTTCGTCAGCAAGGATGGTCGGCGCTGCATGATTGTTGGTTTAACAGAAAAGCAATGGAATGCCATACAGTCAGCAACCGACACGGAAGCGCAGTTCAAGGCATTGAGCGAAAAGGGTATTGATACGAATACCGAAGGTAATAGGTTCATTAACCGACATGAAATTGCAGCGATTCTTGAAACCTGGTTCTCCAAAACCAATTATGATTTGATCGAGGAGAAATTTAACCAGACTGGCGTATGTTATGGTCCCTATCGCAGTTTTCAGGAAATGGTTGACGAGGATCAGGACTGCTCTGTGGATAATCCGCTATTTCAACGCATTGAACAGCCTGGCATTGGGTCTTATCTTGTTCCCTCTTCTCCTATTCGATTTTCTGAATCGCCTAACCTACCGTCGTTGAAATCGCCCATGTTAGGCGAACATACGGATCAAATTCTGGCTGAAGAGCTTGGCTTGAGCAGCATAGAAATCGGGCAGTTGCATGACGACAAAATTGTCGCATGAAACGGATGTTGGCATCCAACCAAGAACAAGCTGGAACTGGGTTAAAGCTGGCTTCGAAACCGCCATCTTGTGTTACGATTTGTCCTCACAAAGAGAGCGGAGATTGTCTTGTTTGAATTAGTGAAGGCAGGTGGTTGGTTGATGGTTCCGATCCTGATCTGTTCGGTTATTTCTGCGGCAATTTGTATCGAACGTTTCTGGACCCTGAGAGGCTCTCAGGTGGTACCGAAAGCATTACTGACTGAAGTCTGGCAGTGGATCCAACACAACCAGATGACCACTCAGCGGATTAAGCACCTCCGGTCACAGTCCCCATTGGGAGCGATACTTGCCACGGGCATTAGCAATCACCATCGTGGTCGTGAGCAGATGAAACAGAGCATCGAAGAAGCCTCGGGTCAGGTCATCCATGAATTGGAGCGTTATCTGTCAACCTTGGGTACAGTCGCCGCAGTGAGTCCTTTAATTGGCTTGTTGGGCACGGTGATCGGCATGATCAAGGTATTCAGTGCGATTCAACTCGAAGGTGTTGGTAATGCCGCGGTTCTTGCTGGCGGAATTTCCGAAGCGTTGATAACGACTGCAGCGGGGCTGACCGTGGCCATTCCGAGCTTGTTTTTCCATCGGTTCTTTCAGCGCAGAGTCGATGAACTCGTTATGGAAATGGAGCAGGATGCGCTCAAACTGGTGGAGGTGCTCAGTATCACACCCGTGTCTGGTCAGAGCGACACGGTCTCCCATTCGGAATTCCAACCGGGATGAAATTCGCCCGACGAAAAATAGAAACCCCGGAGGTGAATTTAACGCCATTAATCGATGTCGTATTTCTGTTACTTATTTTCTTTATGGTTTCGACCTCATTCACGCTGGAAACTCAGCTGATGGTTGAACTGCCTTCAGCGGAAGGGGTTGCTTCCAATGACTCGAGTGAGGCGGTCACAGTCACAGTCGGCAAAACAGGTCGCTATGCTGTTAATGAGCAGGTTTTGATCAATCAATCCATCGAAACACTACGCAGTGCGTTAGTCGCGGTGAGCGAAGTGGGTAAAGGTCAACCCTTAGTTTTAATAGCCGATGGGCAGGCACCGCATCAGTCCGTCGTGACCATATTAGATGTCGCAGGCCAATTAGGGTTTGAACAGATCAGCATTAGCACGCAAAGCGGGGAAACCCGTCGTGACTGATGACAGCCCAGTCTCAGATCTAACCATTTATCGTCGGTTACTGTCCTATACCCCCTGGGCAGCGTTTGCCGTAAGCATCGCTGGGTTTTTGCTGTATTCGGCCGCTAACGTGAGCGTTGTGCAGCTCGTTTCCTATCTGGTTGACTCCCTGGAACGTTCTTCAACTGGGCCTTCAACTGCAGTTGAAT
>CAZGCW010000158.1:0-9353 GCA_964524295.1 uncultured Pseudomonadales bacterium
CAGGAACGTACAGGATCACTTTTATTCCAATCCAGGCGGTCATGCAGTAGTTTGGGCTGAAGAGAATTCACGTGATGCGATATTTTCCGCTATTCGGCGAAAAGAAACTTATGCCACCAGTGGGACCCGGCCTGTACTGAGGTTTTTCGGTGGCTCCGAGCTGGATGACAATGCCTGTTCTGACCCGCAGGGCATTACCAAAGCCTATGCCAGCGGTGTGCCGATGGGCGGTGATCTTGCCAGGACGGAAACCGCTTTAAAATTTTTTATCTCCGCACAGAAAGATCCCGGCATTCCCGGGAACCCGGGAACAGACCTGCAGCGAATTCAGATTATTAAAGGCTGGGTGGATGATGACGGGCAGTCGCATGAACAGGTCATTGATGTAGCAGGAGATGAAAATAACGGGGCCGATGTTGACCCGATTAACTGTCAGCGCCGGGGTCGAGGCGACAGCCAACTCTGTGCAGTCTGGCAAGACCCTGATTTCGATCCGGATGCACCGGCATTTTATTACGCTCGTGTGATTGAAAATCCAACCTGTCGTTGGTCAACCCGGCAGTGCCAGAATGCCGGCGTTAACCCGTTTGCTGCTGATTGTGCTGATCAAGCAGAAAAAGCCAATCAGGACGCAACGGATAGGCTAGGCGCTTCAGGCGATGTTTACGGGAAGTGTTGTTTAGTCCCTGACCGGCAACCCTTTTATTCGCCCGTGATCCAGGAACGCGCCTGGAGTTCACCGATCTGGTACCGTCAAGCCCAGGGTACGCTGCTCAAAGACGCGATGGCAGGCACCGTCGCTGTCAATGCCGCCATCGAAGAGTGAATCAGGCGGGTAAGTGACTCGCCTTGACGCATCGCGATTAGCGTCTTGAGCGCCTAATCGTGATTGGTTGGTTGCGCTTGAGTCAATTCGGCCGCAATCTTTTCTGCAATCATGATCGTGGCTGCATGGGTATTCCCGGATACCAGACTTGGCATGACCGAAGCATCAACCACCCTAAGATTGCGCGTACCATTAACCCTGCAGTGCGGGTCGACCACGGCCTCGGCGTCGCTTCCCATGCGACAGGTTCCGACCGGATGATAGCCGGTATGCGCATGATCCCGAGCATAGGCAGCATAGCCTGATTCCGTCGTGACATCAGCAAGCGGCCTGATGCGTTCGCATACTGCTGCGGCAAAAGGCTCTGTTTCAACTAAGCGTTGGGCGAGGCGCATACCGCTAACGACGGCTTCCAGGTCCTGTTCGTCAGCAAAGTAATTGACTTCAATACTTGGATCACCGCCTGCGTCCGGTGAGTTGGCATAGACCTTTCCCCTCGACCTTGGATGCATGAGATAAGGCATGATGGTAAAACCAGGAAAGGCATCTACCTGCTGCTGACTGGGTTCGTCTGAATCTCTGCCACTCACTGGCAGGCAGTGAAACTGCAGGTCAGGGTGGCCAACCTGATCGCTGCTGCGGGCGAATATTCCCACGGCTGCAGCGGGCATACTCAGCACCCCGGATCGAGTCAATGCGTAAGTAAACGCATTACGAATTAGCCCTAACGCTCCCAGTTCTTTATTAGCACTATCCTGATGGTGATTTAACCGCCAGGCCATGGGTGGACCGGCATGGTCCTGGAGGTTCTCACCTACCTGTTCTCGATACACCACCGGGTTAACACCAAGGTGTCTAAGAACTGATTTGGGCCCCACACCGGAAACCTGAAGCAATTGCGGTGAGCTATAAGCGCCAGCACAGACAATCACCTCTTTGGTTGCGGTGATTTCCTGCCCATGGGCAATGACGCCGATGGCCCGGTCATCATCAAAAATAATCCGATCAATTGGCGTCTGGGTATGGATGGTGAGATTGGTTCGGTTTTTGATGCTATCCAGATAGGCATTCGCAGCAGACCAGCGCCGGCCATTGCGCATGGTGGTCTGGTAATAGCCGATACCTTCCTGGTCTGCGCTGTTAAAGTCTTCGTTGTAAGGGAGCCCCATTTTTATACCAGCCTGAATGAGTGCATCACAGACCGGTAGTTTAAATTTAATATCTTCTAATCGCAGCGGACCGTGGGTGCTGTGCCATGGACTCGGCCCGCGTGACTGATCAACACTGTCAACGAAGTAAGGTTTAACCGATTCCCAGTCCCACCCCGTTGCACCTGCCTGCGCCCATAGGTCAAAGTCTCTGGCCTGGCCGCGAATATAGATCATGCCATTGATGGATGAACTCCCACCCAGGCATTTACCTCGTGGCAGGTGATGCTGTCGCTGGTTGGTGCCTGGATCAGGTTCGGATTTAAACTGGTAGGAAAAGGCAGGTGAAGCTGAAGTGCTGCCATAGCCCAGAGGAATACTAATTAAAGGATGGCGATGCGAGCGGCCGGCCTCGAGTAGTAACACCCGCGTGCTTGGCAGATGGCTTAACCGATTAGCTAACACACAGCCCGCTGATCCGCCGCCGACGATGATGTAATCGTATTCCATGTTAGATAGCCTAGCGTGAAATTTTTCTTTTTAAGGCAGAGTCGCGGTATTTATCCCATTGGCTGCCCGCATAAAATTGCCGAAAAAAATCTCGGAAATCATTAATAGGGCCATCCCCAGCACATAAAGGAGGCTGTTCAACGTATCGCTGCCGGTCCCAAACCACCTTATCCTGATCCAACTGCTTACAGATATCTTTAATAATCGCTCTGGCGACACCGGCGTTGTCACCCTCCCGGTCACTCTTTAATTGGGTGAATGCAAACCGCAGATGAGTCAAATCTTTCGAAATCGGGGTGACGCCGGTAATCAGCAGGGTATCGCAAATCCCGCTGAAACGAGTCCAGGGTTGTCCCGAGCCATCGACACCATAGGCGATGGTGCCATCAACGAGACCTCTAGGAGTGCCCATTTTCGCGCGCACCTCTGCACTACGCCTGTGACCATCAAATGAAATATCGTAGTTGGGACTGTTAGCAACGCCATGAATGTACTGGAAATGAGCGCTGTCGGCCCCATTTTCAGCAATCGTCTGGATCGGGCCATGGACAATCCACTCATGCTTTTCATAGTCCGTCCAGGCGGGATCGCCGATTTCTGCGAAGGTCTGTACTTCGTAAAGTGGTTCTTCATTGCCCGGGTGATACCATGCCCAGATAAAGCCGTTCACCTCACGAGTTGGGTAGCTTCGTTCACAATCCGGCTTTTTCATCCTGGGTGGGATGGATTTCGAATAAGGAATGGCCGCAGCAGCGCCTTCACCATTCCAGCGCCAGGCATGGAAGGGACATTGCAGGTGATTGCCATCAACCTTGCCCCATATCCCATGTGGGCACCCAGGTGGGGGCAATAGGCGTCCAGTACCCTGGCATCGCCATCATCACCTCGCCAAACCACGAGTTCTTTGTCGAAATAGTGTAAGGGTTTAACTTCACCTGTCTGTAATTCATCACTGTAGCAGATGGCAAACCAGCCAAACGGGATCGGTAAGTTAATGTTTCTTTCTTCTGCAGTCTGACCCGTATGAAGCGGCGCTACGCGCCACTGGATTAGTTCTTCTCGGGTCAGGTTCTTGAGTTGGTCCCAGACCAGTACCGGATCGGTTCTAGAGTCAAGCGGGTCAGTCGTTTTAGTCATGTCAGCTCCGGTGATATGGGGTTTTGTTATTGGGTTGAGTGGGTATTTGATAATGAGCAGGCTGTTTAATTCGTTCCTTCCGGTGAGTCACTCGCCAGCGGGTTCATGGCCTACTCGGGTTCTATACCAGGCAGATTAAAGACGCGTCGCGCATTATCGCAGAGGAAATTACAAACCGTTTCCGATTTAAGCGACACCTGTTCAAGTTCGCTAAAAATTCTTTGCAATGACAATCCCATAGGATAGTAGCCGGCATACATGACCTTCTGCGCCCCTCTGCTATTGATATAATCGAGGATCGCCTGGGGATAATGTTTGGGCGCAAATGCTGAGGTTGAATAGTAAAGGTTGGGCCATTTCAACATTAATTTGATTGCCAGTTCCTCCCAGGGCTCTCCACCATGCCGCATAACGAACTTTAAATCAGGGAAGTGATAGCAAACCTCGTCGACCAGTTCAACGCGTTGTGCCTCCATGGGCACCCTGGGGCCGGGAACGCCAACATTGACCAAGATCGGTAGATCGAGGTCGCAGCAGGCACCATAGATGAGCCACATTCGTCTGTCATTGATTGGGACTTGCGGGTTGCAGCCGCAGGGAAAACAACTAACTGCATTAATGCCAAATTCTGTGTGTGCACGTCGGATCGCTTGAACGGTTGCCATACCGCCGTTCGGGTCGACAGGGAGGTCAAATAAAAACCGTTCCGGAAACTGCTGCTTAGCGGCGACAGCGGCCTGGGATCCTTCAAAGTAGCCCACCATCGCCAGGTCAATGCCGTGCTTGTCCATCTCACTGACTAAATAAGTGACGTAGTCATCGGTTTTTTTGAGTTGGGGAATGTCCTGGAATAGGTATTGGGCGGGCATTTTGAACTGCTCAATGCTTTCCTGGTCCTTGAGTAAGGGCATAAAGCTGTTATACCACTCTTCATTGGTCTCGCTGACAGGAATACCCATCATTAAATCCACAACGCCGATTCCTTTCGGTTTATTCACTGCTGTGCCCCTTGTGAAGTGGTATCTGACGGCAAATCAAGTTCTTGTCTGATCATGCGCTTGTTGATTTTTCCGGATGCAATTCGATCAAGCGGGTCTGCCTTGACTATAATCGCCTTGGGGACTTTGTGCTTAGCCAGGTGTTCACGACACAGATCGAGAATTTCCTCGGGTGTGACCTTCCTGCCTGGCAGTGGTACGACCACAGCAATGAGCTTTTCGCCCAGTCTGTCATCCGGGCGTCCAATGGCGGCTGACTCCATGACGGACGGGTGTAAATCGATGGTCTGTTCTATTTCAGCACAGTAGATGTTTTCACCACCGGATATGACCATGTCAGTACGCCGGTCAACAATATAGAGTTGATTGTCGGTATCCAGATAACCGATGTCTCCAGTTGCGAACCAACCGTTTTTATCAAATGGGTCGACTTCACTGTTCGCGTAACCGGCCATCAAGGTTGAACCACGAACGTGGATTTCCCCTATCGTCCCAGTAGCGACTCGCCCCCCTGATTGGTCTCTTATCTCTGTGTCGATTAATGAGATGGGTGCGCCTGCAGAGGTTGGGTTTTCCAAAAACCGATTGCCCACTGCCAGAGTGACGGTTCCATTGGCTTCAGTCATGCCGTAGCCAGTCCCAATCACGGCCTGAGGATATGCCTCATGTATGGCTGCGAGTAATGCGGGCGGGGTTGCCTGACCGCCGACGGACAAGTTGGTCAGACTCGATAAGTCAAAGGACTCACGTTGTTCCAGACGGAGCATATCCCAGTGCATCGTCGGCACACCGGGGAACCCGGTCACTTTCTCATCTTGTATCAATTGCAGTGCATCGATCGGATTCCATTTTTCCATCAGAACCAGTTTTCCTCCCTGCAGTAATGCTGACAGGAACACCGCATGGCAGCCACTGACATGGAATAGAGGAAAAATTAACAAGGTTACCGGCGATGGCTTCATTTTGGCTATGGTTTCATAGTCCATGTTGTATTGTCGGGCCATATCCAGGGTAATCAGGTCACTGGAGTAGGCGATGGTCTTCAGGGCAGTGAGCACACCCAGATGGGTCAGTATCGCCGCTTTAGGCTTGCCTGTGGTGCCACTGGTAAAAATCAGAATGGCTTCGTCTTCAGGATTACGTGGCGTCATCGGGAGTACTGGCGAGTTGTGTTGTTCAGTAATCAATTCCATCTCGGTTGGGGTCAGGCAGGGCACAGAAGTGGGATTAGCAGTGTCTCCAAACCAGAGCGTACAGTCCGTTGATTCGAGGCAATAGGCTAGATCAGCAGACGTGGTTCTGGCATTAATCAAGACCGGTGTGGCACCGAGTGAAGAGATAGCAATAAAAGCAGTTAACCAGTGGGGTGAATTAGCAAGAGCAATACCGATTCGATTGCCAGCACACACCCCATGCCGGTCGTCCAGCGCACTGGCCAGGCGCGCGGCGCTACGGCCAACCAGTTCATAACTCAAACGCTGGTTTTGATAAACAATCAGTTCTTTTTCGGCATATTTGCTAAAGCAGCCATAAAGTTCAGCGAGGTAATCGTAATTGTCCTCAAACACGCGATACGAATGACCGCCCACCGATGTTTCCTGGACTCGGTATTGTTTTTCTATCTGACTGGTCAATAGGCCTCCAATTCGTGCAATTAGAACGTAAATAGGCTGTTAATTTTCACTTTGCGCAGATAGACTACAGATAAATTGCGAATATGGGAAGTCCAGATGGAAAGATTTTTAGGTCAGGTTGGCCTTGTAACCGGGGCAAGTGAAGGGATTGGTTATGCAATTGCGCAACGTTTAATTCAAGAGGGTGCTCACATTGTCATCTGCGGACGGCGACCAGATGTACTTCAGGCGGCGGCTGACCGGCTTGGGGAGCGGTGCACACCGGCGGTGCTGGATGTAGAGGATGCTCCGGCGCTGGCGGCACTGATTAACCAAACCCATGAGCAGCATGGTCGTTTTGATCATCTGGTCAATAATGCCATGAATGTCGGTTGGAGTCCCATTGTCGCGACAGAACTGGAAGCGTTCCAACAGGATTTCAGGGTCAATGTTGATGCCGCATTTGCCAGTACTCGTGCAGCCATGCCGCTCATGCAGGCACAGGGCCGGGGGGCTATTGTTAATGTGGCCTCTATTAATGGACTTTTGGCTATTGATAATATGGCGGCTTACTCTGCGTCTAAGGCCGCCCTGATTCATTTTTCTAAATGTGCCGCCATGGAAGCAGCCGCTACCAATGTGAGGATCAACGTGATTGCGCCTGGTGTTATTTCCACCGGTGCGACCGTTGATGCATTAGGCGGCATTCCTGGCTACACAGAGGCTGTGGCGGGTGGCGTGCCTATGAATCGATTGGGGCATCCAGATGAGGTCGCATCCGTAGCCAGTTTTTTACTCTCTGACGAGGCCAGTTATGTCACTGGCGTTTGCCTATCCATAGATGGTGGTAAAGCTGCCCAACTGGTTGTGCCTCCACCCCCGGGGAGTTGATCGGCCGAACCATTGATGGCCACGTCAGCCAAACAACGATTTAAGGAGTCGAAAATGACACAAGAACCAATTTTACAGGGAAAAGTTGCCGTGGTAACCGGCGCAGGACAGGGTATGGGCCGAGCGATTGCACACAGGTTGTCTGTACTCGGTGCCCACGTTGGCGTGCTGGACCTGAATGCCGACGCCGTCGCTGAGACTGCTTCAGGATTGGTAGGAAAGGGTACGGCGATCGCCTGCAATGTCAGTGATAGCGACGCCGTCAATAATGCCTTTGCCGAAATAGAAACAGAACTGGGCGCGATCAGCATTCTGGTCAACAATGCAGGTACCGGTCGTGCTCCAGGCGATGGTAGCGACCAGATGTATGAATTAATGGCGCAGCGTAACGAAGAGTTGGCTGCTGGTGGCGAAGCCGAGACTCATGTTGATCACCTTATTTTCATGGAAGATGAAGGATGGCAAGGGGTCATGGGCGTTAACCTGGACGGGGCCTTCTATTGTACGCGGGCGGCGGTCCGGTCCATGGTCCGCAGCGGCATAAAAGGGTCCATTATTAGCATTGCATCCACCGCAGCACAATCTGGAGAGGGCCCGGTACACTATGTGACCAGCAAAGCCGCCTTAATCGGTATGACTCGAGCGCTTGCTCGTGAATTAGGCAGTCGCCATATTCGTATTAATGCGGTTGCGCCTGGCCCAACCAATACCCCGATTATGAACGGCATACCTGAGCAGTGGATTAAGGATATGGAAAGCGCTATTCCCTTGGGCCGGATGGCAGAGCCCAATGAAATAGCCCAGGCAGTGAGCTGGCTTGCCAGCGATGCCTCGAGTATGTGTACGGGGTCGGTGCTGGTCGCCAATGGGGGAAGTTACTTCTTTTGATTGAAGTGCACGAGAAATAACTGATCCGATCGAATGATTAAAGGTTATTTCTTATGATTAGATTGCAAGAGAAATCACTGATTGGATTGAATTATGAATAGTGTTTTCTCTTGATTGAGGTGCTACGAGAAATCATTGATTGGCTTGAATGAGGAAGTTATTTCTTTAGTTTAAGGTGCCCGAGAAATCACTGATTGGATTGAATTATGAATAGTGTTTTCTCTTGATTAAGGTGGCACGAGACATGATTTATGGAATCGAATCACTAGAATCTGTGCTTGAACGCTGCTTTTTATGCCTGATGACCTGTCGGAAATAACGTCTTAACAGGCCACTTCCGGCGATCACTTGAAAGACTAAATAGGCGCTTAAAATAATGCGCTATCACCCTGTTTTAACTCAATTATTCTTCCGGCGCAATGGTCAAAGCCAGGCCGTTAATCTGTTCTGAGATAAGCACCTGGCACGCGAGCCTGGACTGCCCGGATTGATGAAAATCAAGAAACTCAAGCAATTCGATTTCTTCAGCATGGGCTGATTCAAGCTTTTCGTACCAGGCAGGGTCGATGAGACAGTGACAGGTCGCGCAAGCGCATTGGCCACCGCAGATAGCAGCCACACCCATGCCCTCATCCCTGAGCGTCTCCATTAAAATAGTGCCGTCGCTGGCCTCGAGGGTATGTTGCTGGCCGGCTCTGTCGGTAACGTGAATCGTGGTCATGATATTTCCAATTGTTGCTTGAGTAGATATTTCTGTACTTTTCCAGATGCGTTTCTGGGTAAGACGGTGACAAAACTGATCTGTCGCGGCACTTTGAAATTGGCCATTTCAAGACGGGCCCAGGCGATAAGGTCGGCTGCAGCAGGAGCCGTTCCGTCTCGGGCAACGATAAAGGCGTACCCGACTTCTCCGAGCCGCTCATCGGCCGTTCCCAGCACAGCAACATCGCTGATATCCGGATGACTCAACAGACTGTTTTCAATTTCGGCGGGGTAACAATTGAATCCGCCGCAGATATACATGTCCTTAACCCGATCGGTAATACGGAGATAACCCTGTGCATTCTGAAACCCGATATCACCGGTTTTCAGCCAGCCATCAGCCGTAATGGCTTCCTGGGTGGCCTCGGGATCGTCCAGGTAGCCTTGCATCACGTTAAAGCCGCGGACCCAGATCTCTCCCGTCTGACCGGTCTCCAGGGCTCGGCCAGCCGCGCTGGTGATTTGTACCTCGACATCCTGCATGGGTCTGCCTGAGGTGTTGGCAATCGTCTCAAAATCATCGCCAGACTGACATAAAGACACGACACCCGTCGATTCGGTCAGACCATAAGCAGTATAG
>CAZGCW010000159.1:0-9328 GCA_964524295.1 uncultured Pseudomonadales bacterium
ATTTCACAGGTTGAAATGACGACCTGAAGAGATACAGGGGTGCTCACAAGGTCTGGGCAAGCGAAGTAGAAGGTAACCCTTTGTTTGACTTTTATTGGGTAAAACCCTGATTCGTTAAAGCCTGGGTTGAGACAACCGATGTCGTTTTGCTGATGAAATCGTTTTATCCTGCAGCAATTCGTACTCAGGATATCCAATAGTCGGGTTGTTTTAGGTTTCGCAAATGGACGGGGTAACGAAAATAGCCTATAGGCTGTGGATTTATTTTTTGAAGTCGTTGCCGGATAATGGAAACCTGAAAAACTAGATAACCGAATGGGTGAGCGCTCGAAACAACTCAAGGGAATCCAGAGCACTGTGAGCAATGCGAATCAGGCCTGCTTCAGTACCATGAAGTTAATATTGCAAAAGGAATAAAAATGCCTACACCCGCAAGAGTCGCTGTATTGCCCCAGGAACCGGGGCCATTGCAAGTCATCGATCTTCAACTACCAGATCCTGGACCCCATCAGGTGGTTATCAAGCAGTTTGCCAGTGGGATCTGTCATAGCCAGTTGCACCAGATGCATCGGAAACGCCAAACGGCGGTGGTGCTGGGTCACGAGTCTACGGGAGTCGTATTCAAAGCGGGAGCGCAGGTGGAGCATGTGGCTGAAGGGGATACGGTACTGGTGACCTGGGTACCCAGGGATTCGGCACACGCTGAACGTTTGGCAGGTCCCGCCGTAATTGAGTTGCCAGATGGCTCAAAAGCGGCGTCCAATAATGTATTTACCTGGGCTGACCACACCATCGCTGACGAACAATATGTGGTCAAAGTTGGCCCTGATATCGATAAGGAAGTGACCGCTATTATAGGTTGTGCGGTGATGACCGGCGCAGGCGCAGTTGAAAATACAGCCGGTGTCGGTAAAGGCGACAGTGTGGCTATTTTTGGCGTCGGGGGCGTCGGTCTATCCGCTGTTGTAGCCGCAAAGACCCGTCAAGCGTTTCCGATTATCGCCATTGACCTGGATAGAGAGAAATTACAGTTTGCTAAACAGTTTGGCGCAACGCATGTCATTAACGCGGCAGAGACGGATGCCGTTGCTGAAGTTAAGGCACTGACGCAACGTGAGGTGGGGCATACCATGACCGGTGAACCGGTGTCTGGAGCTGATTTTGTTTTTGATTGTATTGGCGTCAAGTCGACCATGGAGCAGATAGTACCCGCTGCGAGAACGGGATTCTTTGGCAGCCAGGATGGAGGATCTGCCGTTCTGGTGGGTGTGCAAACCACCACTGTGGAACTTAACGCTGGCGATATTCTAATGAACGAGAAGAAATTTATCGGCAGCATTGGCGGTTCGTGTTCTCCTGATCGTGATTTCCCAAAATATCTTGACTGGTATGATCAGGGCCTTTTGAATCTTGATGTTATGGTGACTCAGCGTTATTCCTTGGATGACATCAATACGGCGACGGATGCGTTGGATCAGGGTAGAATTTCAGGGCGGGCGATACTGGTTTTTGATTGAAGTGAAATAGGTCTATGGCATATGCATTTTTTGACCAGGCAGGCGTTTTAGCATTCGCACATCGTGGTGATCACGAATCTGGCCCGGAAAACACCATGCCAGCGTTCGCTGGAGCGGTTGCCAAAGGCTTCAACTATCTAGAAACCGATGTTCATTGTACAGCAGATGGTATTTTGTTGGCGTTTCATGACGCTCAGTTAGACCGTGTCACCGACAGGTCCGGCTTGATATCTGAGAAGCTCTATGCGGACATTCGCAGTGCCCGGGTAGCCGGCTCGGAACCGATTCCGCAGCTTGCCGAATTGTTATCGGTGTTCCCGGATACGCGTTTTAATATTGATTTAAAGGCGGATGGGAGTGTGCGCCCGTTTATACGATTAGTTCGCAGCTTAGGCTGTCAGGACCGTATTTGTGTCGGTTCATTTAACGATGCGCGGTTGGCCGCATTCAGGCGTGAATTCCCGCAGGTGTGCACCGCCATGAGTCCCAGGGAAGTGCTGCGTGCTCGATTAGCCAGTTTTCATTTGCCGGTGGGGGCCATACCAGCTGCCTGTGCGCAGGTGCCGGTGCGACACAAGCATATTTCTGTTGTGGACCCTCGGTTTATACGGACGATGCAGGGCAGGGATATTCAGACACATGTATGGACTGTTAATACAGCAGAAGAAATCAATTGGCTACTGGATATCGGTGTGGACGGAATCATGACTGACCGTGCATCTCTTCTCAAGGCAATACTGATTGAGCGGGGGTTGTGGGGAGGAAGCGGGCCATAATAAAGCGAAATTGGATCAGATTTGATGATCGCTGAAAGCGGGTTGGCGAGATGATCCCTAGCCAGTTGAGGTAGAAAATTCAGCTTGGTTTAGTGCTACTGCATCAAATTGCAATTCTACCATGCGTGCATAGCGAGGTTCGCATTCCAATAACGCCTGGTGCGAACCCATATTAACCATTTCACCGTCTTCCATCAGGACGATATGGTCGGCTTTTAAGACCGTGGAGAGACGATGGGCGATCACCATGGTAGTCCGGTTTTGCTGAAGTTTTTCCAGTGCGATCTGGACCAGGCGTTCGCTATCGGCATCAAGGGAACTGGTGGCTTCATCAAGTAGAAGAATGGGCGGGTCTTTTAGCACCGCGCGGGCGATGGCAATTCTTTGTTTCTGACCACCCGATAAGCGTGCGCCTTTTTCACCTAGATAGGTATCATAGCCATGGTGGAGTTGTTTGATAAAACCGTCTGCATGGGCAGCCTGCGCCGCCTTGATAATTTCGGTGTCACTGGCATCAGGTTTGCCGAACCGTATATTCTCAGCCGCACTTAATCCAAAGATGGTGGTTTCCTGAGGTACGATGCCAATGAGGCTGCGGAGATCAGCCGGGTCCAGTTTAGCAATATCGAGTCCGTCGATCATGATTCGACCGCGATCAGGGTCATAAAACCGCAATAACAGTTGAAAGGCAGTGCTTTTACCTGCGCCAGAAGCGCCAACTAATGCAATGTGTTCGCCTGGCTTAATCTGCAGGCTGAACTGTCTGATTGCGGGTTTGTCAGGTCTGGAAGGGTAGCAAAAACTGACCGAATCAAAGTGGATCTGCCGGGTGTTTGATACCGGAATGGTTAGGGGTTGGGCCGGGGATTGGATAGCCGGGCGCATTTGTAGCAATTCTGTGATTCTCTCCATGGCCCCGGCGGCTCTTTGCAGTTCGCCCCAGAACTCACTCAGAGCAGCGCCTGACGCACCCACCAGGACGGCATAGATGACGAATTGACCTAACTCACCGCCAGTCATGCTTTCTGTCAGGACCTCTTTGGCGCCCATCCATAACACAAAAATGAAGGCACCAAAAAGCATTGAGGTCGCTGCCATTGTCATCAATGCACGTACTCGAATCCGCATTACAGCCGTATCAAAGCTGGTCTCAATCGCGATCCCGAACCGCTGACTTTCGCGTTTTTCGGCAGTGAATACCTGGACGGTTTCGACCGCATTGAGAATTTCCGCGGCATAACCGCTGGCGTCAGCAATTTTATCCTGGGATGATCTGGATAAACGTCTTACCCATTGCCCTATCATCAGCACAGGCGTGATAACCAGGGGAAGGAGAATCACCAGGAAAGCAGTGAGCTTGAGATTGGTATAAGCCATGAGAGCCAAAGCGCCGACGAACTGGATTGATGATCTAAGAACGATAGATAATCCTGCGCCAGATATAGACTGGATTAACGTGGTGTCAGCAGTCAGTCGAGAAAGTACTTCCCCTATTTTATTGGTTTCAAAAAAAGTCGGGTCCATAGCGACCACGTGCCGAAATATCCGGTCTCTTAAATCAGCCACGACCCGCTCGCCTAACCAATTAACGAAATAAGCTCTGGCAGCGCCAAAGAATCCAATCAGTAAGGCTAATAGCATGAGGGCTAGAAAGTATCGATCTATTCGAGTTGCATCATTGGCAGAGAAGCCATGGTCAATCACTTCTCTGACTGCAATGGGTAGCGCCAGGACCGTTGCAGAGGCAACGAGCAGAGCCACAAGGGCTAAAGCCAGGGTTCCTTTATAAGGCAGAATAAAAGGAATCAGCATCGCCAGGGGTCTTAGCGATTTGCGTCTTTTTGCTTCTTCCTTGGTGTCAGCCATAAGGCGTCGTCATCTCTGTAACTGGCGGCAAGTCTAACTAGGCTGGGTACGGCTGTCCATCGGCACAATGCAGATTGAAGTTGTTGCTCTATTTGAGCCTGCAGCCGACTGATATCAGCAGATTTCTGACTAGGCCCGGCCTGCTCTATCCAGGATCAACGCTGCCACCTCTGATCCGTGGGTATTCTGCAGGAAATGCCCAGCCGTGGCGATGGGGTCAAAGCTGGCCTGCATCTGGTTTGCCCATTTCCTTCCCCAATCTTCATTGAAGACATCGTCAGCACACCCCCAGATAAAGTGAACGGGTTTGTCCCATTGGAGCAGTACCTGATAGTGATGAGCCTGGGCGGCTGCGTTGCCGTTGTCGTAACTATTGATGGGGATGGATAGAGGAAATCGACGTAGGCCGTTGTATGCCTCATCAGGCAGATGCAGGAAAGGCGCCAGATAGTCATCATGCATGGATTGTGCTGCAGTGCTTAAGTCGGGCAGGGTGCCGCTGACCAGGGCAGGAATAATTATTTCCCGTTCAGCTAGCCCAGCTGACATGATCATTAATAAGCCTATGTCTGGTCTATCCCTGGCGAATAAGCCGCCATCTTGCCAGTTTCTCACCCAGTTGCGTATCGCATTGGAGTATTCGTATTCGTCATGGTGTAACCAGGTATTCATGATGACCAGTCTCGAAAATCGCCTTGGCATGATCGCCGCCTGGGCTAACCCAGTCGGTCCGCCCCAGTCCTGGCACACCAGTGTGATGTCGTGCAGATCCAGATGGGTAATCAGAGAGGTCAGTATCTCTGTATGCCTGGCGATGGTATACCAATGTAGATCGGTTGGTTTATCAGATTTACCGAAACCCATATGATCTGGCGCAATGCAACGATATCCGGCGTTCACCAGTGTCGGTATGATGTCTCGATACAGGTAACTCCAGGTCGGCATTCCATGTAACAGCAGCATGACCGGCCCATCCTTGGGTCCTTCATCAAGATAATGCATCCGCAGATCCTGCCAGTGATGAAAGTTTTCGCTGAATGGATAGTTAGAGAGGGATTCAAAATGCTGTTCGGGTGTTCGTATGAATTCGGTCACTGAAGAGTCCTTTGCCTGGTTTGATGCAAATTGTGCACTGCTTATGATCATAGTACATCGAATGGCATGACGAGGTAAGCAGCAGGTTCCATAGCGTTTCAATGTTAGTTGTGTACTCATTTTGGCCGCCTCAAAACCAGGCGGGAGTGAGCAGGGAGTGGATTTCTGTTTTAGCGTTGGATGATACTCAGATCAGGAACGACCCTATGGCATGGAATGGCAACGACGGTGCGATAGAACATGCAATTGAACGCGGCTTTAGTATTGAAGTGGAGGGCCACGTTGTGCCGGGTGTTTACTGGCAGCCCAAACAAGGTACAGGTGATTACCTGGTGCTTCTGGGGCATGGTGGTGGCACCCATAAGAAGGTTGATTACCTTTTAGCCATGGTTGAACTGCTTGCCCAGCGGGGCATAGCGGCCCTATCTATTGATGGTCCAGGCCACGGTGAACGAATCCAGCAGAGTCGTTCGCAGGAGATCAGTGATTTTGCTCAGGTTTGGCATGAAGCAGGTGGAACCGAAGCAGTGATAAGCGATTGGAAGGCTGCTTTGGACTTTGTTGAAGCCGAACAGGGTGCCAGAGCTACGGCCTGGTGGGGCTTGTCCATGGGAACGATGATGGGGTTACCTGTTACCGCCTCTGATGAGCGTATCAAGCTGGCGTTGTTTGGCCTGATGGGTGATTGGGGACCCAATAAGGAAGATCTAGTCAGGCTGGCACCAGCAGTCACTTGTCCGGTCCGATTTCTAGTTCAATGGGATGATGAGATCGTGCCCAGGGAAGCCTGTTTCTCCCTGTTTAATCAATTGGGATCTACCGCTAAAACACTGCATGCCAATCCCGGGCGTCATGCTGCTGTCCCCCGTTTTGAAATGGCAGCATCGATCGCCTATCTGCATGAAAGATTAGGTCAATATCCCCCTGGCTCGACTTGATGGACCCTTATCGACCACTTCAGAGCGATTATGCTGGGTCAGGCCGAGTTAACTCGAAGACAATGATGATGTTGAAAAAGGAGACGAGCAATGATGTATGAAACACTGGACTTTGCGGATCGTGATCATGTCGCACTGGTTACTTTGAATCGCCCAGAAAAGCTTAATGCGTTAAATGATGTGTTACGTGATGAGCTACATGAAGTCTGTTGTGCAATTCAGGCAAATGACGAAATCCGAGCAGCCGTGTTCACGGGTGCCGGTAGGGGGTTCTGTTCTGGCGCTGATCTAACACCAGCCTCAACCGGCACGGCAACTCCGGTTGGCCAGAATGAGCGATTGGATGATATTGGCTGGGTTGGCCGCCTGGCAACGGATATTTATAAAATAGGGATTCCCACTGTTGCCGCTGTTAATGGCGTCGCGGCAGGGGCCGGTATGAGCCTGGCACTGGCTTGTGATTTGCGGGTGGGTTCTGAGTCGGCCCGGTTCAAAACAGTGTTTGCTGAACGGGGATTATCACCGGATAGTGGGATGTCATTTTTTTTACCGCGCATTGTTGGCTACAGTCGTGCGGCCGATTTGGTCTTTACCAGTCGGAATGTAGACGCTGATGAGGCCTATCGATTGGGCCTATTGGATAGATTGGTTGATAGTGATCAGTTATTGGAAAGCGCCCAGCGAGTGGCACAGCAGATGGCCAGTCTGCCGCCCATGGCGATTCGTTCCGGTAAGCGCGTCCTTCAGCTTAATCAGGACATTGAATTTGAGCATGCTTTGCGTAACGAAATCTTTGGTCTTTCTTTTGCCCGTAAGTCCCCTCAGGATCAAAAAGAGCAACGAGCCTCTTTTCTAGAAAAGCGCAAGCCTGTATTCACCGGTCATTAGGATTGGCTGATATTTAGGTCCATTTCTCATTAGTAATGCGGTCTCAGGTCGAATGGCAATATCATTAATAAAATAGATAATATTTATTGGTTATCCAATTGAAATTTAACAATTTAAGAGTAATAAATTTTATTCCGAGCCAGTCTGAAAGAGTACCGAATAGCCGTGAGATTTCAATCCTGGCCTGGCCCGGTTATTTGTTTGTGGACGACAGTAAATCATCGATCACGTGGAGAACCCGGTTCAACAATGATGTGTTGTTGAAGTCTCGATATCGCGATGCGAATTGATGTGCGGACTGCCGATAACGGTTATGTCCGACCAGTTGATCTAACCTGGCCATGCACTGTTTCGCGTTATCCAGCGGAGCCACCAGCCCTGCGCCCAGCTTCTGGATGTTTTGCGCAACGAGATGTTGTTCTGCATTTCGCGGCAGCATGAGAATCGGTAAACCCTTGAGCAGCAATTCGCTGCTGGTTCCATGATTCGCATTACAGATAGCAATATCAGCTGTATCGCCTATCGCGTCCATATCCAGGGGTAACTCACTAAATTTGAGCGTTTCTGAGCCGCATTCTTCCATCAGCTGTTTGCCAAGACCATCACCATATACCAGGGTGGGATAGTATCTGTTACGCAGACTAAGCAGAAATTCGTGCAAGGCTGGAAAAGGTTTGGTATACAAAAATATTTTCGGACCTGGGTAATTAGGCCACTCTGGTGGTTTTCCTCTTGGCGATTTAAAAATTCCTGAGTAGCTCGCGTTTTCCCTGCTTTGATAATGATCCAGTTCTCTGAAAGTTCTTAGAATATAGGCTTGAGTTTGCTGCATATCAGCCACCCTATTAATCTCAGGGATTGCATTAGCGTTCAGTGCCTTATTAATGAGGCTGAGTAATTTGGCCTCATTAACGTGTAAGTCTGTCTGGTTTTGGGCCATTCCCAGCATGGATTTGAATCCCGGTATCGGGCTGGTAAGCGGAGGTGAATGAAATCCAGTACCCATTCGGAGTGTCTTGGGTTTGGACTGAGTTTTGGAGCTATAGCCTCTTGAGGCCAGGATTGCTGTGGGGCTGTAGTCGAAAATGATCAGGTCCGGGTCAATCAGGCTAAACAGATTGAGCCAGGCTCTGATAAGAGAAGATAGCTCCTCCTGCCGCTCATAGCCCAAGCCTTGCAGCACCTCAACATAACTAAAGCGACTTTTTTGTACGGTTCGGTGGCTGACCGCCAGCGGCGCTTGTAGCCAGGTAACCTGGGTGGACGCGAAGAGACGGCTGGCGCTGTCAATTTCGCGAGCTGCGAAATAGATTGAATGATTGCTTTTTTCTAACTGGTTGATGAGATTAAGGTAAGGTGCGATGTGGCCGGTGCCTCGACCTAATTCCCAGGTGAATAGTATCTTTGCCATAGCCGTTAGCCTACCAAATGGTGTTTAAGTGAGACGGCTGGTGATGTACTGGTAATATTCTGCTGGGTTTCGCAGGCGTTGCACATCAGCTAGGTTAGAGTCGCTTTTTGGGTTGTTGATGACCAGACATTCACCCTTGCGCTGGTCGTCTTCGATGAGTTGTAGAACCGTGTCGGCGACCTGCTCGGCAGTGAGTAATATCGTATTTGCCAGCACCGGGTCTAGCCAGGCGGCAGGGGTGCTGCCGTCGCCGGTACGATTGATGAAAGCCGTGTCGACCATACCGGGTAATATCGCATTGACTCGGATATTGTGGCTTACTGCCAGGCCAGCAGAAGCCTGGGTTAGGCCGACGACGGCTGCTTTGGTTGACGAATAGATGGGATCTGCTGGCATGGGTCCGAGTGCCGCAGTAGAGGCCGTGTTAATGATGACGCCCCCCCCGTTCCGGCTCAGTAGGTCAACCGCCAGTCTATTGCCAAATGCGACGCCTTTGAGATTGACATTGATGACGGATTCAATTCGGTCCAGAGCGGTTTCCGGCCAGATCGGTTCTCCACAGATCGTTCCCGCATTATTGTGAATAATGCTGACACTGCCGAAGTGGGCTTCCACTTGCATGAAAAAATCACTTAGCTCACGACTGTTGCCGACGTCGACAACCTCCCTTAGTGGCTGTGCTCCCCTTTGTTGGATGCCAGTCGCGGTTTCAAGCAAACCGGCAGCATCGATGTCTGCGAGCCCGATTGCTTTGGCACCCGCTTGCGCTAAAGCATAAGCCGTAGCCTGGCCGATCCCTGAAGCAGCGCCGGTAATAATGGCAACCTTGCCTTTAAT
>CAZGCW010000160.1:0-9207 GCA_964524295.1 uncultured Pseudomonadales bacterium
CCATCATTTTTGTCAACTGAAGGTTCAACAAATCAAATGATCGCTGCACACAATGCGCTTCAATATCCACGACTTCCGCAGCTAGGTTGCCCATCTCGAGCGCCTCTACGCGGGCTTCTATATTTTCTCTCCGACAGGCCGCAATGAGCACCTCAACCATTTCAGGGTTTTTGGGACTGGTCCTTTGTACCTGAAAATCCAGAGCGACTTCATCTAGAGGATAAGGAATATACTGATCAGCATCTTCGTACAACCTATCTTCTATTTCAGCATCAGACAGGTCGATGGGCATTTCAATCGTTTTGGTAATCACTGCCGAACCCGCGACCGCGACCGCGGCCAATTTGATTTTGGTTTTTGATCGCTCCTTTAACCGTCTCACTGCCAGGCCGACTTCCTCGATTGCAGCCACATTCTTCTCTACAACCGCATTCTCCGGCAGGGGCTCCACGCCGTAACTTTCGACCCTCAGTCCGGCATCGCTCTCGCTGAGTTCCAGCAACTTTATTGAGGTTGAGCTAATGTCCAAACCCAAAATACTTTTTCGCTTGTTTTTGAGGAAACTAAACACGTCGCATTCTCTTGATTTTCTTGCTGTTTCTCAATTTAATCTAACATGATCACATGAAGACACCAACGTCCCAACTATACTCCACAAATAGCTAGAGTCACAATCAGACAAACACTTAATCTACCCCCCGCTGTGATATTCTAATAGAATCGGAGAGAATCAATGCTAGATCATAAATCAGCCTTGTTCATCAATCAGAACGATCTTATTCAATGCTAATCCGAACCCTATTATGGATACTGTTAACTCTTTCGGCGCTGCTTGGCATGGGGCTCGCTTCGGCTTATCTGTACCTGAATCCACAAATCCCAGAAATCGAAACCTTCACCAATATTAACCTAAAGGCCCCGCTGCGCATTTATAGCCAGGACCAAGTCCTAATTCAGGAATATGGAGAACGACTGACCCCCATTACCTATGACAAAATCCCAAAAACCTTTGTCAATGCCATTCTTGACACCGAGGACAAACGTTTTTTTGAACACGGCGGTATCGATCTGGTAACGCTAGCTAATGCCACCTGGCAACTACTCATCAACGCAGGCCAAATTAAAACCGGGGCCTCCACCATCACCATGCAACTAGTCAAAAACATCTCTGGTGCTTCAGAGATTCGATTTATCCGGAAATTCAAAGAAATGTTATTGGCCATAAAATTAGAACAGGCCTTGAGCAAACAGGAAATTCTCACGCTTTATCTCAATGTCATTCCTTTTGGCAAACACGCTTATGGTATCCAGGCGGCAGCTAACACCTACTATGGCAAAGACATAGACCAGCTCTCATTGCCACAATTGGATTTGCTGGCCGGCATTCCAACGGCGCCTGAAGCAGGAAACCCCATCAATGGTCCGGTCAGGGGCCTGGAATGACGAAACCTCATCCTAAATCGGATGCTAGAACAAGGCTCAATTAACACAGTAGCCCATCGCAGAGCTGTTCAGGCACCGATCACCGCCCAGGTACACGACCGGAAAATTGCGCTTCCAGCACTTTATGTCGCCGAGATTGTACGCTCAGAGATTCTTAATCGGTACGGACGATCTGCCTACAGCTCTGGCTTAATCGCCAACACCACCATCGACAGCACTATGCAGATCGCTGCAGAAAATGCCCTTATCGGCCAACTCAATCAATACGATCGAAGGCATGGCTACCGAGGGCCTGAAAGAAGACAACTGCGCGGGACTCAAGACTATCTGGCAAACCCCCTTGCTGGCTACCCCACTGCATGGGTTTCAAGCTTGGCGAAGATGGACTTAATTGGTAACCAGCACCCCGCTATCGTCACTAAGCTATCGGAAAACGAGATTGAGTTACTCACCAAAACGGGTGAACTGGTCACCGTTGACTGGTCAGGCATGCGCTGGGCTCGACCTTATATCAATGTGAATGCACGAGGGAAACAACCGAGAACACCGGCAGACATCGTTCAGGTAGGCGACCTGGTCAGGATTGAGTCAAACGGTGAGGACGTGTGGGCATTAGGCCAGGTGCCGGCAATTCAGGGTGCTTTTATTGCTTCTGATCCGAAAAATGGCGCCATAAGAGCGCTGGTAGGAGGTTACGACTTCAGGCTAAACCAATTTAATCATGCCACTCAGGCAAAACGTCAACCTGGTTCAAACTTCAAGCCATTCTTTTATGCCGCGGCCATGGAAGCCGGACTGACAGCAGCAACCATCTATAATGATGCCCCCGTAGTCCTGCCCGGCGGTGAACTTGAAGAGACTTACCGCCCACGCAATTCAGGAAACAGTTTCCGCGGTAAAATCCGGGTAAGAGAAGCCTTATTTAGGTCTATTAATCTGGTTTCACTGCGCATTATCCTAGATTACGGCCCCGAAAAAATCGTAGATTACGTGTCTAGATTTGGCTTCGATACCTCGAGCTTCCCAAAAAATGTCCAACTGGCTTTCGGTGGAGGAACCATTTCTCTAACACCTGAAGAGGTTGTCGCAGGTTATAGCATCTTAGCGAACGGTGGTGCAGCCGTGCAAACTCACCTGATTGCTTCCATTCAGTCGCTCAAAAATGAGCAGATCTTTATGGCAACTCCGAGAACTTTATGTACACAGCCCTGCGAATATGCGAATCCAGCAGAGCAGGTGGTCGAACCCAGAGTCGCTTACATCATGAACAGTATCCTGTCTGATACCATTAAACGGGGTACCGGCTCACGCGTTTTTAGAGAACTAAAGAGAGACGACATCATGGGCAAGACAGGAACAACCAACGATGCCGATATCTGGTTCTCAGGCTATACGAACAACCTGGCTGCAACCGCCTGGGCGGGTTTTTCTGATAATAGCCCTGTCGGCAACAGAGAATGGGGGTCTACCACACCGATCGCTATCTGGATTGATTTTGCCAAACACGCGTTACCGGTTCCATCAGAACCGGGTCTGAAAGTGCCTGAAGGAATTGTATCGGTTCGGATAGATCCAGATTCGGGCCTGAGAACTTCTTCAACTGATCCGGACGGTATCTTTGAATTTTTCCGCACGGAGTTCCTGCCTGAGTTGCAACCCGCAGAGTCAGTTAAAGACGAGAAGAGTACGTACCAGCAAATATTCTAACAACAGATAAGTTAGTTACTGGAAGAACCTCGGCGGAAACGTTTATTAAACCGATCGATTCGACCTGCTGAGTCGATCATTTTCTGCTTACCGGTATAAAACGGATGACATTGAGAGCAAACATCGAGATGAATGTCTTCACAGAGCGTCGAACTTGTCTCTATGACATTGCCACAACTGCAAGTCGCTTTGATCGCTTCATATTGTGGATGTGTTTCAGCTTTCATAATGTACCCCTGACATGGGCGGTTTCTACGAAGGCGCAAATCATAACAGAGTATGTGCGAGAAGCAAGATGTGCAGATACAAATGACGCACAACAATGAATAAAACCATGAATAAACCTGACCTATATTTAGATATTGCTGTACCCGTTCCGCTCAGACGCAGTTTCCAATACTCGGCTCCTTATTTTGACGCATGCCCTGGTATTAGGGTCAGGGTACCCTTTGGGAACCGCGAACTCATTGGCATCGTCCTGAGCACAAGTGAACAACCGGCAACAGAACTCGAAAAAATAAAACCTATTCTGGAGATTATTGATCCCGAGCCCATCTTCAGCGAAACCTTAATCGAAATCTGTAATTGGGCTGCCAATTACTACCTACACCCCATTGGCGAAGTCTATTTTACCGCACTGACATCAAGACTACGCAACGGTCTTAAGATCTCAAAGCAGGTGAAGGTGCTCACGGTTAATGCGGCAGACGATAACCAGACCACGCAACTGTTGCTCAAAGCACCCAAGCAAAACAAGATCTGGCAATTATTAAAATCCTACTCCGAGCTAAGCAGTGCTGACTTAAAACACCTGAAACTGACCGCCGGCATGGTCAGGCCATTGGTGCGCAAGGGGCTGCTGGCCTGGCAGGAAAAAACACCCCTAATTGAATCGAGTTCACCCGTTAAACAAGCTGGCCTGAATCTAAATCAACACCAGCAGAACGCCATTGCAAACGTCAAGGATCAGGGCACGCACCTCCTACATGGCATCACCGGTAGTGGAAAAACCGAAGTGTACCTGCAACTCATTGCAAGAACCCTGCTCAATGGCAAACAAGCCCTCATTCTGGTTCCTGAAATATCCTTGACACCGCAAACTCTGGCCCGCTTCGAAAAACGCTTCGATGTCCCAATTATCACTTTGCACTCGGGTTTAACTGAGCAACAACGGGCGGCAAACTGGATAGCCTGCTATAACGGTTCTGCTGCTATCATCATAGGAACGCGATCTTCAGTTTTTGCACCCTTATTAAGGCCTGGGCTGATCATCGTCGATGAAGAGCATGATGCTTCCTACAAGCAGCAAGATGGCTTCCGTTACTCTGCCAGAGATATCGCCGTCATCAGAGGTCGCCGGGAACAGGTTCCGGTTGTTCTCGGCTCTGCCACTCCCTCACTGGAAAGTTTACATAACGTCAACCTGGGGAAATACCAACTATCCAGCCTGCCTTTAAGAGCCACCGGGGCAGCGAAGGAACAATACCAGCTAATCGATACTCGAATAAGCAACCCGGGCACCTTACTCGAAAAACCGTTAATAGAGGCAATCAGTCGATCACTAAACAATGACAACCAGGTGCTCGTCATGATTAACCGTCGTGGTTATGCACCCGTCCTATATTGTACAGCGTGTCAATGGATCGCTCGCTGTGAATCCTGTGACGCCCGTCTGACTGTCCACCGGGCTCAATCAGTTATTCGCTGCCATCACTGCGGCTTTCAGGCTGACCAACCGAAAACCTGCGGTCAGTGCCATCAACAGTCCCTCGTACCCGTCGGAGAAGGAACCCAGCGCATTGAAGAATCACTGAACTCCCTATTCCCTGGCTTTCCGGTACTTCGGGTTGACAGTGACTCCACCCGTTCCAGAAATTCATTGCAGGACCTGCTCGAACAGATCAATCAGGGCAAGCCTGCGATCCTGGTAGGAACCCAATTATTGGCTAAAGGGCATCATTTCGCACATGTAACCATGGTGATCATTCTTGAGGTCGACAGCGGGCTGATGAGTTCAGACTTTCGCTCTCTGGAAAAAACCAGCCAACTCATCATACAGGCCGGCGGTCGCAGCGGCAGAGAAAGCAAACCTGGAAGCGTCTTTCTCCCTACCGCCTTCCCGCAACATCACGAACTCAAGCAATTAATCAACAAAGGCTATCTTGAATTTTCCAATACCCTGCTGGCGCAGCGCCAGCAACACAAACTTCCACCATTCTCGTTTCATGCCCTCATCAGAGCCGACTCTAAAAACAAGAACCAGGCCCTAGAGTACCTTGACCAGATTCGCAAAACTGCTTCCAGCATCAGCCAGGCCGATATACTCGGACCGGTCCTACCCGCCATGGAAAAACGCCTGGGTTACTATAGGGCACAGCTTCTGGTGGTCAGTCATACTCGGACAGACCTGCACAGAGCACTGCTTCAAGTCATCGATATTACTGATCGAATGCGAAGCCGGACCGTACGCTGGAGCCTGGACATAGACCCTTATGACCTGTATTAAGCCCGCTTTGTGCTACGCAAATTCCTTCGCATCCTTTAGAATCAGCTAATGACCCGAAACTTTGCAAAAACGCGAAACAAAAAAACAATGACTTTGGCCAAATCCCAGGGCAAAGTTCTGACCTTTATCGTCGGTTTCATAGCGGGCACCTTGACCACTTATCTGCTGTATACCTGGCAAAGTCAGGAGTCATCCACGCCAGTACAACACGAACAGATACACCCTGCGCCAGAAACCGGACAGGAAAAGGAAAAACTGGACTTTACCTTTCAGGATCTTTTCCCCATTGACGAGGTTAAGACGATCAGTGGCTATGAACAGACCAATCCAGAATCCGAAGACTTTAACTTTCTACTTCAAACAGGCTCTTTCAAATCAAATAGAGATGCCGATGAAAGACGGGCAGAAATCCTCCTGCTAGGATTAGATGCCTTCATTCAATCAACCGAAATTAACGGGGTCAACTGGCATCGCGTCATGGTTGGGCCGTTTTCTGACCGGCAATCACTCAGTAGAGCTCAGGATTTACTGGCTGTAAACCAATTCGAAGCCATGCCCAGACGCGCTAAACCTTGAAATAAGCCTGGGTTGTCCCCAAATCTCTAGTTAATCAGGAAGGTGAATTGACTGTGGAACAGTTCGAAGGAACAACAATTTTATCGGTCCGCCGAGGCAAATCGGTGGTGATTGGCGGGGATGGCCAGGTAACCCAGGGCGATACCGTATTAAAAGGCAATGCCCGGAAGGTCCGCCGGTTATTCGAAAACAAAGTTATTGCTGGTTTTGCTGGTGGTACGGCAGATGCGTTTACTCTATTTGAGCGTTTCGAAGCCCAGCTAGAGCAGCATCAAGGAAATCTGGTGCGATCCGCCGTGGAACTTGCCAAGGACTGGCGCAGTGATCGGGCCCTACGCCGCCTTGAAGCACTACTGCTAGTGGCAGATGAGAAGGATTCTCTTATGATTACGGGGACCGGTGATGTCGTCGAACCCAGTGATGGTATTATGGCCATCGGTTCAGGTGGCCAATATGCTAAAGCCGCGGCTATAGCGATGGTGGCACATACTGATCTTTCCGCAGAAGAAGTCGTCAAGCAAAGCCTGACCATCGCCTCAGAAATCTGTATTTATACCAATACTAGCCTGACTATCGAATCCATTTCCAAACCTTAAAAAGTGATAATGCCATGACCAGCATGACGCCAAGAGAAATCGTCCACGACCTGAATAAACACATTATCGGTCAGGACGACGCGAAGCGCGCCGTCGCCATTGCGTTGCGTAATCGCTGGCGGAGACAACAACTGTCTACAGAAATGATGCAAGAAATCTCCCCCAAAAACATCCTGATGATCGGGCCCACTGGCGTCGGTAAAACCGAAATAGCACGACGACTTGCAAAACTCGCTAACGCACCGTTTATTAAGGTAGAGGCGACCAAATTTA
The DNA here is from genome assembly GCA_964524295.1 of uncultured Pseudomonadales bacterium. GTDB lineage: Bacteria > Pseudomonadota > Gammaproteobacteria > Pseudomonadales > Azotimanducaceae > UBA9926. The sequence continues at coordinate 7,102 of CAZGCW010000160.1, forward strand.
CTGAAGTGGGCTATGTCGGCAGAGATGTGGAATCCATTATTCGCGACCTCACTGAGGCAGCCTATAAAATGTTACGCGAAGACTTAATCTCTCAATCTCAACCGCGTGCTGCAGATGCAGCCGAAGACCGAATTCTCGACACTTTGTTGCCCCCAGCAAGGGGAGAACACAATACCGATGAACAAAACAGTAGTACTCGGCAACTTTTCCGTAAAAAGCTCCGCGAAGGAGAACTGGATGACCGGGAAATTGACATTGATATCCAGGCCAACCCGGTAGGAATAGAGATTATGGCCCCCCCTGGGATGGAGGAGATGACCAACCAGCTACAGAATATGTTTTCAAACCTGTCTCCCGGAAAAAGCAAGGCAAAACGACTGACTGTTAAAGATGCGCTAAAAATATTAACCAATGAAGAAGCCGCAAAACTGATTGATGATGAGGACTTGAAATTAAAAACGATCAATGCCGTAGAACAAACCGGGATTGTATTCATTGATGAGGTGGACAAAATTGCCAAAAAATCAGACTATGGCGGTGCCGATGTCTCAAGAGAGGGGGTGCAGAGAGACTTACTACCCCTAATAGAAGGAAGCCACGTCACTACCAAACACGGCATGATAAAAACCGACCACATCCTTTTTATCGCCTCCGGTGCTTTTCACCTCAGCAAGCCATCCGATCTCATTCCTGAATTCCAGGGCAGATTACCTATCCGGGTGGAATTATCAACGTTATCAGTCGATGATTTCGTGAGGATACTGACCGAACCAGACTTCTCATTAACCGAACAGTACCAGAGCCTGCTCGGTACCGAAGGCATCGACATCCAATTTACCGAAGAAGGTTTAAGACGAATAGCCGAAATCGCGTGGCAGGTAAATGAAACGACCGAAAATATAGGGGCTAGAAGATTACATACTGTGATGGAGAAACTACTGGAAGAGCTATCTTACTCCGCAGGGGAAGACGCCCAAGTCGAAACTCAAAACCACACCATGACCATAGACGCCAACTATGTTAATAGTCATCTCGAGGATCTCGCTGCCAACGAAGACTTAAGCCGCTATATTCTTTGAGCCAACTCATGCGTCCTATCGAGATTAAAGTCCACAAAAAATCAGCGACGCTAGAACTCATCTATCAAGCGTATACTTTCCAGTTAAGTGCTGAATACCTCAGGGTATTCTCGCCTTCCGCTGAAGTCCAAGGCCATGCTCCCGGACAGCAGGTTCTGCAACATGGCAAGCGTCTTGTCACGTTCAAAGATATCCTGACACAGGGGCACTATGCCATAAGAATATCTTTTTCTGATGGTCATGACACCGGTATTTATAGTTGGAATTATCTGCATCAACTAGGCGAGAATCAGCAACCTAACTGGCAAGACTATCTGGCTCGCCTGTCTGCTGCCGGAAAGTCAAGAGATCCTCAGTTCATCGCCCTTAACTAAATCCCTAAAGGGCTTTTCAGGTGTACAATAGCCAAATACCCTCAACCCGATAGTGTGTGCAATGGATCAGGACAAAACCCATTTCGGCTTTAAGTCAGTGCCCAAAAGTGAAAAGGCGGACCATGTAGCCAAAGTATTCCAATCCGTTGCCCAGCAATACGACCTAATGAATGACCTGATGTCGCTAGGGACGCATCGGCTTATTAAGCGGATGACCGTTGAGCTGACCCGGGCCCGGCAAGGTCACCAGATAATGGATCTTGCTGGAGGTACGGGTGATCTAACCGAATTACTATCAAAAAAAGTAGGTCCTCAAGGCCAGGTTATTCTATGTGATATTAATGAAGCCATGCTGGGTGCAGGTAGAGACCGCCTCTATGATAAAGGCATCCTGGGGAACGTCCAATTCGTGCTTGGCGATGCCGAAAGCCTGCCTTTTCCTGACCAGTATTTTGATGCCGTCACGATGGCCTTTGGCATCCGTAATGTAACTGACAAAGCTCAAGCCCTTGCCGAAATCAGACGAACCCTTAAAGATGGGGGCAAACTGATCATACTGGAATTTTCCAAACTGACCCTGCCTGCTCTACAACCAGCCTACAAGGCGTTCTCAGGCCTCTGGCCGAAAATCGGCGAGTGGATTACCGGCGACC